>NZ_JBDYQK010000018.1:0-118688 GCF_043832615.1 Klebsiella sp. KE9456
ATCACCAGTGCCGTTCAATGTGGCAACTGTTGAAAAAGGTTCGTCACTTTATGGATACCGTCAGCCCATTCCCCGGTGGAAAGCATGGGCTGGCTAAAGTGTAGCGGTATTAGGATCAGTTATTTAGCATCGAACAATTATCCGGAGGGAGGCGACGCTCTTGCCTTTTTAGCCAATATCCCTGAAATCGCTCCGTGTTAATAGTTTGTTGAAAGCACTACACTGAAGACAGGAGGAACCATGACCCTGTCTTTTACAACCCACTGGCATGATGAACTGCCGGATTTTTACACCGCTCTGGCCCCAACGCCGTTAGAGAATGCGCGACTTGCCTGGCACAATGCGTCGCTGGCGCAAACGCTGGGTATTCCCGAAACGCTATTCCGTCCACAGCAGGGAGCAGGCGTCTGGGGAGGCGAAACGTTGCTGCCCGGTATGTCGCCGCTGGCGCAGGTTTACAGCGGTCACCAGTTCGGCGCGTGGGCCGGTCAGCTTGGCGATGGGCGCGGCATTCTGCTCGGCGAACAGCAGCTATCCGATGGCCGTCGTTTTGACTGGCATCTCAAGGGGGCTGGGTTGACGCTCTATTCACGCATGGGCGACGGGCGGGCAGTACTGCGTTCGACGATTCGTGAAGCTCTGGCGTCGGAAGCGATGCATGCGCTCGGTATCCCCACCACGCGTGCGCTGGCTATGGTGACCAGCGATACCCCGGTGTACCGTGAAACCGTCGAGAGCGGAGCGATGCTGATGCGTCTTGCCGAAAGCCATGTCCGCTTTGGCCATTTTGAGCATTTTTACTATCGCCGTGAGCCGCAAAAGGTCCAACAACTGGCGGACTATGTGATCCGTCATCACTGGCCACATCTGCAGAACGAAGCGGATAAGTATATTTTGTGGTTCAGTGACGTTGTCACGCGGACGGCGGAAATGATTGCCGGCTGGCAGACGATCGGCTTCGCGCATGGGGTAATGAATACCGATAATATGTCGATTCTGGGGCTGACAATGGACTACGGTCCATATGGTTTCCTCGATGATTTCCAGCCAGGCTTTATCTGTAACCACTCTGATTATCAGGGGCGCTACAGCTTTGACAATCAGCCTGCTGTCGGGCTGTGGAATTTACAGCGGCTGGCGCAATCATTGTCACCGTTTATCAACGCGGAGGCATTGAATTGCGCTCTGGATAGTTACCAGCACAAACTACTGACGGCTTATGGTCAGCGTATGCGCGATAAACTGGGGCTGTTAACCCAACAGAAAGGGGATAATGAGCTACTGAATGGCCTGTTTTCCCTGATGGAACGTGAAGGCAGCGACTACACGCGAACGTTCCGGATGTTGAGCGAGAGTGAACAGGCCAGCGCCGCTTCGCCATTGCGCGATGAATTTATTGACCGTGCCGCCTTTGATAGCTGGTTTGCTGGTTACCGTTCGCGCCTGTGCGATGAGCAGATTGATGATGCGCGGCGACAGGCGCATATGCGGAGCGTGAATCCGGCGATCGTATTGCGCAACTGGCTGGCGCAACGGGCGATTGAGCAGGCGGAACAAGGGGATATGAGTGAACTGGCGCGTCTGCACAACGCATTATCTCAGCCTTTTGCCGATCGGTCGGACGATTATACCCATCGCCCGCCGGAATGGGGGAAACGTCTTGAAGTGAGCTGTTCCAGTTAGGTTTGGCCATCCCCGTCGCGCAAATGGCGGGGATCATTATTTAGTCAGGATCAGCTTACCGGCATGGGTCTGGCGGAGTAAATAACGCTGACCGCTGTGTTCAATGACCACTCGCCCTTCAGGGCCTAATAATTCAAGGCTGCTTATCACTCTGTCAGAGGGGACAGGATAGGGAGTATTGTCTTTTGTTATTTCTGCTGTGGCAGCGTTATCCATATGCGTCAAAGCACCCAAAATCAAATCAACAATGATAATCATTATCAATAATGTTGTTTTTCATCGCAAGGATTATTTAACCCGTGATGCCAGTTGGCCGGTGACAGACCGGAAATCAATGCGAGGGACTCCCCACCGCGGTGTCGGTGGGGGGAAGGGCTACAGGCGGCTGGCGGTTGCGTCGGCTAATTCATCAAGCAATCGTTCGCTATCTTCCCAGCTCAGACAAGGGTCGGTGATTGATTGGCCCCAGGTCAACGGCTGGCCGGGAATCACCTTCTGTGTCCCTTCTTGCAGGAAACTTTCGGCCATGATCCCGGCAATGGCGGTCGATCCTGCGCGGATCTGCTGGCAAATATCGGCGCAAACCTCCAGTTGGCGGCGGTGCTGCTTCTGGCAGTTGCCATGGCTGAAATCGACGACCAGTTGTTCCGGGAGGTCGAATTCCGCCAGCGCCCTTCCGGCGGCGGCAATATCATCAGCGTGATAATTCGGTTTTTTACCACCGCGCATAATGATATGACCGTAAGGGTTGCCGCTGGTCTGGTAGATAGTCATCTGCCCCTGCTTGTCCGGCGACAGGAACATATGGCTGGCGCGAGAAGCGCGAATGGCATCAATGGCGATACGTGTATTACCATCGGTGCCGTTCTTAAAACCTACCGGACAGGAGAGCGCGGAGGCCATTTCACGGTGGATTTGGCTCTCAGTGGTGCGTGCGCCAATCGCGCCCCAGCTTATCAGGTCGGCAATAAACTGCCCGGTCACCATATCGAGAAACTCGGTGGCGGTCGGTACGCCCAGCTCGTTCACTTGTAACAGCAGGCTCCGTGCCAGCTCAATACCGTGATTAACCCGGTAACTGCCGTTCAGGTCAGGGTCCGAGATGAGCCCCTTCCAGCCGACTACCGTACGAGGCTTCTCAAAGTAGGTGCGCATAACGATTTCCAGTTGTGGCTGATAGCGTCTGCGCATCCCTTGCAGGCGGCGAGCATATTCCATCGCCGCATCTGTATCGTGAATGGAACATGGACCGATCACCACCAGCAGGCGGCGATCTTCACCGGTGAGGATTTTCTCGATTCGGCGGCGTGTTGCGGAAACATGTGCTGCAACGGCGGCGGATATAGGGTGCCGTTGCGCCAGTTCCGCGGGCGTGACCAGGCCTTCAAGGCGCGCGGTACGCAATTCGTCTGTTTTATTCATTCGGGGGTCTCAAAAATCTGTTTCTTCCTCGGCGAAAATACCAGGAAGTGATGCGTATCACGATAAAGCAATCCCTGTTTATTGCAAGAGCAGGGCATAATCCTGTATAGGGTGCAAGTGATAGCATAAACAAATTTATAACATCGTACTAGTCTATTAGTACATTTTACGACTTAGACCCATAATGTCCATAATTTTGGTGGCGATCTCTTCCACGGAATAATTGGTACTGTTCAGGCAAGGAATTTTGTTTTTGCGGTACAGCGCTTCGACTTCGGTGACCTCCATGCGGCACTGGCGCAAAGAAGCATAGCGACTATTTTCCCGCCGCTCCTCGCGGATGGCCGCCAGGCGCTCCGCATTGATTGTTAAACCGAAAAGTTTGTGCTGCAGCGGCTTTAACGATGCAGGAAGAATCAGATTGTCCATATCATCGGCGATAAATGGATAGTTAGCGGCGCGGATACCATACTGCATCGCCAGATACAGACTGGTGGGCGTCTTTCCACAGCGTGAGACGCCAAGAAGGATCACCTGAGCCTGATCAAGATTACGCAACGAGATCCCGTCATCGTGAGCAAGGGTGTAATCAATCGCTGCGATACGCGCGTCGTATTTGTTCAGATTGCCCGGCGTCAGGCCATGAGTGCGATGGGCGATGGGCGTCGGGTCAAGGCGTAGCTCCTGCTGTAACGGTGCCACCAGCGCCTGGACAATATCCTGACAAAAGCCTTCGCTTTGCACGATGATGTCGCGGATTTCCGGAAGTACAATGGAATAGAAAACCAGTGGCCGAATACCGGTTTGTTCAAAAATGGCGTCAATTTGCTCTTTCACGGCCCGTGCACGGCTGATATTTTCAACAAAGGGCAGGGTCACGCTGCTGGTGGTAACCGGGAATTGCGACATGACCGCATGCCCTAAAACTTCTGCCGTAATGGCGGTTCCATCGGAAATATAAAACACGTGGCGATCGACAACACTTTCCATTTTGACCATCCGGTATAACACGATTAATTGTTTGAAAGTTGATATTAAATTTAAGCATATCGTGCCACTCTTTGTCTCAATTTTAAAAAATGAAATGCTATTTTTATTTTTAATGAAAAGGTGAGTTCATTTTTATTATTGGTCTGGCTTTGGTATTAAATCTCACCAGATTCCGAAAGAATCATGGAGTTATGTATAACCGGCAAAGAATCCTAAAAATGAAAAAATAATTTGCTTGAACGATTCACCGTTTTTTTCAGTCGCATAAATATGTCAGGATAAATCCGGTAGTTGATCGTGAATTATTTATACACAACACCATTCAGAATGCCGTCTGGCGGCGAGCGATGGAATCCCCGAGCGCGGTGATAACGCGGCGACAGGGATTCAATGCGCCGTTAACGGGAAAACAGTCTGAAAGGGCGTGTATATCACTGGTATTAAATCACAAAAGGATTGTCTCAATGTCCAACAATGGCTCGTCACCGCTGGTGCTTTGGTATAACCAACTCGGCATGAATGATGTAGACAGGGTTGGGGGCAAAAATGCCTCCCTTGGTGAAATGATTACAAATCTGTCAGGTATGGGCGTTTCCGTACCGAACGGGTTTGCCACTACCGCTGATGCGTTTAATCAGTTTTTGGACCAAAGTGGTGTAAACCAGCGTATTTATGAACTGCTGGATGCAACCGACATTGACGACGTTTCCGCATTAGCGAACGCCGGCGCGCAGATCCGTCAGTGGATCATCGATACGCCGTTCCAGAGCGAGCTGGAAAACGCGATTCGCGACGCGTATACCCGATTGTCCGCCGACAATGCTGAGGCCTCCTTTGCTGTGCGCTCTTCCGCGACGGCGGAAGATATGCCGGACGCCTCCTTCGCCGGGCAGCAAGAGACATTTCTTAACGTACAGGGCTTTGATGCGGTTCTGGTTGCCGTTAAGCACGTATTTGCATCGTTGTTTAACGATCGCGCAATTTCCTACCGCGTGCATCAGGGCTACGATCATCGCGGCGTGGCGCTCTCCGCCGGGGTGCAGAGGATGGTGCGTTCCGATCTCGCATCGTCCGGCGTCATGTTCTCCATCGACACCGAATCCGGTTTTGATCAGGTGGTGTTTATCACTTCCGCCTGGGGGCTCGGCGAGATGGTGGTGCAGGGGGCGGTAAACCCGGATGAGTTTTACGTTCATAAGCCCACGCTTGCGGCGGGTCGCCCGGCTATCGTGCGCCGCACGATGGGGTCGAAAAAGATCCGCATGGTTTATGCCGCAACCCAGGAACATGGGAAACAGGTGCGTATCGAAGATGTTCCGCAGGCGCAACGCGATGTTTTCTCCCTGACCGACGCCGAAGTGCAGGCACTGGCGAAACAAGCGGTGCAAATCGAGAAGCACTACAACCGTCCGATGGATATCGAATGGGCGAAAGATGGTCATACTGGTGAGTTGTTCATCGTGCAGGCGCGTCCGGAAACGGTCCGTTCCCGCGGCCAGGTGATGGAGCGTTACACCCTGCATGCGCAAGGGCAGATTATTTCTGAGGGGCGCGCTATCGGTCATCGCATCGGTGCCGGGCCGGTAAAAGTTATTCATGATATCAGTGAAATGAACCGCATTGAGCCCGGCGATGTGCTGGTCACTGATATGACCGACCCGGACTGGGAACCGATCATGAAGAAAGCGGCGGCGATTGTGACTAACCGCGGCGGGCGTACCTGTCATGCGGCGATTATCGCTCGCGAACTGGGGATCCCGGCGGTGGTTGGCTGCGGCAATGCGACCGATCGCATCCAGGAAAATCAGAACGTGACCGTCTCCTGCGCCGAAGGCGATACCGGCTACGTGTATGCCGAAATACTCGACTTTAGCGTGAAGAGCTCCTGCGTTGGCGACATGCCGGATCTGCCGCTGAAGATCATGATGAACGTCGGTAACCCGGATCGCGCCTTTGATTTTGCCTGCCTGCCAAACGAAGGCGTGGGCCTTGCGCGTCTGGAGTTTATTATCAACCGCATGATCGGCGTACACCCCCGCGCCTTGCTGGAGTTTGACGATCAGGAACCGGCATTGCAGGGCGAAATCCGCGAGTTGATGAAGGGTTATGATTCACCCAGAGAGTTCTATGTCGGTCGCCTGACGGAGGGGATTTCAACCCTTGGTGCGGCTTTCTTCCCGAAACGGGTGATTGTGCGTCTTTCTGACTTTAAATCTAACGAGTACGCGAATCTGGTCGGCGGCGAGCGTTACGAGCCGGAAGAAGAGAACCCGATGCTGGGTTTCCGCGGTGCCGGTCGTTATGTTTCCGAAAGCTTCCGTGACTGCTTTGCGCTGGAGTGTGAGGCGGTTAAGCGGGTGCGTAACGACATGGGGCTGACTAACGTCGAAATCATGGTGCCGTTTGTCCGGACCGTCGCACAGGCAAAAGCTGTGGTCGAAGAGCTCGCGCGTCAGGGGCTTAAGCGTGGCGAGAATGGCCTGAAGCTCATTATGATGTGTGAAATCCCATCGAATGCGCTACTGGCGGAGCAGTTCCTCGAATACTTTGACGGCTTCTCAATCGGTTCCAACGACATGACGCAACTGGCGTTGGGTCTGGATCGTGATTCCGGCGTGGTTTCTGAGCTGTTTGATGAGCGCAACGATGCGGTAAAAGCGCTGCTGTCGATGGCTATTCGTGCGGCGAAGAAACAGGGTAAATACGTGGGTATTTGCGGTCAGGGGCCATCCGATCACGAAGACTTCGCTGCCTGGCTGATGGAGGAGGGGATTGATAGCCTTTCCCTGAATCCTGATACCGTCGTGCAAACCTGGCTAGGCCTGGCGGAGCTGAATAAGTAAGCTGTTGATATACACTATTCCCGTCCAATGGCGTAATACTGGTCAGAGGCTTTCAGTTAAAGAGGTGGCTTTGGCGAAAATGGCGCATTTTTCGTTTTCGCCGGGTTTGGGTCGGTGAACTGTTCTGTTCACTGTCCATCCGAGGATATGGGTCATCTCCACAGCCTGTGAACGGCATGGGGGCGTTTCGCTCGCCCCCATAACCCGGCATTGCGCTGAAAACCTGCCGCTACGCGGTCAGTTCCACTCCGACTTCATCTGACGGCCAGTCCTGGATGCGTACCTGCGTTCTCGCCAGGTTTCCCTGATGCGCCCAACCCCCATGCGATGATCCCGCACTCAGTCAGCGGCTGTCCGGGTGCTGAATGCCATGAAAAAACAGGCAATATATATCAGCCATTGAACTGCATAGAGCAGCAAACAGAACAGCATAAAACGCCGATGGCGCGCTTAACTGACCGGTATTAGTCCAATGGCGGGGATTTTTTACACCCTCATCCTGCTTATTTGCGGTAAGTCACATAAAACGAAAAAAACAAAATACCGTAATCCATCAGTTAATTTCGACAATTGTTCCCGTGTTGTTCATTACTAATACTGACACCACGTTATCGAAACACTTGATAACGAAATACAGAAATGCCTTTTCTATCGTGTACAGGATAATAATAATGACACTTTCCTCGGTACTCACTACTAAAGATAAAATAGGTTATGGTCTTGGCGATATGGCCAGCGCGCTGGTATGGCAAACCGCCACGCTTTTTCTGGCCTATTTCTATACGGATGTATTTGGCTTACCGGCTGCCATCATGGGCACGATGTTTTTAGTTGTCAGGGTTATTGATGCGGTGGTCGATCCCTGCATTGGCGCGCTGGTGGACCGTACCCATACCCGTCATGGACGTTTTCGTCCCTGGCTGCTGTGGTTTGCTATTCCGTTCGGTGTAAGCTGTATTATTACTTTCTATGTTCCCGATGTCGGCGAAACGGCGAAAATTGTTTATGCCTGCCTGACTTACGCCATTCTGAGCTTTATCTATTCCGCAATTAATGTGCCGTATTGCGCCATGCCTGGCGCATTGACGATGGACCCGCATGAACGACATTCGCTCCAGTCGTGGCGCTTTGCGCTGTCGTTTATTGGTGGTCTGATTGTCACGGTGATTGCGCTGCCGCTGGTATCATATTTAGGGCACGGGGACGCGCAAAAAGGCTATTTTTATGCCATGAGTCTGATGGGTATTCTTGGCATAGTGCTTTTCTTTAGCTGCTTTTTCCTGACTCGTGAGCGTTATACTCCTTCGGGAGATAGTTCAGGATCGTTATTAAAAGATCTCAAATTACTGGCAGGAAATAGCCAGTGGCGGATAGTTTTTATCTTCAATATTCTATTATTAACCGCCGTGGTCACGCGTGGTTCTGCAACCATGTATTACGTAAAATATGTTATGCAGCGCCCGGATATGGTGTTCACTTTTATTGTGAGCGGGATGATTGCCGCGCTGCTTGGGGCGCTATTATCCGAGCGCCTGCTCGGGAAATTTGACCGCGTGCGCGCCTATCAATGGACGATTATCACGTACGTTATTTTTGCCGCCGCTATTTTCTTTATTCCCGCGAATCAACTGTGGTTAATATTTAGCCTTAACGTCATCTTCGGTTTTATGCAAAATCTGACCACACCGCTACAGTGGACCATGTTCTCTGATGTCGTGGATTACGAAGAACATCGTAGCGGACGCCGCCTTGACGGCCTGGTGTTTTCCACTGCACTGTTTGCCATTAAATTTGGCCTGGCGCTAGGGGGCGCTGTTGTTGGTTGGGTGCTGGGGATGGTTGATTACGCCCCCAATGCGCTTGACCAATCCTCCACGGTATTAAATACCATCAATGCGCTTTTCACTTTGGTGCCATCGAGCCTGTTTATCGCCATGGCGCTGCTGTTGATGTTGTACAAACTCAATAGCCGCACGGCGGACACGATTGCGCGTGAACTGACACGCAAACGCGAACTCCGTGCGCAAGAGTCCGGACAGAGAGCGCTGAATTCTGCACTACAGGAGCAATAATATGACCGTAATTTACAAGGATGCCCGGCGCCCTGTCCCGGAACGCGTGGCGGATTTGCTGTCGCGAATGACGACCGAAGAAAAATTTGCCCAAATGCATGCCTACTGGCTGGTGCTGGCGGAAAACGGCGAACATCAAGAACGCAGTGATTTGAGCGATGAATTTTCCGGTGCCAGCGAGCAGACCTCACTCGCGGAAAAACTGAAATCTGGCGTCGGGCAAATTACGCGTCCGCTGGGTACGCATATTGTCGACGCGCACAGCGCTGTGCGCGCGGCAAACCGCTTGCAAAAAATGCTGGTGGAAGAGACCCGGCTGGGGATCCCGGCTCTGTTTCATGAAGAGTGTCTGGTTGGACTGTTGTGCAAGAACGCGACGCTGTTTCCATCGTCGCTAAACTATGGATCAACCTGGGATCCCGAACTGGTAGCGCGTGCGGCGCGAGAAATTGGCGACGAGGCCCGTTCCACCGGCTGTAAACAGGGGCTGGCGCCGGTGCTGGACGTTTCGCGCGATGTACGCTGGGGGCGTACCGAAGAAACCTTTGGCGAAGATCCCTGGCTGGTAGGGGTGATGGCCTGCGCTTACGTCAATGGATTGCAGGGAGAGAAGCGCGATGTGCTGGCGACGCTGAAACATTACGTCGGGCATTCATTCAGTGAAGGGGCGCGCAACCATGCCCCGGTGCATCTTGGTTTCTGCGAACTCAATGACACCTTCCTGTTGCCGTTTGAGATGGCGGTAAAGCTGGCTAATGCGGGCTCGGTCATGCCAGCCTATCACGATATCGATAACCAACCGGGCCACAGCGATCGTTTCCTGCTGACCACTGTTTTGCGCGAACAGTGGGGGTTTGATGGCATTGTGGTCGCCGACTATGGCGGCATCAGCCTGCTTCATCAGCACCACGGCGTAGCGCAGGATGCGGCGGAATCGGCAGCGCTGGCATTCAACGCGGGCCTTGATGTGGAGCTGCCGAAAGATGATTGCGCGCGGCATCTGCAGGAGGCTTTGGATCGCGGATTAATCACTATGGCGAAGATTGATGAAATTGTCTCCCGCACGTTGACGGAGAAGTTCCGTCTTGGCTTATTTGAACACCCTTATACCGATGTTTCTGCCATTACATTGCAATCGGCCAGCGCCCGCCAGGCCGCCCGGGATGTGGCGACGCGCTCATTGACGCTGCTGGAAAACCGCGGGGCGATACCGTTGCAGGGCAAAGCAAAAGTCGCGCTAGTGGGGCCGACGGCTGACGATCCGCTGGCTTTGCTCAGCGGCTACAGCTTCCCGGTGCATCTGATCATCAGCGATATGGTGGATGAAGTCTCGCAGGTGACAACGCCGTTAACTGCGCTGCGTCACTATCTTGGTGAAGGGCGGGTTAGCTATGCCAAAGGGTGTCATATCATTGAGCAACGCATGGCTGGCGCGCCGGTATTTCCTGGCGACAGCGGCGGTAGGCCGATGCAGCAGTCTCCAGTATCACAGGATACCCGCCTGATCCCCGATGCGGTCAGCGCAGCCCTGGAGAGCGATGTGGTGGTGGCTTGTGTGGGCGACCTTGCGGGTCTGTTCCAGAGCGGCACCGTGGGCGAAGGTTCGGATACTGATAGCCTGAACCTGCCGGGGGTTCAGCAGCAACTCCTTGAAGCGCTGGTCGCCACCGGTAAGCCGGTGATTGTGGTGATGACCGGCGGGCGACCTTATAATCTGCAGGGGCTGGAGGAGCGCGTCGCGGCGTTGATAATGGCCTGGGCGCCAGGTCAGGAGGGAGGCTGGGCGATTGCCGATGTGTTAACCGGGCGCGCCGAACCGCAGGGCCGCTTAGTGGTCAGCGTGCCGAAAAGCGCAGGCGCAATGCCCTATTACTATAATCATAAGCTGAAAAGCGGCGGCACGCCGTTTGCGTTTCACTTTGGTTCTCGCTATCCGTTTGGGTATGGGCAAAGCTGGACGATGTTCGACTATTCCGCGCCGCGTCTGCTGACGCCGGAGGTTGCGGTGACAGGTGACATCGTCGTTCAGGTTGCTGTCCGTAATCGCGGAGAACGCCGGGGCAGCGAGGTGGTTCAGCTCTACGTTCGTGACAACGTGGCCTCGATGGTGCGTCCACTACAGGAACTAAAAGCGTTCCGACGCGTGACGCTCGACGCTGGCGAAACGGCGACGCTGAATTTCACGTTACCGGTGGATATGCTTAACTTCACCCGTCGTGACGGTAAGCGAATTGTCGAGCCCGGCGAGTTTGAGCTGCAGATTGGTGCTTCATCGGCGGATATTCGCGGGAAGGCAACCGTGACGGTGAAGGGAGAGGTTCGCGAACTGCCGCGAGACTGGCGCATGATCAGCCGCTGTGAAGTCAGTTGACAAAAAAAAGCCCATCGTGGGAGATGGGCAAAGACTACACACAGCAATTCATTGTTTCACTCAGGGGATTTCCATGCTTATAAATCAAGGTCTTGATCTATAACCGTAGGATAAATAGTAGGCAATGCGGCTTTTGGCGTCGATCGGATTCCTCCCAATAGTTAAATCGGGGTTAATAATCTGCGCCGTCAATGCGGACTGCGAGCTGAAACCAGAGGGCGGTTAGGTCTGATGTATCAGTTGTTCTTAAGGTTAAGACGAAATATGTTTGTTTACCCGGGCTGGGCAGAGGCATGTGCCATGTGCAATATGTCGCGACGATGTCTCATGCCCGGCGTATAAACAGTCGGGGGACGTTTCGCTCGTCCCCCTGAATTCCTGACATTGCGCTGAACCGCGGGATGGGTGATCGCTCCCGACAGCCTTTTCACTTACTTATCCAGTGATGCGCGGTTATTCAGTTCGCTGAGTTCCTCCAGTACCTGGTCGGGATCTTTCGACGGAGGCGGCGCTTCGTTAACCCACGCATCGTATAGCCGCCAGGAGACGGCCAGCAGCACCGGGCCGATAAACAGGCCTATCATGCCAAAGGCGACCAGACCGCCGATAACGCCGGAAAGAATAAGGATCATCGGCAGATCGGCGCCCATACGAATCAGTAACGGGCGGATAAAGCTATCCATGGTGCCCACCACACAACTCCATATCAGCAGTACGGTTCCCCAGGTGGTGTCGCCCGTCCAGTACAGCCAGATAATTGACGGCACCAGAACCAGCAATGGCCCCAGTTGCACCAGACAACTGAAAATCATCACCACGGTGAGCAGCGCGGCGTAGGGAACGCCGCTGACGGCGAGACCAATACCGCCCATGACCGCCTGGACCAGCGCGGTTACTACCACCCCCAGCGCTACGGCGCGGATAGCCTGACCTGCGAGGATCACCGCCGCATCGCCGCGTTTTGCTGCCAGACGCGTGGCAAAGTGGCGGAAACCATAGGCTACCTGTTCGCCGCGCCAGTAGAGCAATGCGCTAAATAGCAGCATCAGTCCGCAGTGAACCAGGAGTTTACCGATATGCGCCGCCTGCCCGACAAACCAGGTGGTGGTGGTGCCGATATAGGGACGAATTTTGCTCATAATCGTCGCGCCCCCCATTTCCAGCAGACTATGCCAGCCGAGATACAACTTATCGCCGACCAGCGGAATAGTGTTCAACCATGCCAAATCCGGCGGGGTAAAGTTGCCGCTGGTAATCACTTTTATTAATGGCGTGCTGTTATCCACCAGGCTGTTGACCAGCAACGCGATGGGGATGACGAACAGCAAAAACAGCAGCAGCGTCATCCCCAGTACGGCCAGGGAGCGTTTGCCTAAAAGCAGGCGTTGCAGGCGCAGGAGCAACGGCCAGGTGGCGATAACCACCGTACCGGCCCAGGCAAACGACAGGATAAATGGCTGCACAATCCACAGGCAGGAAATGATAATCAGGGATAAAAACAGCACCGATAACAGAATTTGCGGTATGTCGCGGGGCTGATGGGGGTTAATCATGGTGAAATTTTACCTTTGCAGTCGCGTCAGGATGCTGACGCAGCGTAATTCCATGTACTGATAATAATATCAATAAGTTTGCGCGCCTGATTTTGCATTTAATTCTGGCGGGCGCATATGAAAAAAATGTGATAAAAAGTTGAGTGCATAACGCAAACGTTTAATTACTTACAACACAACATAGTCGGGCAGGGTCGAGCGTCATGATCCCACAAATTTCTCAGGCGCCAGGTGTCGTTCAACTGGTGCTGAATTTTTTGCAGGTACTGGAGCAACAAGGTTTTACCGGTGATACCGCCACCAGTTACGCCGACAGGCTGACGATGGCGACGGATAACAGTGTATATCAACTGTTGCCGGATGCGATTTTATTTCCCCGTTCCACAGCAGATGTGGCTCTGCTGGCAAGGCTGGCGGCGGAAGAGCGTTTTAAAACGCTGGTTTTTACCCCGCGAGGCGGCGGGACCGGGACTAACGGTCAGTCGCTGAATGCCGGCATTATTGTCGATATGTCCCGCTATATGAACCGCATTATCGAAATCAACCCGGAAGAGGGATGGGTGCGGGTGGAAGCCGGGGTCATTAAAGACCAGCTTAATCAATATCTCAAGCCGTATGGCTACTTTTTCGCCCCGGAGTTGTCCACCAGTAATCGCGCCACTCTTGGTGGAATGATTAATACCGACGCCTCCGGGCAGGGTTCGCTGGTCTACGGTAAAACGTCCGACCATGTACTGGGCGTGCGTTCGGTGCTGATGGGCGGCGACATTCTCGATACGCAGCCGATTCCCGTGGCGCTGGCAGAAACGCTGGGCGAAGAACAGTCGGCGATCGGGCGTATTTACCGCACGGTCTATCAGCGCTGCAAAACGCAGCGGCAGTTGGTTATCGACAAATTTCCTAAGCTTAACCGCTTTCTCACCGGGTACGATCTGCGCCATGTTTTTAATGATGAGATGAGCGAATTTGACCTGACGCGCATTTTGACCGGTTCAGAAGGGACGCTGGCGTTTATCACCGAAGCGCGGCTGGATATTACGCGCCTGCCGAAGGTGCGCCGCCTGGTTAATATTAAATACGATTCATTTAATTCCGCGCTGCGCAACGCGCCGTTTATGGTCGAGGCGAAGGCGCTCTCGGTGGAAACCGTTGACTCAAAAGTCCTTAATCTGGCGCGGGAGGATATTGTCTGGCATTCGGTTAGCGAGCTAATCGCTGATGTCCCGGATAAAGAGATGCTGGGGCTGAATATTGTCGAGTTCGCCGGTGATGACGGCGAGCTGATTGACAATCAAGTCGCGACGCTGTGCCAGCGCCTGGATGAACTGATGTCGCGTAACGAGGCTGGCGTTATCGGCTGGCAGGTTTGTAGCGAACTGGACGGCATTGAGCGTATCTACGCAATGCGTAAAAAAGCGGTCGGGCTGCTCGGTAATGCCAAAGGGGCCGCTAAACCGATACCTTTTGCGGAAGATACCTGCGTGCCGCCGGAACATCTGGCCGATTATATTGTGGAATTTCGCGCGCTGCTGGACGGACATGGTCTGAGCTACGGTATGTTCGGTCATGTTGATGCCGGGGTGCTGCATGTGCGCCCGGCGCTGGATATGTGCGACCCGCAGCAAGAGATGCTAATGAAGCGGATCTCCGATGATGTCGTGGCGTTAACCGCAAAATATGGCGGTCTGTTGTGGGGCGAACACGGCAAAGGGTTCCGCGCCGAGTATAGTCCGGCGTTCTTTGGTGAAGCGCTGTTTGGCGAACTGCGTAAAATTAAAGCTGCGTTTGACCCGGATAACCGGCTGAACCCGGGGAAAATTTGCCCTCCCGAAGGCGTTGATGCGCCGATGATGAAAGTGGATGCGGTTAAACGCGGGACTTTCGATCGCCAGATCCCGATTGCGGTGCGTAGTGCATGGCGCGGCGCGATGGAGTGTAACGGCAACGGCCTGTGCTTTAACTTTGATGCAAAAAGCCCCATGTGTCCTTCGATGAAGGTGAGTAACCATCGTATCCATTCGCCGAAAGGCCGTGCAACGTTGGTGCGCGAGTGGCTGCGCCTGCTGGCGGATCGGGGCATTGACCCTAATCAGCTGGAAAAAGATCTGCCGGAAAAACGCGCGAGTTTGCGTACCTTGGTGGCGCGTACCCGCAATAGCTGGCATGCGCGTAAAGGGGAGTATGATTTCTCCCATGAAGTCAAAGAAGCGATGTCCGGCTGCCTGGCCTGTAAAGCCTGCTCGACCCAGTGCCCGATCAAAATTGACGTGCCGGAGTTTCGCTCGCGCTTCCTGCAGCTCTACCATAGCCGCTATCTGCGCCCGGTTCGCGACCATCTGGTGGCGACGGTTGAATCCTACGCCCCGCTGATGGCGCATGCGCCGAAGACGTTTAACTTTTTTATTAATCAGCCGTGGATGCGTAAGCTGTCGGAAAAGCATATTGGTATGGTGGATCTACCGCTGCTCTCCACGCCTTCGCTGAAACAGCAAATGGTCGGCCACCGCTCGGCGAACACCACCCTGGAACAGCTGGAAGCGCTGAGTCCTGAGCAGAAAGCGAAAAGGGTGCTGGTGGTCCAGGATCCGTTTACCAGCTACTATGATGCGCAGGTGGTGGCTGATTTCATGCGTCTGGTCGAAAAGGTCGGCTATCAGCCGGTGTTGTTGCCGTTTTCTCCGAATGGCAAGGCGCAGCATATTAAAGGCTTCCTGACGCGATTTGCGCGCACCGCGCAGAAAACCGCCGATTTCCTCAACCGTGTGGCCCGTCTCGGTATGCCGATGGTGGGCGTCGATCCGGCACTGGTGCTCTGCTATCGCGATGAATACAACCAGGTACTGGGTGATAAGCGAGGCGATTTCCGCGTGATGCTGGTACACGAATGGTTGCCGCAGGCGTTAACGGAAACCATCGCGCAGGATAAAGGCGGCGAGGCGTGGTATCTGTTTGGTCACTGTACCGAAGTGACGGCGCTGCCCGCATCGACGAAACAGTGGGCGGATATTTTCGCGCGTTTCGGCGCGAAGCTGGAGAACGTGAATGTCGGCTGTTGCGGCATGGCCGGGACTTACGGCCATGAAGTGAAGAATCATGCTAATTCGCTGGCCATCTACGCGCTCTCCTGGCAGCAGGCGATGCAGCGATTACCGCGCAACCGTTGCCTGGCCACCGGCTACTCCTGTCGTAGTCAGGTGAAGCGTATTGAAGGCAGTGGCGTTCGTCATCCGCTGCAGGCGCTGCTGGAGATCATCGGATGATCTGGCGGCGTCAGAGCAGCCTGGAGCAGCTGAATGCGATGAAGGACGGGAACATGCTCGGCTTGCTGGATATTCGCTTTGAGACGCTGACTGAGAATACCCTTGAGGCCAGCATGCCGGTAGATGAGCGTACTCATCAGCCCTTTGGCTTATTGCACGGCGGCGCATCGGTGGTATTAGCTGAAACGCTAGGCTCAGTCGCTGGCTATTTGTGCTGTGAAGGTGAACAGAAAGTCGTGGGTCTGGAGGTGAATGCCAACCACATTCGCGCGGTGCGCAGCGGCAGGGTTCGCGGCGTGTGCCGGGCGCTGCATATTGGCTCCCGTCACCAGGTCTGGCAAATCGATATTTCTGATGCGCAGGGGCGCCTCTGTTGTTCATCGCGACTGACAACGGCGGTGATATAAAGTGACTGAGAAGGGGGATCTTTCCCCCTGAGGCTGATGGCAAACCGGTTTAGATAGTGTGCCTGCATTTCCGCCGGATGGCGTCTGCGCCTTATCCGGCCTACAAAATTAATAATATCCGTATGTTCTGGTTTTTTCGTCGGCCCGCGCAAGTGCTGCCGGGCAATGGCTGAAAAACGCACTTTGTCAGCCATCTGAGGGGGAATTTCCCCCCGATCGTTTCCCCTTCCCGGGCCTGCCTGTTCAAACGGTTAACCGTGTTGTGCGGCGACTCGAATTATTCAGCGGATATACCCATGTTCTTATCAGGAATTAATCAGTAGATAATTTGTCCTTTGCGGTTTATTTGATTTCTCTCGTTCTGCTGTCTTTAGACCATTATCTTCCAGATGACAAGGTGTTGTCGGTGAAATATAAATTTATTAATCCCTCTTCATATTTATGCTAAGCTCTTAAATACGAGAGATTTACAAGGTAACAAGAGGACGGAGTTAGCTATGGGTATCATTTCATGGATCATTTTTGGTCTTATCGCCGGTATTTTGGCCAAGTGGATTATGCCGGGGAAAGACGGCGGCGGATTTATCGTTACTGTAATTCTCGGCGTCATCGGTGCGGTTGTCGGGGGCTGGATTAGTACCTTCTTCGGATTTGGTAAGGTCGATGGCTTTAATTTCGGCAGCTTTGTCGTGGCGGTGATCGGCGCACTGGTTGTGCTGTTTATCTACCGGAAAATTAAGAGCTAATTCTGCCTGCGCGCAACGTGTGCTATAAAATAAAAAGCTGCCAGTTTTGCTGGCAGCTTTTTTAATATCTGTAGATAACCGATGGCCTATTCGACACAGATAAATCCACAACGAAAATATGGGCTTATGCACCCGGGATATCAGGCACGGGAACCACTTCCACGCGGACTTCGTAATGTTTGGCTTTGTTTGCCGGAATAAGCGGCGTGAGTTTATTGATCGTTTCCACCGGATTATCCGTTGCTACCGTTGCGGAGAATATTACCGGCTTTTTCGGTGGAAAAGGGGGAAATGGCATTGGGCCGTGTCCCTGAGCCAGTTCAAATGGCGGATGCCCTGCATTGACGTCTGCCGGTGTCGGGGCTTCGGTTTTATCTGCAGCAAACGCGCTGGCGGCGGTGATCGAAACAAGGGTGAACAGTGCAATAAGCGTTTTATTCATTTCAGGTACCTCGTAAGTTTGTGAATGAAGCTTAGAGGCCTGGCTTTTGGCAAGCAATCCCCGGGCGGGTGAATCCTATGAATCTTCATATTTTATCACGAATGTGAAGGCCTGGCCGACGACGACGAGGCTCACAATTTTGGCGAGGAAGGGGTTAATCAAGCAAAACGCTTATAATTAACAATATAGCCATACACATCGACATAACGTCTGTTTCAATATCCATAATCCAGTACTACATACCTTCCTGATAATTTGCATTGCGACATTGCATTCAAAAATGAAAAAAATTTGACGAAATATTGTACACGAGTTGGATGGCAGTATAGAAATCTTTCTGCATTTTTTTCTCACGAAGGTTAGCGAGATCCACAGGCCGAATATCTCAGGCGGTGCCGCGCCATCGTATGTGCCGCCGTCGTCTATTGGGCTGCGCGGCAACATCGTGGGCAGGCATATCGGCGATTTATCCAGCCGGGTCGACGCCGCAGTCTGTGCGGCGTCACTCCGCGAAGCAAACAACGGGTTTCGTCGCAAGGCGTGAAAATATCTACCGGGAGGGTGCCACGCCAGTCAGCTGTTTCATAACCGCGATAAACTCTGCGGTAATTTTATCTTCATGAGCATGTCGACCATCTTCAATAACCCAGCGACCCCCGGTCATGACATTTTTAATTGGATTGGTAGCACAGGCAAATATCCAGCGATTCAGAATTTCGCGATCGCTGGCGGTGGCGAGAAACGGGTCGTGACCGTTAAGTTCCAGCATATCTGCGCGCTCACCTGCGGCAATCAGTCCGACGGGTTGCCCAAGAGCCTGGCGTCCGCCATTTAACGCCTCCTGATACAGTACATTGGCGATATAGGGTTCGTTTGCGGTATGAAGAAGATTGCGCCGCCGGTGGTTCAGTCGTTGGCCGTATTCAAACCAGCGTAAATCCTCAGCGACATTGACCGAGATATGGCTGTCGGAACCTATTCCCCAGTTGCCTTGATGCGCTAAATAATCCTGCCCCGGGAAAATACCGTCGCCCAGGTTGGCTTCCGTGGTCAGACACAGGCCCGCGACAGCGCCGGAGTGCGCAATCTGTCGGGTTTCCTCGGTTGTCAGATGGGTGGCATGGATAAGACACCAGCGCTCATCTACCGGCATATGGCGGTAGAGCCACTCCACCGGGCGCAGACCAGACCATGCGACGCAATCGTCCACCTCTTTTTGCTGCTCGGCAATATGAATGTGGACGGGCTGCTTATGCGATCTGGCGGCAAGTACAATACGCATCTGCTCCTCGGTAACCGCACGCAGGGAATGAAAGCACAGGCCGCTGCGCTGCATCGGTTCGTCGGCAAGTTGCGCGGTAATGGCATCGTAGATCGCCAGATAGCGATCGGTAGTGTTGATAAAGCGTGCCTGTCCGGCGGAGGCAGGTTGGCCGCCAAAGCCGGAGTAAGAGTAGAGTACCGGCAGTAGGGTCAGACCGATACCCGCCGTTTTTGCCGCCTGCGAAATGCGTAATGCCAGTTCCGCTGGCTGCGCGTAAGGTTTACCTCCCCGATCATGGTGCAGATAGTGGAACTCCGCCACTGAGGTATAACCTGCTTTTAGCATTTCGATGTACAGATAGCTGGCGATCGTTTCGAGTTGTTGGGGGGTGATTTTATCAACCAGCCGATACATCAATTCTCGCCAGGTCCAGAAGCTATCGGCGGGATTGCCGACCACTTCAGTAAGGCCGGCCATCGCGCGTTGAAACGCGTGAGAGTGGAGATTAGGCATACCCGGCACGAGCAAGCCGTTAAGCCTGATGCTATGCTCATCCGCGACAGTGTTGCTCTCCACTGAGGTAATGATGCCCTGGGCGGAGACGCTTATTTTGACATTGTTTTCCCAGCCCTGCGGCAGAAGCGCTTTCGCCGCAAAATATACCGCCATATTTCCACTCCGGTTTGATGATAATTAAATGTATATACATGTTTATATATATACATCCAATAGTGCATAGAGTAAACTTTAATAGTCATCAGGGGAGGAAACAGTTATGGCACAAAACGATGTGTGTAAAGTTGTCGTGGGTGAGGAATGCCTGGATCAACCAGCCCCTTTCTATGAAAGGGTAAAAAATATGATCAAAACCAATATCCATAGTGGTGTCTGGCCGGTGAACTACCGGGTGCCTTCCGAGAGTGAACTGGTTAGCCAGTTCGGCTACAGTCGCATGACCATCAACCGGGCGCTGCGGGAATTGACCGCTGAAGGGTTACTGGTCCGTATGCAGGGCGTCGGAACGTTTGTGGCGGAGGTGCGCGGGCAGTCGGCGCTGCTGGATATAAATAATATCGCCGATGAGATAGCCAGCCGCGGCCATCGCCATCACGCACGCGTCCTGGAGTTGACCCAGTTACAGGCCGATACTCAGCAAACGCTGCTGCTTAATCTCCCCATGGGCAGTCGTTTGTTTCACTCCTTGATTTGCCATTACGAAAATGGCGTGCCGATCATGCTGGAAGATCGGTTGGTCAATGCGTTGATCGCCCCGGACTATCTGCAACAGGACTTTACCCGTATCACGCCAAATGCCTATCTTTCCTCGATTGCACCTATCGTGGAAGGGGAGCATATCATTGAAGCGGTAAATGTCAGTCGGGTTGAGTGTGCCTACCTGGAAATTAATGAGCACACGCCGTGCCTGCAGGTTAACCGCCGTACCTGGACCGGACGGCAGGATAAAAAAATCGTTACCAGCGTACGTCTGGTCTACCCAGGATCGCGCTACCGTCTGGAAGGGAGTATGCGTAAATGATCCGCCATCTGCCCCATGCGCAATATACTGAGATGCGATGGAAAAACGGGCAGGGGATCACCCGTGAAGTGTTGCGTTACCCTTCCTGCGAACAGTATGCCTGGCGAATATCTCTCGCCACGATCCGTAATGATGGGCCTTTTTCCCGCTTTCCCGGTTATTTGAGAAATATCAGCGTGCTGGAAGGGGGCGGGATGTATCTGACGATCGACGGTCAGCAAAGCGCGTTTATTCCGCCATTTCAGGCGACCGATTTTCGTGGCGATAGCGATGTTTCCTGTCAGATCAGCGGTGGCCCGTTGCTCGATTTTAACGTTATCTATGATGCCGCCACGGTACGGGCGGCGGTGCGTTGGGTCGATGGCGGAGAATGGGCACATCATACAGGGACATTGCTGCTGTTTAATGCTGGCGATACGCTGGATATTCGGGTCGGCGAACACTGTCATTGTCTGCACCATTACGACAGCCTGCTGATTGACGCACCCGCAACGGTGATTCTGGCGAGGAGCGCCAAAAATCGCGTGGCGAGTGTCACGCTTAGCCCTTTGCCAGTAAGCGCTTAGCGCCCGGTAAATTGCGGCGTTTGCTTGTTTTTAAACGCCGTCATCCCGATGGCCCGATCGTCGCTATCCGCAATCAACGCCGAGAGCGCCCGCTCATATGCGATCCCGGCGCTAAGGGGCATTTCATAGCTGGCATTGACCGCTTTCTTAATCATCTGCACCGCCAGCGGCGCTGCGCGGGCAATCTGTTTTGCCACCGTCAGCGCGTGTATTTCCGACTCTCCGGCGTTGACCCGTTGGCTGATTAAGCCAGCCTGGTGCGCCTCTTCTGCGCTAATACGTCTGCCGGTCAGCAGCATCTCCATCGCCAGCGATTTTCCTACCGCGCGAACCAGACGCTGAGTTCCGCCAGCGCCAGGAATAATGCCGATCTGGCTCTCCGGTAAAGCAAATTTCGCGGTGTCATCGGCAATGATAATATCGCACAGCAACGCCAGTTCCAGACCACCACCGAGCACATAGCCGGATACGGCGGCAATAAGGGGTTTTTCGATGCAGGCGATCTGGTCCCATTTTTCACTAAAACCGCTGCGCCATAGCGTGGTGGCCGATGCAGCCGCCAGGGTGCCGATATCCGCGCCAGCGGAAAACGCGCGCGGCGCGCCTGATAGCACTATCGCCCTTACTTCAGGTTGCTGATCGAGTGTTTTTAGCGTGCTCAGCAGGGCGTCGAGCATCCCGGCCGTGAGGGCGTTATATTTTTCCGCGCGGTTCAGGGTCACAATAGCAACCGCCTCTTCATAGCGACAGAGAATTTCACTCATTTTCCACGCTCCTTGACGTGAGGCTATTCACCAGCGCATCACGCTGCCGCATGGCGTCCATCGCACTCTCTCCGGGCCATGAATAGAACCCCGCGCCGCTTTTGACGCCCAGCTTACCGGCGGAGATCGTTTCGTTTAGCCAGTCCGGTAGCGTGCTGCTGTTATCCAGCGCAGGCAACAGCAGCGCGGCAACTTTCTCTACCGTATCCAGCCCAGCGAAATCCATGAGCTTCATGGGCCCCATTGCCGCCCAGCGGGGGGCCAGCGTGCGTTGTACCGCCCGGTCTACATCTTCAATCGAACCGATACCCGCGCTAACCAGATACAGTGCTTCACGCAGCATGGCGTACTGTAATCGGTTGATAATAAACCCAGGAATATCCTGATTGACGGTGATGGTCTCTTTGCCAAGATGCTGACAAATTTCCCGTATCTGCTGACAAATGTGTTCGCTGGTTTTTTCGCCCCGCACAATCTCAATCATTGGCATAATATCCGCAGGGTTAAACCAGTGCATGCCAATCAGCCGCGAAGGGTCGCGTAGCGCGGATGCCAGCAAGGTAATAGAGATGCTGGACGTATTTGTGGTCAATAGGCAATCTGCGGAAATCTGTTGTTCAATGGTTTGCAGCAAGCTTTGTTTCAGCGACGTATCTTCGGCGATGTTTTCTGAAACGATATCGGCCTCCGCAAGGCAGGTTTCCAGCTGGCTACTGTAGTGAATCGAGGTCGTCACGCCCAGAGACTCAATTAGCGAGCGCGCCGTTTGCAGCGTGTGCGCCGAGCGTGACCACAGATGGACATGATACCCTGCGCGCGCCATGACCGCGGCGATACGCGCCCCCATGGTTCCCGCGCCAATGACCGCCACGTTTTTAATGACTGGCATATTTCTCTCCGCTGGTTAAATTACGCCCTGCGTGTGCAGTTGCGCTAAGGTTGCGTCATCCATACCGAGAATGTCGCGCAAAACGGCATGCGTATGTTCCCCGAGCAGGGGAGGCAGTAACGCGGGTTCCCCGCTGGCGCCGCTCATCTTGACCGGTTGCGGGACAATCGCAATATTTCCGGCCTGGGGGTGTTCAACCTGTTTGACCAGTTGGCGTTGCCGGGCATAGTCGCTGGCGAGGATCTGATCCAGCCGGAGTACCGGGGAAGCCGGTACTCCGGCGATATCCAGTATGGCCTGCGCCTGGCTGATGGTTTTCGTCGCCAGCCAGCATTCGATGACTTCCCGTAATTCCTGCTGATGAGCCAGGCGCTGAGGATCGCTGGCGAAGCGGGTATCGTCCATTAATGCGGGGTATTCCATCGCTTCAGCAAGCTGGCGAAAGAGTTTATCGTTGGCGACGGCAATCACAATATATCCATCCTGTGCGCGATAGCTGTCCATTGGCGCGCTGATCGGATGAGCGTTACCCAGCCTGCCAGCAGCGGGTTGCCCGCCAATCCACTGGATTAATGACACCATTTGTAATGTAACCATGGTGTCAAGCATCGATACATCCAGGTGCTGGCCTTTACCGTTGATACCGCGCTGCAATAATGCCGCCAGCACTGCCCAACTGCCGTACAAACCGGCGACCACATCGCCGATGGCATCGCCTACGCGTGTCGGCTCGCCATCCGCCCAGCCGGTAACCTGCATGATGCCGCCAATTGCCTGAATAATATGATCATAGGCGGGTTTGTGCGCAAGCGGCCCTTGTTGGCCAAAACCGGAAATACTGACGTACACCAGCCGCGGGTTTATCGCCTGCAGCGTCGGGTAATCAATGCCAAGGCGCGCGGTAACGCCGGGGCGAAAGTTCTCGACCAGCACGTCGGCGCTGGCCACCAGTTGTTTCAGGATCGCCAGCCCCTGTGGGTTTTTCAGATTTAGCGTGACGCTTTTTTTGCCATGATTGAGTTGCATAAAGTAGCTGCTTTCGCCGCCAATATGCGGTGTGAAGTGGCGGGAATCATCACCACTGCCAGGCATCTCAATCTTGATCACTTCCGCGCCGAGATCGTTGAGCAGTGAAGCGCACCACGGTCCGGCCAGCACGCGGGATAAATCGAGCACCCGTATACCATGCAGCGCTTGTAATGCTTCAGTCATCGTGTTTCTCCTCAAACAGGGCGCGTAACTGGTGGCTCAGTACACCGCTGGCAATCAGATCGCGCACTGCGTGCATATCCGGATAGAGCGCGGTATCACGTTGGCGAAATTCCACTATCTGGCGAACCTGTGACAGCGTCAGTTCTGTCCCGACCGAGGCACGTAACGGCCGATGAAATTCAATGGCCTGGCAGGCGCACAGCAATTCAATGGCCACTATATCCCGCGCGTTTTCGACAGCTTTTACGGCCTTACGGGCGGATGAGACGCCCATACTGATATGATCCTCTTGTCCGGCGCAGGTAGAGACGGTATGTACGCTGGCAGGCGCGGCAAGACTGCGGTTATCCCCGGCCAGCGCGGCGGCGACATAGGGTGGGATCATCATGCCGGAATTCGGGCCGCTCGCGCCGATCAGGAAAGCGGGCAGACCGCTGAGATGCACGTTCGTAATACGGTCGGAACGTGCCTGTGAAGCGGTGCTGATTTGAGCAATGGAGACGGCCAGCGCATCCAGGGCGAGCGCCAGGGGGGCGCCATGGCCATTGCCCCCCGGGAGAACAACTAATTCATTGTTTTCAATTAAAAATACCGGGTTGTCGGTCACGGCGTTGAGTTCGGTGGTCACAATTTGTCGGCAGTGGGCCAGTTGATCGCGCACCGCGCCGTGGATTTGGGGAATGCAGCGCAGACTAAGCGCATCCTGTACTCTGTGATCGCGATAGTGCGTAAGGATTTCGCTGTCACGCAGCAGACAACGCAAAATACGCGCGGTTTCCTGTTGTCCATCATGCGGGCGCAGGGCGTGCAATCGGGCATCATAGCCGCGGGTATTGCCTTTCATGGCTTCCAGACACATCCCGCCAGCCATATCAGCCACCGGCAGCAGTTGTTCAAAATCACCGATGGCCAGACAACCCAGGGCGGTAATTTCATAGGTTCCGCTGATTAACGCATGACCTTCACGAGGGCCCGGGGTATACGCAGCGATCCCCGCTCTGTCCAGTGCCTGACTGGACGGCAACAGTTGTCCCTGATACCAGCATTTTCCTTCACCGAACACCGACAGTCCGATATGGGCTGTGGCGATCAGATAACCCACCGAGCCGCCTGCGGGCGACCACGGGGTAACATGCTGGTTTAGCATCTGGCACATGCGGCGCGCCAGCTCGGCGCTGACGCCGCTATATCCCTGTAACAGGGATTTCAGCATCACCGCCATCAGGGCGCGGACCTCTCGCGCTGAAAGATCCGGTCCCATGCCGCAGGCATGGCTGCGCAGCATGTTCATTTGCATCTGACCAATTTGATCTGCGGATAGACGTTCGGTCACCAGGTCTCCCACACCTGTCGTCAGACCGTAAATCACCTTACCATCGGCAATCGCTTTGTGGATAAAACGGCTCACATTATCCATATGGGCCAGCGCGTCAGGCTCCAGTATAACTGGTGCTCCGTCGGCGATGCGTACCAGCTCTTCGATGGTGGTACGGGTTCTGCCTAATATCACGGCATCCCGTGGTTGTGCGGGAGAAGAGAGATGTGTCGTCATCAGCAAACCATTCCTTACTTACTTGTTAAGGCCGTGTTTCACCAGCCACTGATGCGCAACGTCATCAATGTTGGTGAATTCCGCGAGCTGTTCATTCATGGCGATCAGGTCTTTGGTGGTCAGTTGCGCCGAAATCTTATTCAACGTACTTTCGATTTCCGGGGTCAGCGTGTTGCTGGCGACAATCGGTACGATATTCTGCGCGGCAAATAAGTTTTTCGGATCGCCCAGCGCAACAAAGTGATCTTTCTGGATTTCTGGCGCGGTGGAGGTTAAATCAGCCACCTGAATCTGGTTGTTTTTCAGCGCGTTGATTGTCAGCGGTCCCGCGACATCCAGCACTTTAAAGCTTTTGAAATTCAGCCCGTACACATCACGCAGACCCGGAACGCCTTCATGACGTGTTTTCCACTCCGCGGGGCCGCCGAGCACCAGTTTGCCAGCGATCGGTTTCAGGTCATCAATCGTTTTCAGGTTGTATTTGTCCGCTGTTTTCCGGGTTACGACCAACACATCGCTGTCTTGCGCCATTGAGATATTAAGCATCTTCACGTTCTTCGGCAGTTTGCCCGCCAGCGCTGTTGCCACATCTTCTGGGCTGTGGGCCTGGTTGCTGGCATCCAGGTAGCTCAGCAGCGCGCCGCTATATTCCGGGATAACGTTGATCGAACCATCCAGCAATGCCGGGATATAAACTTCACGGCTACCGATATTGAGTTTTTTCTCGACCGGAATATGTTTCGCTTCCAGCGCGCCAGCGTAAATCGTTGCCAGCAGTTGGCTCTCAGGGAAATCGGCCGATCCGATAATCACTTTTGTGCTCGTCGTGGGCGCTGCCCAGACAGAAGAGGCGACAGATAAGATGGCGGCACTGAACAGCGTCAAATAGCGTTTTTTGATATTCATCGTATTAACCTTCTGGAGTTAAAGGGCAGGACATCACATGTTTTTGGTGCGTCGGGAAAGTCCCGGCGAGACGATCATTTTCTCGGAAAGCGAGAAAATAAAATCAATGAGCAGAGCCAGCAGCGCGACAAGCACGGCGCCTGCGGTCATCTGGGCAAAATCGTTTGCCGCCCGGCCATCAATAATCAACCGTCCCAGCCCGCCCAGCGAAACATAAGCGGCAATTGTGGCGGTTGAGATGATTTGCAGGGTGGCGCTACGAATACCTGAAATAATCAGCGGCGTGGCGCAGGGCAGTTCCACCTGCATTAACACCTGCAATGGCGTCAGGCCGATCCCGCTGGCCGCATCGTGGACGCTGGGATCAACAGAACGAATCCCGGCATGTACCCCCAATGCCACTGGCGGCAGCGCCAGCACCACCAGCACGACAATGCAGGGCAGCACGAAAGCCATATCCGATTCGAACCAGCTCGACATCAGGATCACCAGTAAAATAATCAGGCCAAACGAGGGCAGGGAACGTAACGCGTTTGTGGCGCCGATAAGCAGTGCTTCGCCTTTGCCTGTGTGGCCGGTGTAACAACCAACCGGGAAAGCGATAGCTATGGCAATAACCAGCGCCACTGCGCTATAGGCGATATGCTGTAACAGTAAAGGGATGATGCCGTCATCGCCGTACCAGTGGCTGAGATTGAAAAACCATTCAGACATACATCATCCTCTTTTCGGTTGCCAACGGCTTAACGCGCGGGTGCCCGCGACCACCAGGCAATCCAGTACAAACGCCAGCACAATACACAGCACGATGCCCGCGATGATTGGGGTAAGAAACTGCAGCTGGAATCCCTGGGTGAACAGTGAACCGAGCTGTGGGGTGCCAATCAGCGCGGCGACGGAGACAATACTGACGTTGGACACGACCGCAACGCGCATTCCTGAACCAATAACCGGTACGGCCAGCGGCAGATCGATCTGGAAAAACTGCTGTATCGGTTTGTAACCCAAAGCGCATGCCGATTGCCGGGTGTCGGTGGAGACGGAATCCAGACCGTCACAGACCGTGCGCACCAGGAGGGCGAAGCTATAAATAGTCAGCGCCACCACCACGTTTATCGGGTCGAGGATTTGTGTGTTTAATATGGCCGGTAGCAGCACAAACAGGGCCAGGGACGGAATGGTATAAAGTAAGCCAAAGAGATTGAGAATAACGCTTTTTGCTTTTGGCACGCTATATACCGCCCAGCCTGCGGGAATGGCCAACAACAGGCCAATCACAATCGGCGTAATGGATAAATAGCTGTGCCAGATCAACAAATTAAGAATATTTTCTCTTTGCCCCCACAACCAGTCAAATCTCATGATGCCTCCTGGGTCATTGACTTACAGGCATCCAGAACATGCTCCAGCGCCAGTGTTCCGACCGGCGCGTGCCGGGCGTCAACCACAACGGCGCGATGACAGGGCGAGCTCAAAGCCGAATCGAGCAATTGACGCAGCGTTCCCCCTTGCGGGAAGAAGGTGGCGCCAAGGTTGATGGTTTCCGGGGTAATCGCCCCAACCGGCTGATGGGTGTCAAACCAGCCGCAGGCTTTGCCATTATGGGTCACCAGCAGCCAGCGCTGAGGGGCGATATTGCACGCCTGAGCATGGGAGGCGCCCATTTCCACGGTAGGTTCCGGGCGGATACCGGACAGCGGGCCAGAGCTGTGGAAGCTCAGTTTGCGATAGCCGCGGTCGCGGCCAATAAAGTCAGCGACAAATTCACTTTGTGGCGCGTTGAGTAATTCCCCTGGGGTTGCCAGCTGTGCCAGTTTACCGCCGGGCTTGAGAACCGCGACCCGATCGCCCAGCTTCATGGCTTCATCAATATCGTGAGTGACCATGATAATGGTCTTACTCACTTCTTTCTGGATGCGCAGGAATTCTTCCTGTAATTGCTCACGGACTACCGGATCGACGGCGCTGAAAGGCTCGTCCATTAACATAAACTCGGGATCAGAAGCCAGCGCTCGCGCCACGCCGACACGTTGCTGCTGGCCGCCGGATAATTGCCACGGGTATCTTTTCGCCAGTTGCGGCGCCAGACCCACCACTTCCAGTAGTTCCGCGGCTCTGGCTCTGGCCTTACTTTTCGTCATGCCGTTAAGAATCGCGGTAGTGGCAATGTTATCGATGATATTTTTATGCGGGAACAGCCCGGCGTTTTGAATCACATAACCAATTCGCCGACGCAGGTGCACAACATCCATCTGAGCGGTGGTTTCACCATTGAGCAGGATGGTGCCGGAAGAGGGTTCAACCAGCCGGTTGATCATCCGTAGCGACGTGGTTTTCCCGCACCCGGATGGTCCCACCAGGACAGTAATTTTACCGCCTGGCGCAACCAGACTCAGACCGTCCACCACTACCGTGCCATCGTCGTAATGCTTGGTCACATTATTAAAAGTAATCATCGTCACGCCTTATGGTTTCTTCCTGCCGACAGGTAAAAACGGCAGTGTAAAGTCATTTATGTATATCCTTGTATGTACAACTAGCAAGCCCTGTGCCATTCACTCGGTTATCATTTTGTTAATTAATTAATTTGTTGAATAACAATAATTTTTTTATTTTTTTCTAAAAATAGAGAATGAATCCTCTACCATAAGCGGTATGAAATGCGCGCTATAGCTGTATTGCGATGTTAAATTTCTGTTTTATTGCACTTATATGGTGCGAATTATTGATTTATTTGCACTATATTGATGCTTTAATGGCGGATTATTACGGTGTTATATTATCCCTCTCATTCTTTATTTGTTTATCTAATTGTTTTTAATCAATAAAAAAATAAATCCCACTTTGGCATCATATGTGCTTATCATGTATATACAAGAGTATTGAAAAAGGCATTCGCGTTTTTCAGTGGACATCTTTCCTGATTCAATGAAGACAAAAGGTGAAGCGCATGAGCAGTGAATTTTCCCGTTATCGTGATGTTGAAATCAGAGCACCACGCGGTACCACATTGAATGCCAAAAGTTGGTTGACCGAGGCGCCATTGCGGATGTTGATGAACAACCTGGATCCCGAAGTCGCGGAAAATCCCAAAGAACTGGTGGTGTACGGTGGTATCGGGCGGGCTGCCCGCAATTGGGAGTGTTATGACAAGATCATTGAGACGTTGAAACAGCTCAATGATGATGAAACGCTGTTGATTCAGTCCGGTAAGCCTGCAGGCGTTTTCAGAACTCACACCAACGCACCGCGGGTGCTGATCGCCAACTCAAATCTGGTGCCGCACTGGGCAAACTGGGAGCACTTCAACGAACTGGACGCTAAAGGCCTGGCGATGTACGGGCAAATGACGGCAGGGTCGTGGATTTATATCGGCAGTCAGGGCATCGTTCAGGGGACGTATGAAACCTTTGTTGAAGCGGGACGTCAGCACTACAACGGCTCGTTGAGTGGCCGCTGGGTACTGACCGCCGGACTCGGCGGGATGGGCGGCGCACAGCCGCTGGCGGCAACCCTCGCGGGAGCCTGCTCGCTGAATATTGAGTGCCAGCAGTCACGTATCGATTTTCGTTTGCGTACTGGCTATGTGGATGAACAAGCCAGTGATATTGATGATGCTCTGGATCGCATCAAACGTTATACCGCTGCCGGGAAGGCGATCTCTGTCGCCCTGCATGGCAATGCGGCGGAAGTGTTACCCGAACTGGTGAAACGCGGCGTGCGTCCGGATATTGTCACTGACCAGACCAGCGCCCACGATCCGCTGAATGGCTATCTGCCCGCAGGCTGGCGCTGGGAAACCTATCGCGAGCGTGCAGTCACTGAACCGGCTGTGGTCATTCAGGCGGCAAAAGCCTCGATGGCTGAACATGTTAAAGCGATGCTCGCCTTCCAGCAGCAAGGCATTCCTGTTTTCGATTATGGGAATAATATTCGCCAGATGGCGAAAGAGATGGGCGTGAGCAATGCTTTTGATTTTCCGGGCTTTGTACCTGCTTATATTCGGCCTTTATTCTGCCGGGGCATCGGCCCGTTCCGCTGGGTGGCGCTCTCTGGCGACCCGCAAGATATTTATCGCACGGATGAAAAAGTCAAAGAGCTGATTGCCGATGATAGCCATCTGCATCGCTGGCTGGATATGGCGAAAGAACGCATCAGTTTCCAGGGGTTACCGGCGCGTATTTGCTGGGTTGGTCTGGGACAGCGCGCCCGTCTGGGGCTGGCGTTTAACGAAATGGTACGCAATGGTGACGTTTCCGCACCGATCGTTATCGGGCGCGATCACCTTGACTCTGGCTCCGTTGCCAGCCCTAACCGCGAAACTGAAGCGATGAAAGATGGTTCTGACGCCGTATCAGACTGGCCTCTGCTTAACGCGCTGTTGAACACCGCCAGCGGCGCGACCTGGGTTTCGCTGCACCACGGCGGCGGCGTGGGGATGGGGTTCTCTCAGCACTCCGGCGTGGTCATCGTCTGTGACGGCAGCGATGAAGCGGCAGAACGTATCGTTCGGGTTCTCAGCAATGATCCGGCCACTGGCGTAATGCGCCACGCGGATGCGGGTTACGACATCGCGATTGAATGTGCCCGAGAACAAGGGCTCAACCTGCCAATGATTACGGATTAATTTCCCCGGCGAAGGCGGCGGGCTATGCCGCCGTCTTCGCGCTGACCGGAGCGCAGCCATGAATAATAACAACACAACATACATCGAAACACGTTCTATTGAACCCATCCCCGATAGTGAACGCCACGGCAGTATTTTCAGCCAGTTCACCCTGTGGCTGGGGGCTAACCTGCAAATCACCGCAATGGTCACCGGTGCATTAACCATCGTATTCGGCGGGGATGTTTTCTGGTCGCTGGCGGGTCTGCTGCTGGGTCAGGTTGCCGGCGGGATTGTAATGGCATTACATGCCGCGCAGGGGCCGCAACTGGGGATACCGCAGATGATCAGCAGCCGGGTGCAGTTTGGGGTCTACGGCGCCTGTCTGCCAATTCTGCTGGTTTGCCTGATGTACCTGGGTTTTATCGCCACCGGTGCCGTGCTGTCCGGTCAGGCGATCTCGGCGGTGTTCCATACGTCGGAAACCGGCGGTATTCTGCTTTTTGCCGCCGCTACGCTGGTTATCGCTTATATCGGCTATCGCTTGATCCACCTGTTAGGTAAGCTGGCGAGTCTGGTGGGAATTATCGCGTTTATCTATTTGCTGTGTAAAATCAGCACCTCTTCGGCAATTGGCGACCTGCTGAGTATCCGACCTTTTAGCTGGAGCACGTTTTTGACCGCCACGGGTCTTGCTGCCTCCTGGCAGATCACTTTTGGTCCCTATGTCGCCGATTATTCTCGCTATCTGCCGCGAAGCACTTCGCCCGGAAAAGTATTTTGCGCTGTCGGAAGTGGGTCAGTGATTGGCGCGCAAATCGCCATGACCGTCGGGGTGCTGGCTGCCGCGCTCTCTCAGGGAAAGCTGGTCGGCCATAAAGTGGACTATATTGTTGGCCTGGGGGGTGTCGGCGTGATTGCCACGCTGCTGTATCTGAGTATCGCGTTTGGCAAATTGACCATTAATACCCTGAATGCCTACGGTAGCCTGATGTGTCTGGCGACGGTTTACAGCTGCGGGAAGCAGCGATCGCATGTGAGCCAGCGGGCGCGTCTGCTGGTGCTGGCAGTCATTATCGCCCTGGCGACCGGTGTCGCGATTGTGGGGCAGCACGCTTTCCTGCCGGCGTTTAAATCTTTCCTGTTATTCCTGCTGACCTTCTTTACGCCGTGGAGCGCGGTTAACCTGGTTGATTACTATTTCTTTAACCACCAGACAATAGATCTGGAGGCGCTGAATGATGCGAACGGGAAGTACCAGGCGTGGAACGCGACGGGAATTGGGGTTTATCTTTTTGGCGTGGCGGTACAGACACCATTTATTGATAGCGGGTTCTATTCCGGCCCGTTTGTGAAAATGCTGGGCGGTATTGATATCTCGTGGATAGTCGGGCTGGCGCTGCCCGCGACGCTCTACTACATCCTGCGCAAAGTTCAGTCCGCCCCGGCGGCGGCCGACACCGCCATCAGCCGTTAAGGAGAACGTTATGTATACTCTTTGGCACCATTGCCGTATTGCCACCATGGCTGGCGGTCATTATCAGTTGCTTGACGATGGCGCGATGCTGACGCATGACGCGGAGATTTTCTGGGTTGGCAATCGGGAAGATCGGCCTGATGTTCCCGTCGCGCAGCGGATTGATTTACAGGGGCGGGTGGTGACGCCGGGCATGGTCGATTGTCACAGTCATGCGGTCTTCGGCGGTAATCGGGCGCGGGAATTCGAAATGCGCCTCACCGGCGCAAGCTATGCGGAGATCGCCGCCGCTGGCGGGGGGATCGCCAGTACGGTGAATGCCACACGGCAAGCCAGTGAAAAGCAACTGTTTGACAGCGCACTGCCGCGTCTTAAAGCGCTGTGTCAGGATGGCGTAACGACCCTTGAGATCAAATCAGGCTATGGTCTGGATCTGGCTAACGAACGCAAAATGCTGCGGGTTATTCGCCAGTTAGGCGATGCTCTGCCGCTAACCCTGCGCAGCACCTGCCTGGCGGCCCATGCGGTGCCCGTAGAATATCAGGGGCGTGCGGATGCCTGGATTGACTATATCTGCGAGCAACTGCTGCCGGAGCTGCATCAGGAAGGGCTGGTGGATGCGGTGGACGCATTCTGCGAACACCTGGCATTTTCGCCATCCCAGGTGGAGCGGGTATTTCAGGCCTCCCGTCAGTTGGGCCTGCCGGTGAAGCTCCATGCCGAACAGCTATCACTGCAGCATGGCGCGGCGCTGGCTGCGCGTTACCAGGCGCTGTCGGCGGATCATCTGGAGTATTTATGTGAGGAAGATATTGCGGTGATGGCCCGTCAGGGTACGGTTGCTGTGCTGTTGCCTGGCGCCTATTACTTCCTGCGAGAGAAACAGTTACCGCCGGTAGCATTACTGCGCCAGTATCAGGTTCCTGTGGCCCTTGCCAGTGATTTAAATCCCGGAACCTCGCCAGTATTGTCTCTGCGTCTGATGATGAATATGGCCTGTACGCTGTTCCGTATGACGCCGGAAGAGGCGCTGGCCGGCGTCACGATAAATGGCGCGAAGGCGCTGGGGCTGGAGCGGAAGTGCGGATCTCTGGAAGCCGGAAAAGAGGCCAGTTTTGTGGTATGGGATATCGCCCATCCGTCGGAACTGAGTTACTGGCTGGGGGGCACGCTGACAAAACAGGTCATTTATCAAGGTAAGGAGGTATATCGTGATTAAGGCGTTTGATTTACGGCAGGGAAATCTGCCGTTACTGGTCAGTATGCCCCATGCGGGAACGTTATTAACTCCCGAAGTCTCGCGCGGCCTCACCCCCCGAGCGCAGCGTCTGGAGGATACTGACTGGCATATTCCCTTGCTCTATCAGACCATCGCTGACATGGGGGCCAGCACCCTGTGCGCGCGCTATTCCCGCTATGTTGTGGATCTTAATCGCCCGGCGGATGACAAACCGCTTTACAGTACGGCGACAACGGGCCTGTTTACGGACATCTTTTTTGACGGCGAAGCGCTTTTTCATCCTGGCGATGAGCCGGATGAAGCGACGAAGGCCGCGATTCTGGAGAATGTCTGGCGGCCCTATCATCAGGCGCTCGCGGATGAACTGGCGCGGCTGCGGGAGAAATTCGGCTATGCGCTACTCTGGGACGCGCATTCGATCAAATCGGTCGTACCGCGTCTGTTTGAGGGACGTCTGCCGGATCTGAACTTCGGCACCGCTGATGGACTCAGCTGCGCTCTGCCGCTCAGCGACGCACTGCTGGCAAGCTGTGACCGTTTCCCGCACTACAGCAGGGTTCTCAATGGCCGCTTTAAAGGAGGGTATATCACCCGCCATTACGGCGATCCTGATAACCATATTCATGCGGTGCAACTGGAAATGGCGCAATGCTGCTATATGGATGAAGAGAGCTTTGCCTATATAACTGAGAAAGCCGGGCAGATGCAGCGCGTGCTGGAAACCTTGCTTAATACAGCACTGCAGTGGGGACGAGAGCAGTATAAAGCGCGCTGAACGAGGAATACCGTTTCCGGGGGAGCGTTAATGCGCAGGCGCTGCGAGCGGCGGAGCGGTTCATCAATATCACCTGTATCTCATCAGTCGCGTGATGAGAACAACGTCTTCCCCGTCGTACCGATGGGGAAATCGCTTTTTGATGACATAACTCATGCAGCAAAACGCGCCGGAGCAGCGTGCAGGGGTAAGATACTAGCTGGCATTGACCAGCCCCGGAGATAACGCATCACGATTACAGCCAACCCATGGGCTGTTGCTACCTTACTCACCTTGACCATTAAAAGCGTCTGGAATGTCTTTGATTTCCCGCCAGTGTCTATTGAATACCCGATAAGTGGATGAAAACCCGTCTTTTCTGCTGCCTATTTTATAAATCGGTATTTTCGATGCATCTTTGTCATTGCCTGATATCTCTTCGTTACCTGGTAAATAACTATTTATTTTTCAGTAAATTAAAATAAAAGCATGTGGACTGAAAAGGCGAAGAACAGGGTCTATGCTTATAAAAAGGACAAAAATGAGACCTGTGGGGGGAATACCCCTTCTTTGAATGGGTTGAAGTGATAATCATTATCACTACCATAATGAGATGCCCTGAGGGCGTCAACCTATGAGGTAGAGCGATGGATTTACATGCAGGAACGTTTAACCCCGATGATTTTAGCTGGCGCGGCCTGACGATGACACCGTCGGCGGCGGCCCATATTTGCGATCTGATCCGCAAACAGCCAGATATGCGAGGGTTGCGTCTGAGCGTTAAAACCAGCGGCTGCGCCGGTTTTGGCTATGTTCTCGAATTAATCGCCGAACCGGCGAAAGATGACCTGTTGTTTGAGCGAGACGGCGCGAAGCTCTGGGCGCCGCTGCAGGCGATGCCGTTTATCGATGGCACCGAAATTGATTATGTCCGCGAGGGCTTAAATCACATCTTTAAATATCATAACCCGAAAGCGCAGCACGAATGCGGCTGCGGTGAGAGTTTTGGCGTTCAGGCGGAGTAACTATGTCTCGTAATACTGAAGCAACTGACGATGTCAAAACCTGGGGCGGCGGGCCACTCAACTATAAAGAAGGCTTTTTCACGCAGCTACAGACCGACGAGCTGGCGAAAGGCATAAATGAAGAGGTGGTTCGGGCGATTTCTGCACGCCGCAATGAACCGGAATGGATGCTGGCGTTTCGTCTTAATGCGTTTAAGGCCTGGCAGGCGATGGAAGAGCCGCACTGGTTAAAAGCGCACTATGACACGCTGAACTATCAGGATTACAGCTATTACTCCGCGCCTTCCTGTGGCAACTGCGACGACACCTGCGCCTCTGAACCGGGCGCCGTGCAGCAAACCGGCGCCAGCGCGTTCCTGACCAGTGAAGTGGAGGCGGCATTTAACCAGCTCGGCGTGCCGGTACGTGAGGGGCGGGAAGTGGCCGTTGACGCCATTTTTGACTCGGTCTCTGTGGCGACCACCTATCGCCAAAAACTGGCGGAGCAGGGGATTATTTTCTGCTCATTCGGCGAAGCAATCCACGATCATCCCGAGCTGGTAAAAAAATATCTTGGCACCGTGGTGCCCGGCAACGATAACTTCTTTGCCGCCCTTAACGCGGCCGTAGCGTCCGATGGCACCTTCATCTATGTGCCAAAAGGCGTGCGCTGTCCGATGGAGTTGTCGACCTACTTTCGTATCAACGCCGAAAAGACGGGTCAGTTCGAGCGCACGATCCTGGTCGCCGATGAAGGCAGCTACGTCAGCTACATCGAGGGCTGCTCGGCACCGGTACGCGACAGCTACCAGCTACACGCGGCGGTGGTCGAAGTCATTATTCATAAAGACGCCGAGGTGAAATACTCCACGGTGCAGAACTGGTTCCCCGGCGACAACAATACCGGCGGCATCCTTAACTTCGTCACCAAGCGTGCCCTGTGTGAAGGCGAAAACAGCAAAATGTCCTGGACTCAGTCGGAAACCGGCTCGGCGATCACCTGGAAATATCCGAGCTGTATTCTGCGTGGCGATAATTCAATCGGCGAATTCTTCTCGGTGGCGCTGACCAGCGGCCACCAGCAGGCGGATACCGGCACCAAGATGATCCATATCGGCAAAAACACCCGGTCGACGATTATCTCGAAGGGAATTTCGGCCGGTCACAGCCAGAACAGCTATCGCGGGCTGGTGAAAATCATGCCGACGGCAACCAACGCCCGTAACTTCACCCAATGCGACTCCATGTTGATTGGCCCGGACTGTGGGGCACATACCTTCCCGTACGTGGAATGTCGCAATAACAGCGCACAACTGGAGCATGAAGCCACCACGTCGCGCATCGGCGAAGACCAGCTGTTTTACTGCCTGCAGCGAGGGATCAGTGAAGATGATGCGATTTCAATGATCGTCAACGGATTCTGTAAGGACGTTTTCTCCGAACTGCCGCTGGAATTTGCCGTGGAAGCGCAAAAATTGCTGGCGATTAGTCTTGAACACAGCGTCGGTTAAAAGTCTGGTCCATCTGGCTATCTTAACTTGCCATTTTGGGCCTGGGCAGTGCTCGAAATCCTCAAGTACTTTGTGTACGTTCCGGTTTCTCCGCGCTGTCCGCACCCAAACTGGCTGCAACGATTACGCCAGATGAATCAGACATTCGAATTAAGGAATAGACATGTTAAGTATTAAAAACCTGCAGGTTGCCGTCGAAGAGAAAGCGATCCTGCGTGGACTCAACCTGGAGGTTCGCCCCGGCGAAGTGCATGCCATTATGGGGCCGAACGGTTCCGGGAAAAGTACGCTGTCCGCGACGCTCGCCGGACGTGAAGACTATGAAGTCACCGGCGGTAGCATTGCGTTTAATGGTAAGGATCTGCTGGAACTGGCCCCTGAAGATCGTGCGGGCGAAGGTATCTTTATGGCTTTCCAGTATCCGGTGGAAATTCCCGGCGTCAGCAATCAGTTTTTCCTGCAAACCGCGCTCAACGCCGTGCGCAGCTACCGCGGGCAGGAGCAGCTTGACCGTTTTGACTTCCAGGATCTGATGGAAGAGAAAATTAAACTGTTGAAAATGCCGGAGGATCTGCTGACCCGCTCGGTCAACGTTGGCTTCTCCGGCGGCGAGAAAAAACGTAACGATATCCTGCAGATGGCGGTGCTTGAGCCTGAATTGTGTATTCTGGATGAGTCAGACTCCGGGCTGGATATCGACGCGCTGAAGATTGTCTCTGAGGGCGTTAACTCCCTGCGCGATGGCAAACGCGCGTTTATTATCGTCACCCACTATCAGCGCATTCTTGACTATATCAAGCCGGATTATGTCCACGTGCTGTACCAGGGGCGGATTGTGAAATCCGGCGATTTTACTCTGGTCAAACAACTGGAGGAGCAGGGTTATGGCTGGCTTACCGAACAGCAGTAACGCGCTGCAACAGTGGCATCATCTGTTTGAAGCTCAGAGCGAACGGCGCAGTCCGCAAGCGCATCAGCACCTGCAACAATTGTTACGGCTGGGCCTGCCAACGCGTAAGCAGGAAAACTGGAAATATACGCCGCTGGACGCCTTGTTTAACCAGACCTTTGTGACCGCCTCGCCGCAGGCGCTGACGATAAACCAGCGCGACGCGCTGGCGCTGGCTATTGATGCCTGGCGTCTGGTGTTTGTCGACGGTCAGTTCAGTGAAAGTCTGAGTGACGATCTGGCGGCAAGCGGCTATGAAGTTAAGATTGACAACCAGCGTCAGTCGCTGCCGGATGCCCTCCAGCCGGAGGTCTTTCTCCATCTGACCGAAAGCCTGGCGCAGACGGTTACCCGCATCCGCGTCAAACGCAATCAGCGGCCGGAAAAACCACTGCTTATCATGCATCTCACGCGCGGTCTGGCGGGCGATGAGATGAATACCGCTCACTACCGCCACCATCTGGAACTGGAGAGCGGCGCAGAAGCGACCATTATCGAACACTATTTGAGCCTTAATGAGCAACGGCACTTTACCGGCGCACGGCTGACCATGACGGTGGCGGATAACGCCCACCTCCAGCATATCAAGCTGGCATTTGAGAATGCGCAGAGCTACCACTTTGCCCATAACGATCTGGCGCTGGGGCGCGACGCCTCCGCTTTCAGCAGCAGTTTCCTGCTTGGCGGCGCGGTGTTGCGTCACAACACCAGCGCGCAACTGAATGGTGAAAACAGCAACCTGCGTATTAACTCGCTGGCGATGCCGGTGAATAACGAAGTCTGCGATAGCCGTACCTGGCTCGATCACAAAGTGGGGTACTGCAACAGCCGTCAGTTGCACAAAACCATCGTCAATGACAAAGGACGGGCGGTGTTCAATGGGCTGATTAATGTCGCGCAGCATGCGATTAAAACCGATGGTCAGATGACCAATAACAATCTGCTGCTCGGACGCTTGTCGGAAGTGGATACGAAACCGCAGCTGGAGATTTATGCCGATGATGTTAAGTGCAGCCACGGCGCGACCATTGGACGCATAGATGACGAACAGCTGTTTTACCTGCGTTCACGCGGCATTACGCAGCAGGCGGCGCAGCAGATGATTCTTTACGCCTTTGCCGCCGAGCTAACGGAAGCGATCGGCGATGAGGCGCTCAGGCAACAGATACTGGCGCGTATCGGCCAGCGTTTGCCAGGAGGTAAAGCATGACATTTTCTGTGGAACGGGTGCGCGCGGATTTTCCGGTACTGAATCGCGAGGTTAACGGCCAGACTCTGGCCTACCTTGATAGCGCCGCCAGCGCGCAGAAACCGGAAGCGGTAATCAACGCCGAGGCGGAATTTTATCGCCACGGCTATGCGGCGGTACATCGCGGTATTCATACCCTTAGCGCGGAAGCCACGGCGCGGATGGAACAGGTGCGCCAGCAGGCGGCGACCTTCCTTAATGCGCGATCGGCGGAAGAACTGGTGTTCGTTCGTGGCACCACAGAAGGGATTAACCTGGTGGCGAACAGCTGGGGTAACGCCAACGTTGGCGCGGGCGACAATATCATCGTCAGCGCCATGGAGCACCACGCCAATATCGTCCCGTGGCAGATGCTGTGCGCCAGAGTCGGCGCTGAACTGCGGGTGATACCGCTCAATCAGGACGGCACCTTGCAGCTGGATGCGATCCCCGGGCTGTTTGACGAGCGGACCCGCCTGCTGGCCATCACCCAGGTTTCCAACGTGCTGGGTACTGAAAACCCGATCGCCGCCCTGATTACGTTAGCCCATCAGCATGGGGCTAAAGTGCTGGTGGATGGTGCGCAGGCGGTGATGCATCACCCGGTGGATGTCCAGGCTCTGGCGTGTGATTTCTACGCGTTTTCCGCACACAAACTGTATGGCCCGACCGGGATTGGCGTGCTCTACGTTAAACAGGCGATATTACAGGATATGCCGCCGTGGGAGGGAGGCGGTTCGATGATCGCGACCGTCAGTCTGACGGAGGGCACCACATGGGCTAAAGCGCCGTGGCGTTTTGAGGCGGGGACGCCCAATACCGGCGGTATTATCGCTTTTGGGGCGGCGCTGGATTACGTCAGCGCGCTGGGGCTTACCCATATTGCGGAATATGAACAAACGCTGATGCGCTATGCCCTGCAGGCGCTGGCGAACGTGCCGGACCTGATCCTCTACGGTCCGCAACAGCGCCTGGGCGTGATAGCCTTTAATCTTGGCAAGCATCATGCCTACGATGTCGGCAGCTTCCTGGATAATTATGGTATTGCCGTCCGCACCGGCCACCATTGCGCCATGCCGTTGATGGCATTCTACGGGGTACCGGCTATGTGTCGGGCATCGCTGGCGATGTACAATACAATGGAAGAGGTGGATCGGCTGGTGACGGGGCTACAGCGGATCCACAAATTATTAAGCTAAAGGAAGCAACCATGGCGGCGTTACCGGACAGAGATAAACTGCTGCGCAACTTTAGCCGTTGCGCGAACTGGGAAGAGAAGTATCTCTATATTATTGAACTGGGCCAGCGTCTGGCGCCGCTTGGCCCGGAGGAACATATCGCACAGAACATCATCCAGGGCTGCCAGAGTCAGGTGTGGATCGTGATGACGCAGGAGGAGAGCGGCGCCATTGTGCTTCGCGGCGACAGCGACGCGGCGATCGTCAAGGGGCTTATTGCGGTGGTGTTTATCCTTTATGACCGGATGACGGCTAAAGATATCACCGCGTTTGATGTGCGCCCGTGGTTTGAAAAAATGGCCCTGACACAGCATCTTACCCCCTCGCGATCGCAAGGGCTGGAAGCCATGATCCGCGCAATTCGCGCGAAAGCGGAAAATCTTAGCTAGAATAAAACAGTAGATATCATTCTGTTATGCGCGTCGGGAGAGGGGCTGTCGGCGTGTATAACAGGTTTGCGTTTTATCAGCAAAGAAGGAATCTGAGTATGAAACGCGCGTTTCTCATCACTACGGCTCTTCTGAGCGCCTTCAGTGCGTCACACGCGGCCTGGGCCGTTGATTATCCGCTTCCTCCCGCGAACAGCCGTCTAATCGGAGAGAACCAGACCTGGACGGTACAGGAGGGAGACCGTAATTTGCAGGCGATCGCCCGTCGTTTTGATACGGCGGCGATGCTGATCCTCGAAGCGAATAATACCATTGCGCCGGTGTATCCTGAGCCCGGCACCAGGGTACTGATTCCCTCGCAAATGCTGCTGCCCGACGTGCCGCGTGAGGGGATCGTCGTCAACCTCGCTGAACTGCGTCTTTACTACTTTCCACCGGGCATGAATCAGGTGCAGGTGTATCCGCTGGGCATTGGTCAGCAGGGGCTGGAAACACCGGAGATGACGACCCGCATCGGGCAGAAAATCCCTAACCCGACCTGGACGCCGACGGCGGGTATTCGCGCGCGCTCTCTTGAGAAGGGCATTACCTTGCCGCCGGTAGTCCCTGCCGGGCCAAATAACCCGTTAGGGCGTTTTGCATTGCGTCTGGCGTACGGCAACGGCGAATATCTCATTCATGGCACTAATGCGCCGGACAGCGTCGGCTTGCGCGTCAGTTCCGGCTGCATGCGTATGAATGCGGCGGATATTCAGTCTCTGTTCAGTCAGGTGAGGAGCGGGACGCCGGTGCGGGTGATTAACCAGCCGGTGAAATTCGCCGTAGAGCCGGATGGTAAGCGCTATGTTGAAGTTCACAGGCCGCTGACGCCGGATGAGGGAAAGAACACCCAGACGATGGCCTATACGCTCTCTGCGTCGTTTCATCAGTTTGCTGACGATAAATCTGTCGATGAGGCGCGGCTGAAACGCGCGCTGAACAGACGGGCAGGTTATCCGGTGGTGGTATCGAGCGAGGGCAACGCGACATCGATGCTGTCTGTGCAAAACAGGCCGGATGATGGGGCGAAAAGAACCCAGTAAGCGGGTGATACAGAAATAAAAAATGGCGCACATTGTGCGCCATTTCTGTTACACAGGTACTATTACTTACGGTATTTAGTAGCCTGGTTGTCCAGACGCTGGTTAGCGCGAGCTGCGTCGTCTTTAGCAGCCTGAACGTCGGAACGCATTGCGTTCACGTCGTTGCTCAGCTGGTCAACTTTAGCGTTCAGAGTCTGAACGTCAGAAGACAGCTGATCGATTTTAGCGTTGCTGGAGCAACCAGCCAGCAGAGTAGAACCCAGGATTACTGCGCCCAGTACCAGTTTAGTACGATTCATTATTAATACCCTCTAGATTGAGTTAATCTCCATGTAGCGTTACAAGTATTACACAAACTTTTTTGTGATGAGAATATTTTTTTACTGGAACACACTTATTTTTGATCGTTCGCTCAAAGAAGCATCGAAATTTTCGCGAGAGGTGAAAAAGGCGAGTGAAAACAGCATGCTTCCATCGGATTCATCTTAGATAATCTCGCATTAAATAGTAAAATTCGATTTGCATTTTTATTAGCAGTGTCTAGTACTGGAATAAAAAAAGCGCCCCTAAGAGGCGCTTTTAAAGGTAAGGTTAATTAACCTGTAAATTATTACAGCACGTGCACGGATGCGGTATTGGTGGTGCCACTCGGAACTAATGCGCCGGAGACCATAACCACCACATCGCCTTTACGCGCCAGGCCACTTTGCAGCGCCAGTTCTTTGCCCTGAATATAGAACGCGTCAGTGGAAGAGATCTCTTTAACCAACTGAGCGACAACGCCTTTACTCAGTACCAGTTGACGGGCGGTGGTTTCGTTGGTGGTCAGGGCCAGGATGGTGGCATCCGGGAAGTATTTACGTACGGCGCGGGCGGATTTGCCCCCCTGGGTTGCCACGACAATCAGCGGCGCTTCCAGTTTTTCCGCCGTTTCGACGGCGCCCCGGCAAACCGCTTCGGTGATACGCAGCTTGCGGTTGTCGTTGTTGTACTCCAGACGGCTGGTCATGACGCGGTCGGTACGTTCACAGATGGTCGCCATGATGGTGACGGCTTCCAGCGGATATTTACCTTTTGCGGATTCACCGGACAGCATTACAGCATCGGTGCCGTCGAGGATAGCGTTCGCAACGTCGCCTGCTTCCGCGCGGGTCGGACGCGGGTTTTTGATCATGGAATCCAGCATCTGCGTCGCGGTGATAACCACTTTACGCGCGCGAATACATTTTTCGATCATCATCTTCTGGGCAAAAATAACTTCTTCAACCGGGATTTCAACGCCCAGGTCACCACGCGCGACCATAATGCCGTCAGAAGCCTCAAGGATTTCGTCGAAGTTATTCAGGCCTTCCTGGTTTTCAATCTTAGAGATGATCTGAATCCTTTCACCGCCATGGGCTTTCAGGTGCTCACGGATTTCAACCACGTCAGAACGTTTGCGGATAAAGGAGGCCGCGACGAAGTCAACGCCTTGTTCACAACCGAAGATCAGGTCCTGTTTGTCTTTTTCCGCCAGCGCTGGCAGCGCGATAGACACGCCCGGCAGGTTGACCCCTTTGTTTTCGCCAAGATCGCCGTTATTCAGCACCTTACAAACCACTTTGTTACCTTCGATCGCGGTGACTTCCATCCCGATCAGACCATCGTCCACCAGTACGGTGTTGCCGACGCTCAGGTCGCTGGTGAAGCCTTCATAGGTCACCGCAACGATTTCGTTATTACCCACAACGGATTTATCGGTGGTGAAGGTGAATGTCTGGCCGGCTTTCAGGGAGACGTCGTTGCCGCCTTCCAGCTTAATCGTACGAATCTCTGGCCCTTTGGTATCCAACAGGATAGCGGCTTTTTTGCCGGTGTTGCTCATCACATTGCGCAGATTCTGGATGCGTTGCCCGTGTTCAGCGTAGTCACCGTGGGAGAAGTTGAGACGCATAACGTTCATGCCTGCGTCCAGCATTTTGGTCAGCATCTCTTCAGATTCAGTTTTCGGACCGATGGTACAAACAATTTTGGTCTTTTTCATGACAGTTCAATCTTTAAGTTGTGAAGGATAAGGATGGAGGAATCTCACTCCGCGGGCGAACTGCCACAGAGTTAAACCGGGTTTACGAAAGTTGCGATGCCACGCTCTAAGGATAGGCGACAACATAAGAGCGTGCAGAAGAATGTGTGCTGGCGGTTCAGCCCATGAAAAGAGGCGATTTGTTATGCGTTGAGTTATGCAATCCAATGCGCTGAAACCATTCAATAAGTATTTGTCGGCATTATACGTTGCCCAAAGCAAAAAGAAAATGAAAACCATGTTTCATTTCTATAGTCATATACTTAACAATATGCAAACTAATTTAATGAATATTCGCAACACATTTTTTCAGCGACTGATAACATAAATGGTGTGGAAAACGAGGTTTATTCACAAGTTTCACTGAAAAAATCGCTCTCTGACCCACAAATACCACGCTGGTTTGATTTTGTCGGGAAATATATCAATAATGAATTGATTGGTAATGAAAATTTGTGGGTTAACTTGCATGGGAAATAAAGCCAAAGACGATGAACTGTACCAGGAAATGTGTCGCGTAGTCGGCAAAGTGGTGCTGGAAATGCGCGATCTGGGTCAGGAACCGAAACATATTGTCATTGCGGGCGTGGTGCGAACGGCCCTCGCAAACCTGAAAGTCCAGCGCTCCGCGCTGACCCGGGAAGCGATGGAAAAAGTGGTCGACGCCCTTTCGGGGAACTGACCGCGCCTGCGTTGTGCCGCAGATCAGGAAATGACGAAACGAATCACCGCTTTTACCGCAATATCGCTGTGGTGTTCAATCATCGCTTCGTCGTCAATTTCTGGTAACGGATCGTCCATAAACAGGCTGCTGAAGGTATAAAAATTTGATACCTGGTAAAAACTCACGCTGCTGATCAACCGGTGAACATCGCGCGCTTCCAGCCCCGCCTGAAATATTCCCTGCTGCTGGCCGCGCTGCAGAATATCTTCGAGAATCGACAGGGCGGTGCGGTTTAATGGTTTCAGTTGACCGGATTTTTTCAGCCACTTGCCGCGCTGCATGTTTTCCATACAAATCACGCGAATAAAATCGGCGTGCGTGGCGTGAAAGCGCACGCTCCACTTCACCAGTTGTACCAGCGCTTCGACCGGCGGCACATTTTCCAGACCAAGCTGCTGCTCCGTTTCGCGGATCCGCGCGTAGACATGTTGTAATACCGCCAGATAAAGCTGTTCTTTAGTTTTGAAGTAATAGACCACCATACGCTTGGTGGTTTGCGCCTCGGTGGCGATCTGTTCCAGTCTCGCGCCCGACACGCCATGCCCGGCGAATACGGTAATGGCGGCCGCGAAGATCTTCTCTTTCAGGGAGAGTGCATCATCATGAGCAACGGGGGGCATAACGGCTCCTTTTCTGAGTTCTTAAGCTGAAAAAATAGGCATAGTGGTCGCAATGTCGCAACCCATCATGGCGCAATTGAACCAAATGATACATATTCAGATCTTATTCAGATCTTAGCGCTGATAATGACACGAGGATACGTATGCTGCGCTCCATCGCGACCGTCTCGATCTCCGGTACGTTACCTGAAAAGCTGCACGCGATTGCTGCGGCAGGCTATCAGGGCGTTGAAATCTTTGAAAACGATCTGCTCTATTATACCGGCACGCCGGCAGATATCCGTCATCAGGTGGCTGATTTAGGGCTAAAAATCACGCTTTTTCAACCCTTTCGTGATTTTGAAGGCGCCAGCCGCGACCAGTTTGCGGCGAATATGGAACGGGCCAGGCACAAATTCGCGCTGATGCATGAGCTGGGCTGTGACACGATGTTGCTGTGCAGTAATGTCCAGCCGGATTGTTCTGCGGATGTTGAACTGCAGGTGGCGGATTTACGCGCTCTGGCTGAACTGGCAGAGCGCGAGGGCATCGCCATCGGCTACGAGGCGCTGGCCTGGGGCACGCACGTCAACCGCTGGCATCAGGCCTGGGAGCGGGTTAAAAGCGTCAACAGTCCGGCGCTGGGAATTGTCCTCGACAGTTTCCATGTTCTGGCGCGGGGCGACACGCTTCAGCGGCTGACGGAAGTCCCGGTGGAGAAAATCACTTTTGTGCAGATGGCCGATGCGCCGCGGATGAAAATGGATATCCTGGAATGGAGTCGGCATTTCCGCTGTTTTCCAGGGCAGGGACAACTGCCGCTGGTGGATTTTGCCTGCGAGCTGACCCGCTGCGGCTATCGCGGCCCGTGGTCGCTGGAGATTTTCAACGACAGCTTTCGCGGATCGCCCAACGGCGCGACGGCGAAAGACGGCTATCGCTCGCTGTTGTGGCTGGAAGAGCAGACCCGCCAGCGGTTACCGCAGAGCGACGCGCCGCTGTTTAGCCTGGCTGAACTCCCCGTTTATGCCGGGCTGGCGTTTATTGAATTTACCGCTGGTCCCGCGGAAGCTAACGAACTGGGACAAAGGCTGGCGCAACTGGGATTTGCCGAGGAGGGGACGCATCGTTCTAAATGCGTCTCCCTCTGGCGCAATGGCGGGGCTCGGGTGGTGGTCAACGCCCAGCCTCACAGTTGGGCCGACCATTTCTACCAGCGGCACGGGGTCTCACTCTGCGCCATGGCGCTGCGTGTCAGCCACAGCAGCGCGATCGTGGCGCGCGCCCGCGCCTACGGTTACGCCACCTGGCAGGGGGATGCCGGGCCAAATGAAAGCTCAATCCCGGCGATTTGCGCCCCGGACGGCAGTCTGATTTACCTGATTGAAACGGGCGAGGATATTTACGCTCGCGATTTTCATCTGCGAACGGATCTCACCCTGCGTGAGGATTATTGTGGCATTGACCACCTGGCGCTCGGCATGGAAGCAGACAGCCGCGATAACTGGATTATCTTTTTCCGTACCGTATTCGGTTTCACCCTTGAGCATGAACAGACGCTGCCAGATCCCTACGGGCTGGTGCGCAGCCTGGCAGTGCGCAGCCCGCAGGGGGATATTCGCCTGGCGTTAAATATTTCACAAAGCCGCGCGACTCAGATCGCCCGCTCGGTGGCCTGCTATCAGGGAGCCGGTTTACAGCATGCGGCTTTTGCCTGCCACGATTTACCCGACACGCTTGAACACGTGCCGCAGGTCTCCGTGAACGCGCTACCGATCCCGGCGAACTATTACGAGGATCTGCTGGCTCGTTTTGGCGACAAAGACTGCATTAACCAGCTAAAACGTCTGCACATTCTCTACGATCGCGACGATAGCGGCGGTGAGTTCCTGCACCTCTACACCCGTCCATTCTCATCCGGTCGTTTTTTCTTCGAGTTAATCGAGCGACGCAAAGGTTATGCGGCATATGGCGCGGTAAACGCGGCGGTGCGCCTGTCGGCGATGCGTTTGTCGGAGAAGCCGTGATGATTTCCTCCGTTTGTGGAAATTGGCTGCTGAAACAACCTGAACCCGGTTAATATATCGCTATATTTTCTGGAATATAGCGATGGGTGCTTATGACAACCTCTTTAAGGCTGTTAGCGGCGGGGAGCCTGAAAAGCGCGTTCCTTCCGCTGCTGGCGCGTTTTCAACAACAGTGTGGGATAACGGTCGAAGCGCAATTTGGCCCGGCAGGCCTGCTGCGTGAGCGTATCGAGGCCGGGGAGCCATGCTCTGTATTTGCTTCGGCTAATCGCCAGCATCCGCAGGCGCTGCGCCAGGCCGGGCTGGCCGGAGAGTGCCAGTTGTTCGCCCGTAACCAACTGATGCTGACCGCCCGCCGTGGCGCGGACACTGAAGCGCGGGACTGGCTGGCGCTGCTCAGCGATCCCGGATTGCGTCTTGCCACCTCCACGCCCGGCTGCGATCCATCCGGCGATTACACCTGGCAGCTTTTTTCTCGTATTGATGCGCGTTGTCCCGGCACTGGCGCCGCCATGATGGCCCGCGCGCAGCAGCTGGTTGGCGGACGAGACTCTTTGCGGGTGCCTGCGGGAGAAATCGCCGGGGCATGGCTGCTTCATGAAAACGTAACCGATCTGTTTATCGGCTATGCGCATTATGCCATGCAGATGACGGCGTATGACGACCTGCGCATGCTGGTCATCCCTGCGCCGTGGAATATTTGCTGCGACTATCACCTGACGCAAATTGACCCCTGCGCCGGTGCCCGGCAGCTGTGCCGTTTTATCCTCAGTACCGAGGGCCAGCGCTATCTGAAAAACGCGGGGTTTTTGGGCATCAACGACGAATCGTAAACTGAGGAGCCAGCAGCGGTACCGCCGAGCCGGGATGATTGATTTTATGTACCGGCAAACCATAGGCATGCTGAAGATTCTCTTCCGTCAGCACGTCTGTTGATTTTCCCGCCAGCCACTGAAGGTTCGGCAGCAGGAGCAGAGTGTGGCTTGCCACCTGCAGAGCATGGGTCGGATCGTGAGTGGTAAAGAGCACGGTGCGTTTGTGGCGATGGGCAAGGTCGCTAATCAACTGCAATACCACCTGCTGGTTGGCGAGATCCAGCGCTGAGCAAGGTTCATCCAGTAACACATTCTGGCTGGCGCCCACCAGCGCCCGGGCGATCATCACCAGCTGCTGCTGTCCACCGGAAAGGGAGCGAAATACTTTGCTGGCCAGCGGCGCGATCCCCAGTTGCGCCAGCGCCTCCTGTACCCGGCGCTCATCTTGCGCTGAAGGCTGCGCAAACAGATTAACGTGGCGTGCCCGTCCCATCAGCACCACATCGCGTACCTGCCAGCTGAAAGCCGGACGAAATGACTGCGGCACCATTGCGATACCGCCCTGGCTGGCAAACTGACCGCCGAGCGGCGTCAGCACCCCGGTCAGGGTATCAAGCAGGGTGCTTTTACCGCGCCCGTTAGCGCCGAGTACCGCCCAGGTCTCGCCGGCGCGGCATTGCAGGCTCAGCGGCGCAAATAATGGCTGACGATGGCCGTAGCGTAATTCGGTTAAACGCAGAGAAGTGGTCATCCGTGCGCGCCTCTGCGCCGGGAGTGTACCAGCAACCAGGTAAACAGCGGCGCGCCAAGCAGAGCGGTAATAATACCAATGGGAATTTCCGCCTGCGTCAGCGTACGAGCAAGGTCATCGACAATAATCATAAAACTGCCGCCGAGCCAGAAAGCGGTTGGCAGAAGACGCCGATGATCGGCGCCTGCCAGAAGCCGGGCCAGGTGTGGGATCACCAGCCCGACCCACGCAATACTGCCGCTCACCGCGACCTGAGCGGCGACCAGAACCGCGCAGCACACCAGTACGCCGCGACGCAGGGCGGTGGCGGAAACCCCCAGTCCGCGTGCGTCCTTGTCTTCCAGCGCCAGCAGGTTAATCCGCCAGCGTAGTTTAATGAGCACCGCTGCTGCGCAGGTTAGCGGAATCGCCATGATAAACACTTTGTGCCAGTTTGCCGTGGCGAAACTGCCGAGCAGCCAGAAGACAATATTCGGCAGCGTTTCTTCTGTATCGGCGAGGTACTGCATCAGGCTTACCAGCGCGGCAAAAAAACCGCTGAGAATAATGCCCGAGAGAATCAGCGCCAGCGTGTTTTCCCGTCCCTGCAGTGCGGCAATCAGGTAAACCAGGATTAGCGCGGCAAGACCGAAGAAAAAGGTCGACGTCATCATCAGCGGGATATTGAGCCCCAGCAGAATCGCCAGCGTGCCGCCAAACGCGGAGCCGGAGGTCACGCCGATAATATGCGGGTCCACCAGCGGGTTCTGGAATACACCCTGCAACGTGGCCCCGCACAGCCCCAGCGCGCCGCCGGCCAGCAGCGCCATTACGATTCTCGGCAACCGGATCGACCAGACAATCTGCCCGGTCACATCGCCAGTGGCGGAAGCATGCCCTAACTGACGCAGAACTTCCGTCAGGCTCAGGGGATACTGGCCAAAACTGATCGAGGCGACGGCAATCAACAGCGTCGCCAGCGCGAGGGTATATTGCAGCAGGGCTGGATGACGCTTACTGAGCATCCGGTGTCCACTTCACGCGATAGAAACGCTGATAGTAATCCTGCGCTTGTGCATTGACATCAACGTTGTTATAGCGTGAGGGGTAGAGTTTTTTCGCCATCCACAGTTCGCCGATCGCCAGCGCTTCCGGCATTGGGTAGCCCCAGGCTTTGGCATATTCCGGCATCAGCCACACGCGGTGATTTTTCACCGCGTCAATGCGCTGCCACTGGGGATCGTTTTGGATCTGTTTCACTACGTTCGGGTAACGGTCCTGGACGAAAATGACCTGCGGATTCCATTGCAGCACTTGCTCCAGCGAGACCTGACGCGCGCCTTTTACGCTGGCGGCGGCGACATTTAACGCTCCGGCGTGCTTCATCATCAGCCCGGTATATTTGCCGGAACCATAGGTGTTGAGATCCGGGTTAGCCATATACACGCGCACCCGCTGGTTTTCCGGGATATCGGCCACCGGCGCGTTGGCTTTTGCGCGCGCGCTGAAGGTGTAATTGATCAGATCTTCAGCCTGTTTTTGACGATCGACGACGGTACCGATCAGGCGGATACCTTCTTTCAGGCCTTCATTGTATGCCTGCTCTTCGTTGACCATCGTCGGGTTCATTTTGTTTTTTTCGCCTGCGGCATCCTGGCGCAGCGAAATCGCCACCACCGGGATCCCGGCATTCTGAATCTGCTGGATCATCGCCTGCGGGGCATAGTTAGCGACGAACACCACCTGCGGGCGCAGCGCCAGCAGGCTTTCGATGTTGACCTGGGTCAGATCGCCCGGCGTCGGCAGTTTCTCAATGTTCGGCATAAAGCGGGCAAACTGCGGGCCGAGCTGTTTTTTCCAGCTGCTCAGGACGCCGACGATATCCTCTGCGGCGTTAAGCTGTACCAGCAGGTTTAAGGTCTGATGCTGGAGTACCACGACGCGGGTGACATGGTCGGGAAGGGTGACCTGACGGCCTATCTGGTCGGTAATGGTTCGGTCGGCAAAGGCCGAATTGACGAACAGACTGGCGCTTAATAGCGTCAGCGTGAGCAAAAAGCGCGGGTGTTTGAACATGGCGTGACTCGATAGCGAATGAATTAACGTTATGCATTAGAATATATAGCGAAGTCAGGCGCAATGGTTATCGGCGCTTTTCCCTTTCAAAATGCGGGTTATTCGTAAAACACTTCTTCGTCAGCCATCCGTTCTTCGAGCTGGCTGGCTACTTTTTGCAACGCGACAAGGTATTTTTGCGCAGCCTGCTCAATGGTCATTGCTTTAGCCATATACACCAGATTCAGGCAGCCGATAACCCGCTGCTGGCTGCGGATTGGCACGGCAATGGCAGCGATTTTTTCTTCCTGTTGCCAGCCGCGGAAGTTTTCGCCATAACCATTTTGCCGGGTGCGTTCAAGAATCTCCGCCAGCTTTTCCGGTTCGCGGGCCAATTGATACTCCGCTTCCGGGCGTGCGGCCAGCATGTCGATGAGTGGGTTTCGCTCATGCTGTGGGGCGAAGGCCAGCCAGGTTAATCCGGACGCGGTCAGCAGCAAAGGCAAACGGCGGCCAACCATCGCCCGGTGAAAGGAGAGCCGACTAAACCGGTGCGTTGTTTCGCGCACCACCATCGCATCGACATCAAGGGTGGTGATGTCGGTGGGCCACAAAACTTCCCGCAACAGCTCGCCAAGCAGTGGGGTGGCGAGGGCAGAAATCCAATGTTCGTCACGAAATCCTTCGCTTAACTGGCGAACTTTGATCGTTAACCGAAAGCTGTCATCGGAACGGCTGCGGCGAACATATCCCTCCTCCTGTAGCGTTTCCAGTAGTCGTCTGACGGTGGTGCGATGCAGACCGCTAAACTCGGCCAGCGTGCTCACCGTCGCGCCTCCATCGAATTTATTTAACAAATTTAATAACAATAATCCGCGGCTTAATCCGCGCACTGTTTTGTAATCCGTCGATGAGTTTTCGATCATGCTACCTCAACAAAAATCAATTTAAACAACTCTGTGCACCTGGTGCACATCTGATGATGTTTTGATTGTAGCGCAAATCATCGAACCTATACTGACCTCACAATAAAAATATATTCACATTTAATTAACAAAATGCCGGGCGGATATTGTCCGAATGACGGCAATTTGTCCGAAGCGTGAGGTTCTGAACATGACAACATCGAATCCTGATATCCAGCCTGCCGTACAGCATATTGCTCAGGTTGCCATTGCCGGCGCGGGTCCGGTTGGCCTGATGATTGCCAACTACCTGGGGCAGATGGGGGTCAGCGTACTGTTGATTGAGAAGCTGGCATCGCTGATCGATTATCCCCGCGCCATCGGTATTGACGATGAGGCGCTGCGCGCGATGCAGGCGGTGGGGCTGGTGGACAATGTGCTGCCGCACACCACACCGTGGCACGCGATGCGCTTTCTTACCCCGAAAGGGCGCTGCTTTGCCGATATTCAGCCGATGACCGATGAGTTTGGCTGGTCGCGCCGGAATGCCTTTATTCAGCCGCAGGTTGATGCGGTGATGTACGACGGCCTGAAGCGTTTTCCGCATGTACGCTGCCTGTTCTCCCGTGAAGTCGAAGCCTTTACCCAGAATGGTGACAACGTCACCCTGAATATAAAAGGTCTCAATGGCGAGCGAGAAACAGTACGTGCCGACTGGCTGGTAGCCTGCGATGGCGGGGCAAGTTTTATTCGTCGCACACTGAATATTCCCTTTGAAGGTAAAACCGCGCCCAATCAGTGGATCGTGATCGATATCGCCAACGACCCGCTCGCGACGCCGCATGTTTATCTGTGCTGCGATCCGGTGCGTCCGTATGTGTCCGCCGCGCTGCCGCACGGGGTGAGGCGGTTTGAATTTATGGTGATGCCCGGCGAAACCGAAGCCCAGCTTAGCGAACCGGACAATATGCGCCAGCTGTTGAGTAAGGTGCTGCCGGACCCGGATCGCGTCGAGCTGATTCGTCAGCGTGTTTATACCCATAACGCGCGCATCGCCGAACGCTTTCGCGTAGACCGCGTACTGCTGGCGGGCGATGCCGCGCACATCATGCCGGTCTGGCAGGGGCAAGGTTATAACAGCGGCATGCGCGATGCGTTCAACCTGGCGTGGAAACTGGCGCTGGTGGTGAACGGGAAAGCCGGGGACTCGCTGCTGGACAGCTACCAGCAGGAGCGACGGGATCACGCCAAAGCAATGATTGACCTGTCGGTTACCGCCGGTAATGTCCTGGCGCCGACGAAACGCTGGCATGGCGCAGTGCGCGACGGTATCTCGTGGCTGCTCAACTACCTGCCGCCGGTTAAACGCTACTTCCTCGAAATGCGATTCAAGCCGATGCCGCAGTATCGCGACGGCGCGCTGCTGGCCGAAGGCGAAAGTAAGACTTCACCGGTCGGCAAAATGTTTATCCAGCCGAAAGTGACGCTTGAGGGCGGCCAGGTGACGCTGCTGGATGAAGTGATTGGCGCCAGGTTCGCCATTATCGCCTGGGGCTGCAACCCGCTGTGGGGGTTAAACGATGAGCAGATTTCCCGTTGGCGCGCCGCTGGGACCTGTTTTATCCAGGTGGTGCCAGACATACAAATTCACCGCCAGCAGGACAACGTTCCCGGCGTCATCCGCCTCGGCGACGCACAAAACCGTCTGAAAAGCTGGTTTGCACAGCATGGTACCGCCATCGCCGTTGTGCGACCGGATCGCTTTGTCGCGACGGTGGCGATACCGCAAACCCTGGGCAACAACCTCGACGCGCTGGCGAACAAAATGCAGCTGGCGCCCGCACAACCCGCAACAACCATTGAACAGGTGGCTTGATATGAATGTCTGGCTTCATTGTCTTTCTCATACCCCGCTGGTGGGCTACGTAGACCCGGAACAGGCGGTGCTGGACGAGGTCAACGGTGTCATTGCCGAAGCGCGGGCGCAAATTGCCGCCTTTGACCCGGAACTGGTGGTGCTGTTTGCCCCCGATCACTACAACGGCTTTTTCTACGATGTGATGCCGCCGTTCTGCCTGGGGATCGGCGCAACCTCCATCGGCGATTTCAGCAGCGCCAGTGGCGTTCTGCCGGTGCCGACGGCGCTGGCAGAGGCCTGCGCCCATGCGGTGATGAAAGACGGGATCGATCTGGCGGTTTCTTACTGCATGCAGGTGGATCACGGCTTTGCGCAACCGCTGGAGTTCCTGCTTGGCGGGCTGGATAAGCGGCCGGTTCTGCCGGTGTTTATCAACGGCGTCGCCACGCCGTTGCCGGGATTTCAGCGTACCCGCATGCTGGGCGAAGCCATTGGCCGCTTCCTTACCACCCTGAATAAACGGGTATTAATCCTTGGCTCCGGCGGATTGTCGCATCAGCCGCCGGTGCCGGAGCTGGCGAAGGCCGACGCCCATATGCGCGACCGGTTGTTGGGCAGCGGCAAGCAGTTGCCGCCGGATGAACGGGAACGTCGCCAGCAGCGGGTCATTAGCGCAGCGAAACAGTTTACTAAGGACCAGAACTCGCTCTATCCGCTCAACCCCATCTGGGACAACCGCTTTATGAGCCTGCTGGCGCAGGGGCGGCTGGCGGAGCTGGACGCCATCAGTAATGAAGAACTGTCGGCAATGGCAGGGAAATCGACGCACGAAATTAAAACCTGGGTGGCCGCCTTTGCCGCGCTATCCGCTTTTGGCAACTGGCGCTGCGAGAGCCGTTATTACCGACCTGTCCCCGAGTGGATCGCCGGATTTGGCTCGCTGAGCGCCACCACGCTGAACTGAATTAAAGGGAGAAGATGATGAGCTACCAACCACAAACTGAAGCCGCCACCAGCCGTTTCCTCAACGTCGAAGAGGGCGGAGAAACATTATGTATCCATTTTAACGACTGCGGCCAGGGGGATGAAACCGTGGTCCTGCTGCACGGTTCCGGCCCCGGCGCCACCGGCTGGGCCAACTTCAGCCGCAATATCGATCCGCTGGTCGAGGCGGGCTACCGGGTGATTTTGCTGGATTGCCCTGGCTGGGGGAAAAGCGATTCCATCGTCAACAGCGGCTCCCGTTCTGACCTGAACGCCCGGGTGTTGAAAAGCGTTATTGACCAACTGGATATCAGCAAAGTGCATCTGCTGGGCAACTCCATGGGCGGCCACAGCGCGGTGGCCTTTACCCTGAGCTGGCCGGAACGCGTCGGCAAGCTGGTGCTGATGGGCGGCGGAACCGGCGGGATGAGTCTGTTTACCCCGATGCCAACGGAAGGCATCAAGCTGCTGAATGGCCTGTACCGTGAGCCGACTATCGAAAACCTGAAAAAGATGATGAATATCTTTGTCTTCGATCCCCGCGATCTGACCGACGCGCTGTTCGAAGCCCGACTCAACAATATGCTGTCCCGCCGGGAACATCTGGATAATTTCGTCAAGAGCCTGGAAGCCAATCCTAAACAGTTCCCGGATTTTAGTCCGCGGCTCGGCGAAATTAGCGCACAAACCTTAATTGTCTGGGGGCGTAATGACCGCTTTGTGCCGATGGACGCCGGGCTACGTCTGCTGGCCGGGATCAATGGCTCAGAACTGCATATCTACCGCGACTGCGGCCACTGGGCACAGTGGGAGCATGCGGACAGTTTCAATCAACTGGTGCTCGATTTTCTGGCGCGAACCTGAGGAACCATCATGACTTCGTTATCTCTTGAACAACTGGCGCAACGGTTGCGTGAGGCGGAAACCACGGGCCAGGCGATGGAACCGCTGCGCGATATTCCTGGCGTCGATAATGCCGAGGCGGCTTACGCCATCCAGAAAATTAACGTGCGGCATCACGTCGCGAATGGTCGCCGGGTGGTGGGGCGTAAGGTGGGGTTGACCCATCCTAAAGTGCAGCGACAGCTGGGCGTTGACCAGCCGGACTTTGGCACCCTGTATGCCGATATGTGCTACGGCGATAACGCCGACATCCCGTTTTCCCGGGTGCTGCAGCCGAAAATTGAGGCAGAAATTGCCCTCGTGCTCAGGCACGACCTGCCACACACCGATACCACCTTTGATGAACTCTATGCCGCTATTGACTGGGTGCTACCTGCGCTGGAGGTGGTTGGCAGCCGCATTCGTGACTGGTCGATTGGTTTTGTCGATACCGTGTCCGATAACGCCTCCTGCGGCGTCTACGTGCTTGGTAGCCCGGCGCGACGCCCGGACGGGTTGGATTTAAAAAACTGCGTCATGCGTATGACCCGTAATCAGGAGGAGGTTTCCAGCGGGTGCGGCAGCGAATGTCTCGGTCATCCGCTAAATGCGGCGGTGTGGCTGGCGCGCAAAATGGCCAGCCTCGGCGAGCCGCTACGGGCCGGGGATATTGTGCTGACCGGGGCGTTAGGCCCAATGGTGGCGATTAACGCCGGCGATCGTTTCGCGGCTGATATCGACGGTTTAGGTTCAGTCGCGGCCACTTTTGTCGCCGAAGAGGAAGGCAGTGATGAGTAAACGTAAAGTCGCGATTATTGGTTCCGGCAATATCGGCACCGATTTAATGATCAAAATTCTGCGTCACGGGCGACATCTGGAGATGGCGGTGATGGTCGGCATCGATCCTGAATCCGACGGCCTGGCCCGCGCCCGGCGCATGGGGATTGCCACTACCTACCAGGGGGTTAGCGGCCTGCTGCAGATGGCGGAATTCGCCGATATCGATTTTGTTTTTGACGCCACCAGCGCCGGGGCGCATGTGAAAAACGACGCCGCGCTGCGGGAAGCCAAACCGGGGATCCGCGTTATCGACCTGACGCCGGCGGCTATTGGCCCGTACTGTGTACCGGTGGTCAACCTTGCGGCCAATCTTGCCGAGGGCAACGTTAATATGGTGACCTGCGGCGGTCAGGCGACTATCCCGATGGTGGCGGCGGTATCCAGGGTGGCGAAAGTGCACTACGCGGAAATTATCGCTTCGATTGCCAGTAAATCCGCAGGGCCGGGAACGCGGGCCAATATTGATGAATTTACTGAAACCACCTCACAGGCTATTGAGAAAGTCGGCGGGGCGGCGAAAGGCAAAGCGATTATCGTGCTGAACCCGGCGGAGCCGCCGCTAATGATGCGCGATACCGTTTATGTACTCAGCGAAGCGGCGTCGCAGCAGGAAATTGCCGCTTCGATCGCGGAGATGGCGGCGGCAGTGCAGGCTTATGTGCCGGGATACCGCCTGAAGCAGCAGGTACAGTTTGAGGTGATCCCCGAAGATAAGCCGGTGAATCTGCCGGGCGTTGGCCGCTTCTCCGGCCTGAAAACCGCGGTTTACCTGGAAGTTGAAGGGGCGGCGCACTACCTGCCAGCCTACGCCGGTAACCTCGATATTATGACCTCGGCGGCGCTGGCAACGGCGGAAAAAATGGCCCAGGCGATGAACGACACGGCGGGAGACGCGGCATGAACGGTAAAAAACTCTATATCTCAGACGTGACCCTACGCGATGGCATGCACGCCATACGCCACCAATACTCTCTCGATCATATCCGCCAGATTGCCCGGGCGCTGGACAGCGCAGGCGTGGATTCAATAGAAGTCGCCCACGGTGACGGTTTGCAGGGATCGAGCTTCAATTACGGCTTTGGCGCACACAGCGATATTGAGTGGATTGAAGCGGCGGCGGAGTCGGTCAGTCAGGCGAAAATCGCCACGTTATTGCTGCCGGGCATCGGAACGTTGCACGATCTTAAAAATGCATATCAGGCCGGGGCGCGGGTGGTGCGGGTCGCGACTCACTGTACTGAAGCGGATGTTTCCGCGCAGCATATTGCCTTTGCCCGGGAACTGGGAATGGACACCGTTGGTTTTTTGATGATGAGCCATATGATCCCGGCGGAACAGCTGGCGCAGCAGGCGCTGAAGATGGAATCGTACGGCGCGACCTGTATCTATGTGGTCGATTCCGGCGGCGCGATGAATATGAACGATGTTCGCGATCGTTTCCGCGCCCTGAAGACGGTACTGAAGCCGGAAACCGCTACCGGGATGCACGCGCACCATAACCTGAGTCTTGGGGTCGCCAACTCAATAGTCGCGGTGGAAGAGGGCTGCGACCGGATCGACGCCAGCCTGGCAGGAATGGGCGCTGGCGCGGGTAACGCGCCGCTGGAGGTATTTATCGCCGCGGCCGATAAGCTTGGCTGGAACCACGGTACCGATCTCTACGCGTTAATGGACGCTGCCGACGAACAGGTGCGCCCGCTACAGGACCGCCCGGTGCGCGTTGACCGGGAAACGTTGGCGCTGGGCTACGCCGGAGTGTACTCCAGTTTCCTGCGCCATAGCGAAGTGGCGGCGGCCCGTTACGGGTTGAGCGCGGTCGATATTCTTGTCGAGCTGGGCAAGCGGCGGATGGTGGGGGGACAGGAAGATATGATCGTCGATGTCGCGCTGGATCTGCTTAACCAGCATAAATAAAAGAAACGCGCGGCTGGCAAGGTATCAGCCGCCATTCACCTGTTCCGATTATCAGGATATCTCCTGGGTACACTATGATGACGACCAATACTGCACGCGCTTCACGCCTGATGTTAACCGTCGGGCTCTGTTTTATGGTGGCCCTGATGGAAGGTCTGGATCTGCAGGCGGCGGGTATTGCCGCCGTGGGTATGGCGCGGGCGTTCGCGCTGGATAAAATGCAGATGGGCTGGGTTTTCAGCGCCGGGATCCTCGGCCTGCTGCCCGGCGCGCTGATTGGCGGTATTCTGGCGGACCGCCATGGCCGCAAGCGGATTCTGCTGGGTTCGGTTTTCCTGTTTGGCCTGTTCTCGATTGCCACTGCGCTGGCGTGGAATTTCCCGGTGCTGCTGTTGGCACGCGTGTTTACCGGCATCGGGCTGGGGGCGGCGTTACCGAATCTGATTGCGTTAACCTCGGAAGCCGCCGGTCCCCGCTTTCGCGGCAGAGCGGTCAGCCTGATGTACTGCGGCGTTCCCATTGGCGCGGCGCTGGCGGCGGCGCTGGGTTTTTTCGGTCTCGCGAACGCCTGGCAGACGGTATTCTGGGTTGGCGGTATCGTTCCGCTGTTGCTGGTGCCATTATTGATTCGCTGGCTGCCGGAATCGCCGATTTTTCAGCATCGCACGACAAGCGTGCCGCTGCGCACGTTGTTCGCACCGGATAATGCCACCGCTACCTTGCTATTGTGGTTGTGCTATTTCTTCACTTTGCTGGTGGTGTATATGCTGATTAACTGGCTGCCGATGCTGTTAGTCGGCCAGGGATTCAGCGCCAGCGAGGCGGCGGGAGTGATGTTTGTGCTGCAGTTTGGCGCCGCCTGCGGCACGCTGCTGCTGGGCACGCTGATGGATAAGCTCAGTCCGCTGTGGATGTCGCTGCTGATTTACAGCGGTATGCTGACGTCGCTGCTGGCGCTGGGAACCGCCACATCGCTGGGGGCGATGCTATTTTCAGGGTTCGTCGCCGGACTGTTCGCCACCGGCGGGCAGAGCGTGCTCTATGCTCTGGCTCCGCTGTTTTATCGTAGCGAAATCCGCGTCACCGGGGTGGGTAGCGCGGTGGCGATTGGCCGTCTTGGCGCGATGAGCGGCCCGCTATTGGCCGGGAAAATGCTGGCATTGGGTACCGGTACTGTTGGGGTGATGGCCGCCTCCGCCCCCGGTATTTTGCTGGCCGGCGTGGCGGTATTCTGGCTGATGAAACGCCAGAAGCGTTCGGCGGTGGCCTGAGGTTTTCCGGTTAAGCGCAGCGCCAGCGGGGGACTTTCCCGATTTACAGCACCTTAAATCCGTGTGTGCCATCGCGTGCCAGCTGTTCAACGAGGCCGAACTCCCAGTCGAGGTAGGCCTGCATTGCCGCAGGCGAATTATCGGTCCCTTCATACGGGCGTCGATAGCGATCGCTACGCGGCGTGGCCAGATGCGTCTCGCCATGTTCCAGCGCCAGCCCGGCGTTAATCCACGCCAGCGTTCCGCCATTCAACAGTTGCACCGGTTTACCGGTTAATGCCGCCACTTCGGGCACCGCATATCTTGCCAGCAGGCTGCTGCCACAGGTGACAACGTAACGCTCAGCTGTAGGGAGCACCTCCAGCGCCTGGCGCAACTGTGAACGGACCAGCCAGTAAGCGCCGGGAATATGACGGGAGACATAGTTGGCGCTGGTGGTGAAATCCAGCACTATGGTGCCCGGTTCCCGCAGCTGTTCCGCTAACTGGCGCGGGGAAATTTCCACGGCCTGCGGCCCCGGCGGTACGCTGGCGGCGGGATTGCCGCGTTCGCTAAAGTCATCCAGGCGCGCATTGTTTAATACGGCAACCTCCCAGCCCATCTGCGCCAGCCAGGAGGCGGTAATTGGCGCACGAACGCCATCATCAGCGATAAGCACGATTCTCGCTCCGCGTACGCTGGCGAAATGATCGGTTTCCTGTACCAGTTGCCCGCCGGGCGCGCTGATGCTCTGTGGCAGATGGCCTGCGGCGTACTCCTCCGGGCTACGGACATCAAACAGGTAAGTGGTACGCGCGGGCTGCTGCTGCCAGCGCTCAAGGGTATGGCTGTCAATAAAGACAACCCCCGCGCGTTCGGCGAGTTGCGTTACCTCCGCCACCCGCTCAGCCGAGGCGCGAAAATCTGCGTCGTAGCGCCGCTGCTGGCCGTGCTCAAGTTCGAGTCCCGCCAGGCTCCAGCCGATAGTGCCGTTGCGCAATGCATAAACCGGATTTGTCAGACCGGCATTAAGTAACGATTGGCTGCCGATAATGCTGCGTGTACGCCCTGCGCAGTTGACGATAACCGTCGTCTGCGGCGAAGGAATCAGTCCCTCAATGCGCAGCGCCAGTTCCCCGCCAGGCACGCTGATGCTGCCGGGAATATTCATGGTTTGATACTCATCGAAACGGCGTGCATCGACGATAATGACTTCCTGCCCGTTATCGATTCGCGCTTTCACCTCTTCGGCGCTCAAAGAGGGCGTATGTCGCTTGCTCTCTACCAGTTCCCCGAACGCTTTGCTCGGCGAATTGACGTCCTGAAACAGCTCTCCGCCGCTACGCTGCCAGCCCTGCAGGCCGCCTTCCAGTAAAGTCACATCCTGATAACCCCAGCGATGCAGGCGCTCAACGGCCTGTTCCGCCAGACCTTCACCGTCGTCGTAAACGGTAATTGCCGTCGTCAGGCGCGGTACGCGGCGAAAAATTTCCAGTTCCAGCTTGCTGAGCGGCAGACTGGCGGCGAAAAGTGGATGATTGCGCGCAAATTCGGCCTCTTCACGAACATCGATCAGCGCCAGCTCTGCGCCGTCAAGCAGCGCCTGGCGCAGCTGTGCCGCCGGGCGATAAGAGTATGTGGACATATTAATTATCCTTAGAGAGATCCCAGATATTGGGTAAGTGACGATTGGAGTAGCCGGAGACAAAAGGTTTGACGAGTCCTTCCGGGGTATAAACCGCGCGCCTGACGCCGCCGATATTGCCGCCGTAAACGTGAATACTGATAGAAACCTTATCCGCCAGCGCGTTGCTTACCCGGTGAATATCGCCATCCTGGGAGGAGACTTTTTCCACTTCGCCAGGGGAGAGTTGTTGGGCAAGGCCGCTAACCACCGGTTGTCCGCTCTTGTTCAGGCGGTAGCGCTGATTCACCTCTGCGCCGCGCAGCATACCGATAGCCCCCCACACCCGATGGTCGTGAATTGGCGTCGATTGTCCGGGCCCCCAGACGAAACTCACTACGGAAAAGCGCTGACCGGAATCGGCATGTAACAGATACTGCTGATAATGGTGAGGATGGGGCAGAGTGTACTCTTCCGGTAGCCAGTCATCTTTTTTCACCAGTTCGCCCAGACGCCGGGCCACGGCATCAAGCAAAGCGGGCTCATCGGCAAACTCGCGATGCAGGGCGTCAATGTCCTGAATAAACTGGCGTAATTTTTCCACTTGCGGTGCGGTCATGGTCGCTTCCTGTTATCGGGACTGGTCTTTACGCTAGCAAAGGCGTTAATATAATTAAAATGCAATTTCTGAATATATTAATATGCAAAAATAACATTGATAGCCTACCCATCAAGCGTCATTGGCGCAGCCAGTTTGAACACGGCCAGCGCGGAAGAACCGGAGCGTACACGTAGTACGTGAGGATTATTCGCTACGCTCACCCTTCGGGCCGCCCTGAGGGCGTTCAAAACTCTGTGAGTTTTGTCTGAGCACTGCCCAGGTTCAAAATGGCAAGCAAAATAGCTCTGATGGGCCAGGCTTTAAGGACGCTATGCGCATTGACGACATCGACGCTCTGCTGGCCACCGTACAGTTTTCTTCCCTTAACCAGGCCGCAGACTATCTTGGCATTACCCAATCGGCGATCACTCGTCGCCTTCAGCGTCTGGAACAAACTCTGAACGTCACATTGCTGGCGCGTCAGACCCGACCGCTTACCCTGACCGCCGCCGGACACCGGGTTTACGAACAGTGTCTGAGCATCAAGCGGGAAACTAAAAAGCTGTATGGCCTGCTTGATCCCGAGGCGGAACCGCAAGGCATCCTGCGGCTCGGCGTGCCGCAAAGCGTGGCGGAAACTGCGCTGCAACCGGCGCTGACGGCGCTTCGTCAGCAATTCCCCGCTCTGCAACCGCAGGTCACCTGCGGCTGGAGCGGACTGTTGCAAAGACGGCTGGCGAGCGTCGAGCTGGATGGCGTGCTGGCGATGGGGCCTGAACAACAAAGTTTTGCTGAAGGATACAGCGGGCGACTGCTGTGCCCGCTGGATATTGTGGTGATTGCGGCGAAAAGCTGGCGTCTGCACGCCGGCGCGCTGCGGGATTGCGCGGAGAAGGGCTGGGTGCTGAATGCTGATGGCTGCGGCCTGCGGGCCGGGCTGATCCGTGCGCTGCAATCACAGGGATTGCGCCTAACGCTGAATGTGGAAACCGCAGGGGCTCAGTTGCAAATTGGCCTCGTGGCTCAGGGGCTGGGACTTGGCCTGGTGCCGCGCGCTGCGCTGGCCGCCAGTCCGTGGCGCGATGACGTTACGGTATTGACGCTGGAGGATTTTCATCCCGAGGTTCATCTATGGCTGGTTCATGCGCAGAATCTGGCGAACCTCAGCCAGCCGCTCACTTTTTTTGCCGGTAAAATCGTTCAGCAGCTTAATGTATCTGGTTGAAATACATATTTAATTTATTTAAATGCCGATATCGCATATTAAGATATGATAAAAATGCATTTTGTTCATTAAGGGCCTGTGTATAGGGTAATGAAAACGCGCCGCCGCTGCGGCCCATTCGTTATCCTGATACAAGGAGTTCTGTATGAGCATTCAGTTTCTCGGCATGATTGGCCACCGTCTGTCGTCCGAAACCATTCCTCCGGCGGGGCCGATCTTCGATCGCGATTACATCGTACGCTTTGCGCAAGCCCATGAAGCTGCGGGTTTTGACCGCCTGCTGGTCGGGCACTGGTCCGATCAACCGGACGGATTTCTGGTGACTGCGCTGGCTGGGCTATCGACGCAAAACATCAATTTTCTGCTGGCTCATCGTCCCGGTTTTATCTCGCCAACCCTTGCCGCGCGTAAATTCGCCACTCTTGAGCACCTGCTGGGGGGACGCCTTGCGGTGCATATCATTAGCGGCGGCAATGACGCAGAGCAACGCCGCGATGGCGATTATCTCGATCATGATCAGCGCTATGCGCGTACCGATGCTTTCCTCGACACCATTCGCAAGGTCTGGACCGCTGAACAGCCGGTGGATATCGCCAATGATTTTTATCAGGCGGAGCAGGCCTGGTCGGCGATTCGTCCGTTGCAAAAGCCGCATATTCCCCTCTATTTCGGCGGCTCATCGGACGCGGCTATTGCGGTAGCCGGCAAACATGCCAACGTCTTCGCCCTGTGGGGAGAATCGCTGGCGCAAACCCAGGAAACTATTCAGCGCGTGCGGGCCGAGGCGGCGAAACATCAGCGTGAAATTGGCTTCAGCGTCTCATTCCGTCCGATTATCGCCGATACCGAAGCTGAGGCCTGGGAGAAGGCCGAACATATTCTCCATGTCGCTACCGAGCGGGCGGCGCAGACCGTGGGCGGTTTTAAAGCCAAACCTGATAGCGTCGGGGCGCAGCGCCTGCGGGCAACGGCAGAGCAGGGCAAGGTGGTGGATAAACGCCTGTGGACCGGGATTGCGCAACTGGTGGGCGGAGGGCACAACTCCACCGCGCTGGTTGGCACCCCGGAACAGGTCGCCGATGCGCTGCTTGATTACTACGATCTCGGCGTGCGTAATTTCCTGATCCGTGGATTCGATCCGCTCAACGATGCCCAGGACTACGGTAAAGCGCTGCTGCCGATTACTCGCGAAAAAGCCGCATTACGCGCCGTAGCGGAGCGCGCATCGTGACCACTCAGACTACCGATGACTGGGCTCAGCAGCTCCCGGAGATTCGTCAACTCATGGCGGAGCAGGCGGCCAGCCTCGACGTCAGCGGCGACTTTCCGCGGCACAATATTGACCGTCTGCGCCAGCGCGGGTTTTTAAGCCTCGCCGTGCCGCAGCAGTACGGCGGGGCGGGGGTCGGTTTGCCAGGGCTTCAGCAGGCCATCGCCGCCATTGCCTGGGGCGAACCGGCGACGGCGCTGATCGTCTGCATGCAGTATCTGCACCATCTGCGGCTGGCGGAGAACGAAAACTGGGCTGAACCGCTACGCCAGCGGGTTTTTCAGGATGCCGTCGAACGAGGTGGCTTAATCAACAGCCTGCGCGTGGAGCCGGAACTGGGCTCTCCGGCACGCGGCGGTCTGCCGCAAACCGTGGCGATCCGCAGCGCAAAGGGCTGGCAAGTTAGCGGTCATAAAATCTATACCACCGGGATCGAGGGTCTCAGCTGGCTGGCTATCTGGGGGCGCAGCGACGACAGTCCGCCGCTGATCGGCACCTGGCTGGTTCCTCGCGATAGCGACGGCATCAGCGTTGTTAAAAGCTGGGATCACGCCGGAATGCGGGCAACCGGCAGCCACGAAGTCATTCTGAAAAACGTGCGGGTGGCCGCAGAGAACGCGGTGGACGTATGGTCTTCCGATGCGCCTCCGGCTCAGGATGCCGAACAGTTCCGTCTGTTTGCCAACCGCCATACGGCGCTACTCACGGCGATTTACGACAGTATCGCTCGCGCGGCGCACGACTGGCTGGTGGCATGGCTCAACGCGCGGATTCCCGGAAATCTTGGACAACCGCTTTCCAGCCTGCCGCGTGTACAGGAAAAAGTCGGGCAAATTGACGGGCTGTTACTGGTGAATCGCACTCTGCTGGAGAAGGCCGCGGAGCTGGATTTTTCCGTCATCGAGTCGAACCTCGCAAAAGTCACCATTACCGAGAATGCTATTCAGGCGGTGAATCTGGCGCTGGAGCTCACCGGCAATCATGGTCTGAGTCGGCAAAACCCTCTGGAACGCCACTATCGCAACGTGCTGTGCGGACGGGTTCATACCCCGCAGAACGACAGTGCGTGGCTGGCGGCAGGTAAATATGTTTTTAAAAAATAAGGATAATTCATATGCGCATACTCAATTTTACCCGTTTAGCCGGGGCGGTCATCCTGCTGGCGCTGAGCGGCTATGCGGCGGCCCAGGAACGAATCACGCTGCGAATCGCCGATCAAAAAGGCGGAATGCGTTCGCAGCTGGAGGCCGCCAATGCCTTACAAAATCTCCCTTACGATATTAAGTGGTCCGAGTTCCCGGCCGCCGCGCCGCTGGCGGAAGCGCTCAATGCAGGTGCCGTGGATGCCGGGATTATCGGCGATGCGCCGTTGCTGTTCGCACTGGCTAACGGTGCGCCGGTCAAAGCTATTGCCGTCGATAAAAGCAACCCGGCCGGTACTGCTGTGCTGGTCTCTCCCGGCAGTCCGTTGAAAAACGCGGCGGATTTAAAAGGCAAGCGTATCGCCACCGGTAAGGGGTCGATTGGCCATTTCGTGGCGCTGAAAGCGCTGGAACAGGCGGGTATTTCGCCGAAAGATGTGCAGTGGGTATTTCTCGGTCCGGTGGATGCCAAAGTGGCGCTGCTTAGCGGCTCGGTTGATGCCTGGGCGACCTGGGAGCCGTATACGACCCAACTGGTCAAGACCGGTGCCGGGCAGATCCTGGTCACCGGTAAAGGGCTGCTGCCGGGCAATACCTTCCTGGCGGCAACGAATGATGCCCTTAAAGATCCGCAAAAGCATGCGGCGCTTCAGGATTACCTTAATCGCCTGGCCACGGCCCAGCGCTGGGCCTACGACAACCTCGATAGTTACGGCAAAACATTGGGGGAAATTATCCGTTTCCCGGCGGATATCGCCCGCGCGCAGTTCGCCAATCGCCATTCCCAGTGGCTGCGTCTGGACCCGCAGACGGTAGCCCAGCAGCAGTCTACAGCGGACTTTTATTTCACCAATGGGCTGATCCGCGCAAAGCTGGACGTGAAGCCGACATTTGATAATGGTTTTAGCGTGCCTGCCGCGCAGGTGGAGGTGGCACCATGATGACATCCGGTTTTTCCCGTCGTCGTTTCTTACAGTTGACCGGTAGCGCCGCGTTGGCGGGAGTATCTTTGCCGCTATGGGCCCATGATATGGCAGCCGCAGGCAGCGGGCTGGCGCATCCGGCTCTGCGCCTGGCGGAACCGTACAAAATTAAACTGGCGATCAACAAAAACGCGGTATGCCTTGCCCCCGTCGCGGTGGCGGAGCAGCAGAAAATTTTCAGTAAGTATAATCTCGATGTTGAGTTCGTTAACTTCGGTAATTCGACGGATGTGCTGCTGGAGGCGATTGCCACCGGCAAGGCCGACGCCGGAGTGGGAATGGCGTTGCGCTGGCTGAAGGCGCTGGAGCAGGGATTTGACGTTAAGCTTACTGCCGGGACTCACGGCGGCTGTTTGAATCTGCTGACGGCAAAAAATTCGCCGTTCGGCGGCCTTGATAGCCTGAAAGGGCAAACGATTGGCGTCACCGATATGGCCGGACCAGATAAAAACTTCTTCGCGATTTTACTTAAGCGCCACGGCATCGATCCGATAAGCGATGTGCAGTGGAAAGTCTATCCGGCCGATCTGCTCAGCGTGGCGCTGGATAAACGCGAAATCGCCGCCATTAGCGGCAGCGAACCGTTTAGCTATCGCCTGCTGAAAACCGGTAAATATCAGCTTATCGCCAGCAATATGACCGGCGATTACGCAAATCTGAGCTGCTGCGTGCTGGGCGTCAGCGGGACCCTGGTGCGTGATCATAAACCTGCGGCGGCCGCGCTAACTCAGGCTATTCTTGAGGCGCACAGCTATGCCGCCGCGCACCCGGAAAGCGTGGCGCAATCCTTCCTCGCCCATGCTCTGAATACCAATGAAGCGGAGATTAGCGGCATCCTTCACGGCCAGGGGCACGGCCACCACGCGGTGGGCGAGGCGTTTGTCAAAGAGCTGACACAGTACGCCGTGGACCTTCAGCGCGTTCAGGTGATCAAACAGGGCGTCGATCCTCACCAGTTTGCGGAGAGCATTTATGCCAACGTATTCGCCTGAACGGGTGCTATCGCGCCAGACAAGTCGCAGGTCGCTGTGGCGGGAAGGCGGGCTTGCCGCCGCGCTATGGCTGCTGGGCGGCCTCTTTACGCAGGCCTGGCCTGATGCCGGGCGACGTTGGCCGTTTAGCGAAGCGTGGGCGCTGGCGCAGCTGACTATCGGCGGCGGACTGTTGCTGCTGGCGCTGAGCTACCGCTACTGGCGGCAGCGGGGCGCGCGTTTGCAGCATGCCGGAAAGTGGCTGGCGCTGCTGCCGGTGCTGTTTGCGCTATGGGAAGGTCTGACGGCGAAAACGGCGTTGCTGCCTGTGCCGTTTTTCGCGCCGCCGCAGGCGCTGATTGAAGTGCTGCATGATGACTGGCCGCGTCTGCTCGATAGTCTGCTGCATTCATTGGGGTTACTCGGATTCGGTGTTTTGCTTGGCACCAGCAGCGGTTTTATCAGCGGTCTGGCGATCGGCTGGTCCCAGCGCATCGGCTACTGGGTACATCCGGTTTTACGCCTGCTGGGGCCGGTGCCGTCCACCGCCCTGCTGCCTTTATGTCTGTTTATCTTTCCCTCAAGTTTCGGCGCCAGCGTTTTTCTGATTGCGCTCAGCACCTGGTTTCCGGTCACGGTACTGACCTGGTCCGGGGTTATCGGTATCGATAAGGCGTGGTATGACGTGGCGCGGACTTTGGGTGCCAGCCAGCGCTTTCTGATCCTGCGAGTGGCGATTCCTGCCGCTTTGCCGAACGTATTTGTCGGCCTGTTTATGGGGCTTGGCGCATCATTTTCGGTATTGATTGTCGCCGAAATGGTGGGGGTGAAATCCGGGATCGGTTTTTATTTGCAATGGGCGCAGGGTTGGGCGGCATATCCCAATATGTACGCGGCGTTGCTGATGATGGCGCTTTTATGCTCTGGCCTGATAAGCGGGCTGTTTGCGGTACGTGACCGGCTGCTGAGCTGGCAGCGGGGAGGGATGCAATGGTAACTGCGACGGTAACGTCCCAGGCGACATCGATCGGGGCTGAAGTGTCGATAAATCATCTTCATCATGCGTTCACCCTCGGTAAACAGACGGTTCCGGTTCTGGAGAATATCAGCCTGCAACTACGGGCAGGAGAGAGCGTTGCGCTGCTCGGGCCATCGGGCTGCGGTAAATCGACCCTGCTGCGGCTGCTGGCGGGGCTGGAGCCGCAGCAGAGCGGGCAGATCCAGATCGATCGTACAACGATGGGCGGACCGGGGCCCGAGCGGATTCTGGTGTTTCAGGACCCGACGCTTTACCCGTGGCTGACGGTGCGGCAAAACGTGCTGCTGGGGCCGCAGGCGCAGGGGAAGAAGGGGCTGGAGCCAAAGGCCGACGCGCTGATTTCGCGAATCGGACTCCAGGCATTTAGCGAGGCGTGGCCGCGTCAGCTTTCCGGCGGGATGGCGCAACGTGCGGCGCTGGCGCGCGCGTTGTTAAATGAACCGCGCCTTCTGTTATTAGATGAGCCGCTGGGAAAACTCGATTCGCTCACACGCATCAGTATGCAGCGGGAGCTGATCGCCTTGTGGCAGCAGCAGGGCTATACCAGCCTGCTGGTGACCCACGATATCGAAGAGGCGTTACTGCTATGCGAGCGGGTACTGGTCATGTCGTCGCGTCCTGGGAGAATTATCGCCGAATTTGCGCTACCGCTTGAATTTCCTCGCCATCGTGACAATCCGCTGCTGTTGCAGCATCGGCAGGATATTTTGCGCATTCTGGGGCAGGCAGAGGATTGGTAAGGCATTGACCGGTAACCCGGATAAGGCGTTTTTACGCCTTATCCGGGAACCTGCAACTGCTTAAAAATCCATCTTCACCGTGAACTGTACTTCACGTGGGTCGCCAATCTGGTTACTGAGATTATTGGAGCCGATCGATGAGGTGTAATAGGTCTTATCGAACAGGTTCTTCACGTTAACCTGTAGAGTGACCGGATATTGCAGCTTCATCTTATAGGCCGCGAATACATCCGCTACCGCATAGCCCTGCAGATAATAGTCCGCGCCGTTGGTGCCGGAACGTTTGCTCACCGCGTGACCGCCGCCGCCGATGGTCAAGGTGTTACTGTCATAAACGTTATGAATGTCGTAGCTCAGGAACAGCGAGCCGGTGTGCTTCGGCACGTTTGGCAGCGGTTTGCCTTTGTAATCAGGGTCATCGGTCACTTTCGCGTCGGTATAACCGTAGCTGGCAATCACGCTCAGGTTATCGGTCAATGAGCCGGCAACATCCACTTCGACGCCGCGCGAGCGCACTTTCCCGGCGGTTTTGGCAATGGTTTCATCACCCACCGATTCGGTATAGAGAACATTACGCTTATCAATATCAAACAGCGCGATATTGGCGGTTACCCCGTTGAACAGCTCGAACTTAGCGCCCAGTTCGTAAGCGGTGGACTCTTCCGGCGGCAGGTTGCCGATATAGCTGGCGATGGAGGATTGCGGCATAAACGACTGCGCCACGTTACCGAACAGCGAGACAGAGGGCGTCAGCTTATAGACGAGGCCGACTTTCGGCGTCCATTTCTGGTCGCTGCTGTCGGTATTGGCGTTAAACGGACGGCCTTTACCCGCGTACTGGGTGTAATACTGATAGCGCACCCCGGCAACGGCAATCCAGTTATCGGTGAGATATAGCGCGTCCTGAACATAACCCGCATAGCTCTCCTGCCGAATACGCTGATCGCTATCGGAGGCCGAGACGCTGGAGCATTTGCCGACCGTGCCATAAACCGGGTTATAGATATTGAATCCCTGCACTTTCTTACAGCGGATCATATCGGTCCGCAGCAGATCGTAATTCTCGTAAGCCACGCCGGTAAGGATTTCGTTGTAGAAGCCGCCAATGACCACGTTACCCTGTAAATCCGCCCGCGTGGCGTGCATTTTTTGGGTTGAGCCGTGGGTAGCGTCGACGCGACGGGTCAGGTCACCGGTCGCGGAATCGTAGGCCATCACGCGGGCCTGGTTATCGTTGTAGTGATCCTGGCTGTAGCTGTAGTCAAATCGCGCGGTCCAGGCGTCATCGAGACGGTATTCCGCATTCAGCTGCGCGAGGTCGGAGTAACCCTCGGTAATGTTAAACGGTTCATCAAAACGCGTTTTGCGATCGACGTTAACCGCATGGCCGGTGTTCAGATCGAAGATGGTACCGCGATCGAACGGCGTGCTGTAGTTACGGTGGGAATACGACACGTTAACCGTCGCCCGATCGCCGAACCAGGTCAGGGAAGGGTTGATAAAGCTGCTCTTCTGCTTGCCGAAACTGCGCCAGTAGTCTTCGTTCTGGTATTCGCCAATCAGGCGATACGCGAGGCGCGTGCCTTCGACAGGGCCGGTGACATCAAACTGACCGGTGCCGCCGCCAAAGCTGGTGGAGGTGGCGGAAATCGAGCCGCCAAAGGTACGCGCCGGGCGTTTGGTGACTACGTTAATCAGTCCGCCGGGATCGAGAATACCGTACAGCGTTGACGCCGGGCCTTTAAGGACTTCGACGCGTTCGGTCGCGGCGGTAAAGCTGCGCGGTAGCACGGTGCGCAGCCCGTTGGTCATAATCGAACCGTCGCGGTTAGCGCCAAAGCCGCGGCGGGTAAATGCATCCTGAGTCCCGCCGAGGGTATTGGTCTGTACAACGTTGGCGACGTTATACAGCGCCTCGTCGAGGTTGGTGGCGTGCTGATCCTGTAGCACCTTGTCGCTCACGGTATTGACCACCTGGGGAATGTCCAGCATCGGCATCGTGGTCAGGGTAGCGGTTGAGGTGTTGACCGGTTGATAACCGTTGGTGGCGTTCTGTTGCGTGTTGTCGGCCACCACCGTAATGGTTTCATCGGCGGTTTTTTTCTCTTTATCGGCGCTATTTTCCGCAGCCAGGATCCCCGGAGAGGTTAAAAAAATCAGTGAAAAAAGCGCACGCCCTTTTAATGTCGAAAAAGGGACATTTAATGGAGTCATTTTCTGTTTCTCGTGAACGAACCTCGCCTTTGCGGGGAGGTAAAGCCAATAAAATCATTGCCCTGAAATATAGGTCTATCTGTTTTTACGCCAGTTTACGGCCAGATATGTAATTGAGAATCATTCAATCACGAAGGAATGTAGTAGTAAATGTTATGTAAGATAAAAAATCAGCAAAAGAAATAATCAATGAGTTACCGGAAAATATTAAAGGTGAATGTTATTTATTTTATTGTTTTTAATGATAATTAAATCATAGTGATGTTATGTGTTTTTGAATGATGTTTCGCTGTAGCCGGGATGCTAATGGGGTATTGACTACTACATTCATCCGCCGCATGATCAAAAGAGAATGAGAGTTATTTTTGTTTGAGTGCGGAACGCGCGGGCCTGTCGCCACGCCGTTGCGGCGCGGGAGTAAGTTATGCCACAGCGGGTGTTGCCTGCAGAGCAGGGGATTGTCCTGGATTCCCTGTCGGCCGGATATGGCCAGACGCGAATTGTCGATAATATTCAATTGACGATCCCCCACGGGAAAATGACGGTACTGGCCGGCGCCAACGGCTCGGGTAAATCAACGCTGCTGTCGACCATCGCCAGGATGCTCAGGCCGCTGGGCGGCTGTGTGCGCCTGGACGGTGAGGAAATTCATCAGATGCCGACCCGGGAAGTTTCCCGTCGTTTAGGTATTTTACCGCAATCGCCGCTGACGCCCGAAGGGCTGACGGTCTTTGAACTGGTCTCGCGCGGGCGTTATCCCTGGCAGGGGCTGATGCGTCAGTGGTCCGATGCCGATGAACAGGCAGTCGAAGAGGCGCTCCGGCTCACCGGCACCGCCGAATTCGCCCATCTGGCGGTGGATAGTCTTTCCGGCGGCCAGCGTCAGCGCTGCTGGATTGCAATGGCCCTGGCGCAGCAAACGGCGACTATTCTGCTTGATGAGCCTACCACCTGGCTCGATCTGCGCTATCAGGTGGACATTCTCGAACTGCTGCAAACCTTAACCCGCGATCATGGCCGCACCGTGGTGACCGTGCTCCACGATCTGAACTTTGCGGTGAACTACGCCGACATGCTGGTATTTCTCAAAAAAGGGCATATCGCTGGCGTGATCGGTGAAGGTGAGCTCTGTACGCCGGAGCTGATTAAAACCGTCTTTGACGTTGACGTGCAGATGTCCCTCAACCCGCTGACCGGTAAACCCTTTTTTATGCCCTTTCGCGCACGCGGGGAGGGGGCATGACGAGCGCCTCCGTGCGGCTCCTGCCGCGCCGACAATCCCGGCCGCGGCTGACGCTGGTACTGCTGAGCTTACTGCTGCTCGGCGGTTCGCTGGTGCATCTTGGTCTTGGTGCGCGCTGGATTGCGCCGCACACGGTGCTTCAGGCGCTGTTGCACTACGACCCGCGCAATTTCGATCACCGCATTATTGTTGATTTACGCCTGGTCCGGCTGGCGGCGGCGCTGCTCACCGGCGCGGCGCTTGGCGTGGCGGGGCTGCTGCTGCAGACCGTGATCCGCAATCCGCTGGGTGAGCCGCATATTCTCGGCCTTAACGCCGGGGCCTCGCTGGCGGTGGTGGCGACCTCTGCGCTGGGGATAAGCTTCGGCGGCGTCGCACTGGCACGCCCCCTGACCGCCGTCTGCGGCGCGGCGCTGCTGTTTGGTGGCGTGATGCTGCTCTCTTCCTCCGGGCGCGGCGGGGTGACGCCATTACGTATTACCCTCTGCGGGGTGGCGCTGTCGGCGTTTGCCTCGGCGGTGACGGCGGCGATTCTGATCCTCGATGAGCAAACGCTGCTGGCGATACGTACCTGGCTGGCGGGCGACCTGGCCGGTCTGAACTGGCGCACGCTGCGTTCAGCGCTGATCCCGGCCCTGAGCGGGCTGATCATCGCCCTGGTGATAGCGCCGCGTCTGAACGTGCTGGCGCTGGGCGATAAAGTCGCTCTGGGGCTGGGGGTCAGGATTATGCAGACCCGACTGCTGGGACTGGCGGCGATTGCTTTACTCTGCGGCTCGGCGGTGGCGGTGGCCGGACCGATTGGCTTTGTCGGGCTGGTGGTGCCGCATGTGGTGCGTCGGCTGGTTAGCGAAGATATTCGCCTGGCGCTACCGCTGGCCGCCCCGGTTGGCGCGCTGCTGCTGTTGCTGGCGGATATCGCCGCCCGCACGCTGGTGGCGCCCCAGGAGCTGGCGACCGGCGCGATGACCGCGCTGGTGGGCGCGCCGGTGTTTATTTTTATCGCCGCGAGGTTTTTTAAATGAAACGCGCCGTCCGTCGCGCCGGATTTCGTCCCCTTGCTATCGGCTACCGGCATATTTTACTTCGCCCGGCGGCGTTAAAAACCGCCGCTGGATTGCTGTTCGCCATCCTGTTACTGGCGCTGTTCGGCCTGACCCGTGGCAGCTTTCCGATGCCATCAGGAACCTTACTTCGCGCGCTGCTGTCGCCAGAAAACGTGGCCGAACAGCAGCGCTTTATTCTGTTTGATATCCGCCTGCCAAGGCTGTTTATGGCGCTGCTGAGCGGGGCGATGCTTGGTCTGGCGGGTGCGGCGATGCAGAGTATTACCCGCAACGGTCTGGCGGACCCCGGCCTGATCGGCGTGAAAGAGGGAGCCAGCATTGTGGTGCTGGCGCTGGTGCTGTTCTTTCCGGCGGTGGGATTAGTCTGGCGGCCGCTGGCGGGGATGCTCGGCGGCGTGCTGGTGGCGCTGCTGGTGTTGCTATTGGCGCGAGATTGCTCGCGTCCGCGTTTTATTCTTATCGGGATCGGCGTGTCGTGGACGCTGGCTTCAGCGGTTGGCATTTTTATGACCACCGCCGACGTGCGCGACGTGCAGACGGCGATGATCTGGCTGGCGGGGAGTCTGCACGCGGCGACCTGGCCGCTGTTGGCCGTGGCCTTCTGCTGGGCGTTGCCGGGGGCGCTGATTCTGTTTCTTACCGCGAGGGCCGCCGATGTGGCGCTGCTGGGCGACCGTACCGCAATCGGTCTTGGCGTTCGTTTACAGCAACTGACGCTGCTGCGCTTTTTTGCGCCGGTGCTGCTGACTTCGGCGAGCGTCTCCTGCGTCGGCAGTCTCGGTTTTGTTGGTCTGATGGCACCGCATATGGCGCGCTTTTTGCTGCGTGGCGGCCAGGTGGCGCTGCTCAGCGGCAGCGCGTTAGTTGGCGCGCTGCTGGTACTGGTCACCGATACCATCGGCCGACTGGCTTTCGCGCCGCTACAGATCCCGGCGGGAATCGTGATTGCTCTGGTTGGTTGCCCATTTTTTATTGTGCTGCTCTGGCGTCGCCGTGACGCCCTGTAAATCAAAAAGGATTGCTATGCGTTGGTTCGTTTCTCTGCTGCTGCTGTTGGCGGGCGTCGCCGCGGCCGCCGATACGCAAACTTTCACCGACGATTCAGGTCGCACGGTGACGGTTCCGCTGCATCCGCAGCGTATTGTATCGATGCACGATCTGGATATTACCATTCCGCTTATTGAGCTTGGGGTTCCGCCGGTGGCCAGCCACGGGCGCACCCGCCCGGACGGCAGCCACTTTTTACGCGCCAGCGCGCAGTTGACTGGGGTTGATTTCGATAACAGCGCGATTCAGTTTATCGGCACGGCGGACATCGACCTTGAAGCAGTAGCCGCTGCGAAACCAGATTTGATTATCACTGAACCCAGTCGTCATGTCCCGATAGAACAACTGGAGAAGATTGCGCCAACGGTAAGTATCGATCATTTGCAGGGCAGTGCGCCGCGTATTTATCGCAAGCTGGCGCAGCTGACCGGCACCCAGGCCAGGCTGGCGATCCTTGAGCGCCGCTATCAGGCGCAGATTAAGCAACTGAAGGCGACGGTCGATACGCAGAAGATCGTCGTCTCGGTGATTCAGGCTAACAACGGCAAGGTGACCGTACACCATTCCTATCATGCGCTGGGGCGCGTACTGCGCGATGCCGGGTTCCGTTTCCCGCCGCTGATCGACAAGATACCCGATGGTCAGCGGATTGACGTTAGCGCCGAGCAGTTGCCGGAGCTGGATGCCGATTTCGTGTTCGCCACCTGGCGTTCCGATACCGGCGGTAAACCGCAGGATGAACTGCAGGCGATGGAAGGCGTTATGCCTGGCGGCTGGTGTGACTTTATGCGCGCCTGCCGGAGCGGGCGCTATATTTTGCTGCCGCGTGAGGATGTGATTTCTAACTCGTTTGCCGCACTGACGCTGATGGTTGCCGAGGTGCAGTCGCATATTGCCGGTCGGCCAATGCCCGAGGGGGAGAAATGAAAACCGCGGAGAGAAGAGAGAGAGGGCGGGTCGACCTGTTCGGCGAGCGTTTTCGCGCCCGTGCGCATCAGCTTTCGCCACGCCTGCTGGCGGTAGCCAGCTATATCAATGATAACCGCGAAGTGGTGCTGGAGCGCACGGCGATGGAGATCGCCACCGCGACCCATACCTCGGATGCCACGGTCGTGCGCGCGATCCAGGCGCTGGGTTTCGCCGGACTGCGCGAACTGAAACAGACCATGGAGCGCTGGTTCGGTCCGTCGCCGACCTCGGCGGAAAAAATGCTCTCGACGGTGAGCGAACTGTCCAGCGATATCAATTCAAGTATTAATTTCGTGCTTGAAGGGCATCAGCGGGCTTGCGAGGTGCTCTCCCGGCCTGATAACCGTACGGCGATGGCGCAGGCGGTGGCGCTGCTGACCGACGCCCGTCAGGTGGGAATTTTCGGTATCGGCGCATCGGGTATCCTGGCGGAATATACCGCGCGGCTGTTGAGCCGCATTGGTTTGCCTGCGTATGTGATGAACCGCACCGGGTTCAGTCTTGCCGAGCAGTTGATTAGCCTGCAGCGTGGCGATGTGCTGATTATGATGGGGCAAAAATCCCCGCACCGTGAGGGGATGACAACGCTACGTGAAGCCCGGCGGCTCGGGATCCCGACAATCTTGTTAACGCAGGCGGTCGATTCTCGCTTTAGTCAGGAGGCGCAGGTGGTCATCGACGTGCCGCGCGGCGGCGATAACGGACGAGTGCCGTTACACGGCACGGTTCTGGTGTGCCTGGAGATGATTGTGCTATCGGTCGCTTCTACCGCGCCGCAAAAGACGGTGAAATCGATGAAGCGGATCAATGAATTGCATCGCGCGATTGGTAAATCCGGCGGTAAACGGAGCTAAACGACAGATAATCCACTATCAGAAAGGTTTTTGGTTGCATGCCATACTAAGCCTGTGTATTTTTATGCAACATAAATGCATAAAAAGGAGTTTCTATGATTAAGCACTGGCTGAAAGCAGGTTGTCTGATGGCGGCGCTGATGGGCAGCGTTCAGGCGGCTCAGCAAACGTATGTGGTTGGCGCGGGCGGCACCTATCGCCCGTTTGAGTTTGAAAATAGCCAGAAACAGCTGGAAGGTTTTGACATTGATATCATTAAAGCGATCGCCAAAGCGGAAGATTTTGATATCAAACTGGTTAATACGCCGTGGGAAGGAATTTTCGCCACCCTGAGCACCGGCGATCGCGATATTATCATTTCCGGGATCACCATTACCGATAAGCGTAAGCAGATGGTTGATTTCTCGGCCCCTTATTTCCCGGCAGAGCAGTCCATCGTTGTTCCGGCGGATTCGAAAGTCACCTCGCTGGCGGCGTTGAAAAACGAGAAAGTTGGCGTGGTGAACTCCAGCACCGGTGATATCGTGGTTTCTGAGGTGCTGGGAAAAAACAGCACCGCTATCAAGCGCTTTGATAACACTCCGCTGATGTTGCAGGAGCTGTTTGAGGATGGCGTAAGCGCGGCGGTAGGCGATGTTGGCGTAGTGAAATATTACATCAAGCAGCATCCAGAAAAGCAGTTCAAACTGGTGCCGGACGCGAAATTTGAGCGTCAGTATTTCGGTATCGCGGTGGCGAAAGGCAACAGCGAACTGCGGGCGAAAATCAACGCCGGATTACAGAAAATCATCGCTGACGGCACCTATGCCAAAATCTATAAAACCTGGTTCGACGACAACGTTCCGACGCTGCCAGCGCAATAATCCGCAGTTTGTTTTCATCACGGCTATCGACTCTGGCGATAGCCGTATTTTTTAGGGAAGAATTATGACGGGATTCCGTTGGGAGATCATTGAGGAGTACGGTCCGTTGTTTATCGACGGCGCCTTGATGACCATTAAATGTACCATTATCTGCGTGATCCTCGGCACCCTGTGGGGGCTGACTCTCGGGCTGGGGCGTATGGCGAAAGCCGAACACGGCGTGTGGAAATACGTTCTGCGTTACCTGGTGCAGTTTCCGGTACGTTTCTACGTTAGCGCATTTCGCGGCACGCCGCTGTTTGTGCAAATTATGGTGGTCCACTTCGCGCTGGTGCCGCTGTTTATCAACCCGCGCGATGGGCTGCTGGTTACCAGCGGGATAATGAGCGCCGATTTGGCCCGTGAACTGCGTTCTGACTATGGCGCGTTTCTTTCCTGTGTCGTGGCGATTACGCTGAATGCCGGCGCTTATGTGTCGGAAATTTTCCGCGCCGGTATTCAGTCGATCGATAAAGGACAAATGGAAGCCTCTCGCGCCCTGGGGATGCCGTGGTGGAAGACCATGCGTCAGGTGATTCTGCCCCAGGCGTTTCGCCGCATTCTGCCGCCGCTGGGCAACAATGCTATCGCCATTGTGAAAGATTCTTCGCTGGCCTCGGCAATTGGTCTCGCCGATCTGGCCTACGCCGCGCGTACCGTTTCCGGCGCTTACGCCACCTATTGGGAACCGTATCTGACGATCTCTCTGGTTTACTGGGTGATTACTTTCCTGCTGGCGCAGCTGGTTAACCGTCTGGAAAAGAGGTTTGGCAAAAGTGATTCATATTAAAAATCTGCATAAGCGCTTCGGCGACAGCCATGTTCTGCGCGGCATCAACTGCGATATCAAACCACAGGAAGTGGTCTGCATTATCGGTCCGTCAGGTTCGGGGAAAAGCACCTTTCTGCGCTGTATGAACGCGCTGGAAACCGTCAGTGAAGGTGAGGTTGAGGTTAATGGTTTTGCCGTTCACGATCGCGCTACCGATCTCAATAAGATGCGTGAAAGCGTCGGCATGGTTTTTCAGCGCTTCAACCTTTTCCCGCATAAAACGGTGCTGGAAAACCTGATTATGGCCCCGATAAGCCTGCGCGGCATGGTGCGAACGGAAGCGGTACATCTGGCTGAGGAACTACTGGCTAAGGTGGGGCTGAGCGATAAGCGCGACGCCTGGCCTTCCAGTCTTTCCGGCGGTCAGCAGCAGCGGGTGGCGATTGCGCGGGCGCTGGCGATGCAGCCTTCGATTATGCTGTTTGATGAGCCCACCTCGGCGCTGGATCCTGAGCTGGTGGGCGATGTACTGGAAGTGATGAAAAATCTCGCCAGCGAAGGGATGACGATGGTGATCGTGACTCACGAAATGGGGTTTGCCCGCGAAGTGGCCGACCGGGTTATTTTTATCGACCAGGGCATTATTCAGGAAGAGGGTAAACCGGCGCAGATCTTTAGCGCGCCAACTAACCCGCGCACCGCCGCTTTTCTGAGTAAAGTGCTGTAACGGTCTCCGTCCCGGCGTAGGTGCGCCGCCGGGGGCGGCCCGATAGTTAAAATCTATTGCGCCGCCTCGCTAATATCATTAATTTTTTCTTCACGTTCATTCGCGTCCGCTAACAGCGTTTTTTCGTTTGTGCCAAGGCACTGGATCAACAGGAACAGCACGCCGCTGGCCAGCAGCGCCATCACCAGCCCATCATAACCGACGACGCTGATCAGGAGTCCGCTGACTACCGGACCCGCTACGCTGCCCGCCGACCAGAAGAAGCCTAATAGCGCGTTGATCATAATTAGCTTCTGCCCGGAGAAGGTTTTCCCGGCACGAACCAGCGAAAGGGTATAGAGCGCCCCCGCCGCGGCGCCGAGAATCAAACAGCCGCTAATCAACGGGATATGCGACGACAGCAGGAAAGGCAAGGCCAGCAGAGCGAGGCAGAAGACCACCGCGCAACTGAGATGCACGCGGCGAATGCCAAAGCGGTCGGCAATCCAGCCCAGTGGCGCCTGAAACACGGCATCGCCGGTTAATACCACCGTCACCAGCAGTACCGCCATCACATCATTTAATCCTTTATCCATACCGTAGAGCGGCAGCAGCGCCAGAATGCTGGCGTCGAAAAAGGCAAAGCAGAATACGCCGGAGGCCAGCACGGGTAAAAAGGCGCCAAGGCTGCGCCAGCCGGGGCGTTCGGCGAGCCGCTCTCGGCTGCCGGAAGGTAAATGGCGGAGCATCAGCAGGCAGGCGAAGGTCACGATGCCGACCAACAACAGCGTCCAGAGCCGATATGCCTCTCCGGCGGAAATCAACAGCGGCCCCGCCAGCTGGCAGCCGGTAAACGCGGAGGCATAAATGCCGGTAAGCATCGCCCGGTTTTTGCCCGCCGCGCCGCCGGTGATCCAGCTTTCGCCAAGTACGATAATGACCCCCGAAGCCAGGCCGGTAACCAGTCGCGGCAGCAGGAGATGAGCGAGAGATAAAGCGAGGCAGGAGGCGATTGTCGCCAGCGCCAGCGCCACCAGGCTGACGGAAAGCAGCGTTCCCATCTCAAAACGCCGGCATAAGGCCGGCGAGAGGAAGGAGGAGAGCATCATTCCCGCTGGCGGCAGCGCGGCCAACAGGCCGACGTAGAAGGCATCAATCTGCTGCTGCGCCAGCGCAAGACTGATTAAGGGCACCGTATAGCCAGTGATAAATCCCACTAATGACGCCGCCATGATCATCGCCAGCGTGGGGGCCAGACGATTCTGCTCTGGGTTAAACATTTTATTTCCGATAACGGAGAAGTGAAGAGTGAATTATTCGGTAAAATTACCATATGGCTGCATAATAATTAATCATGAGCCGTATGTCACCGGGGATCTGACTGTAAAAAGGGTGAACTGGCGAAATACCATATGAAAACGGATTGTCGTTGAATTGAGCGGAAGTTGTCAGGGCGCTGGCGAAAGGATATAACCAACAGGCTGGCGGGGTACCTGTAGCCCTAACTTATTGATGAAAAGACGCGTTCAGCGCTGACGCTGTGCGGAAGAGGAGTAAGACATGGCAGTATCCCCTTCATTGATCGCCGAGGCTATTCGCTGGCGACGTGATTTTCATGCTTGTCCTGAGCTGGGGTATCAGGAACAGGAAACCTCACGCCGGGTGGCCGAACTGCTCGTCTCATTTGGTCTTCAGGTGCATAGCGGGCTGGCGGGTACGGGCGTGGTTGCGACGCTGGAAAACGGCCCCGGACCGGTGATTGGCCTGCGGGCAGATATGGACGCTCTGCCGATAACCGAGTTGGGAGACGTGAGCTATAAATCGCGCAATCCTGGGGTGATGCACGCCTGTGGTCACGATGGTCATAGCGCGATGCTGCTGGCGGCAGCGGCGCATCTGGCGCAGACCCGACGTTTTCGCGGCACCGTCCACTTTGTGTTTCAGCCCGCCGAAGAGAATCTTGGCGGCGCGCGTAAAATGGTTGAAGAGGGGCTTTTCGAGCGCTTCCCGATGGACGCCATTTACGCCCTGCATAACTGGCCGGGCATTCCGCTGGGGCAGGTGGTGATTAACAGTGGTGCGATGATGGCATCGCTTGATGCATTCGAAATTACCCTGACAGGTAAAAGCTGTCATGCGGCGATGCCCGAGCGCGGCGCGGACCCCGTCGTGGCCGCCGCGCAGTTGATTATGGCGCTGCAAACGATCCCTTCGCGCCGCCTGTCGCCCCAGGAGGCGACGGTAGTGAGCATTACGCAGATTGCCGGTGGCGAGGCGATTAACGTGCTGCCGGACAAAGTGGTGCTCCGCGGAACCTTTCGCTGCCTGAACAACCAGGTGCGCGAGCGGGTCAGGGGGCTGATCGAAAGCTATGTTGCCGCTCAGCCTCAGGTCTCAGACGTTGAAGGGCAAATTTTATGGTATCCCGGTTATCCGGTGACCACCAACCACGCTGTGGAAGCGCAGAAGGTGCGCGAAGCGGCAACCACTCTGCTGGGCGAATCAGCGGTAAGCTGGAACGGTAATCCATCAATGGCGTCGGAAGATTTTGCCTGCATGCTGGAGGCCTGTCCGGGAGCCTATTTCTGGATTGGCACTGACGGTGAAACGCCGTCGAAGCCGCTGCACAATGCCGGGTATGATTTTAATGACGATCTGATCCCACATGGCGTGGCGCTGTGGACGGCGCTGGTGGAGACGCTACTGGCGTAAGATGCGGTACTGCGCGCCTGTCCGGGATACAAGGTCGCGAATGCGGCAGGCTTGCCGGACGGGCAAGACACCAGCCGTCGCCTTGCGAAGACGCAGGATACAGAGGGAGAAGCTTCCTTCTCCCTCTGTCGTATTACACGTTAACTGCGGCTTTCAGCCGGGCTTTCATTTTGCTGTAGCTTGTGCTGGCGTACTGCTCGGCCCAGCGCTGATCGGCAATGGCTTCCACCTTCACCGCACAGTATTTGGTTTCCGGCGTCTTCGAGATCGGGTCGAGGTTATCCTGAGTCAGCTCGTTACAGGCGCCCACCCACCACTGATAGGTCATATATACGGCACCTGTGTTAATTCGATCGCTGATATCGGCGCGGGTCATCACCTTGCCGCGTCGGGAACTGACCCACACCAGCTGTTGGTCGGCAATCCCCAGACGCTGCGCGTCGGCGCTGTTGATTTGTAGCCGGCCGGGTTCATCGGCAAGCGCTTGCAGGGCGGCGCAGTTACCGGTCATTGAACGGCATGAATAGTGGCCGACTTCACGCACGGTACAGAGAACCAGCGGATACGCTTCATCCGGCGTTTCGGCGGGGGCACGCCACGGCGCGGCAAACAGCTGGCCCTTGCCGGTTGGCGTATCAAAGCGGTTATCTTTATACAGCCAGGGTGTGCCGGGATGATCGAGCGTCGGGCACGGCCACTGCACATGGTTCATCTCGCCCATTTTTTCATAAGTGGCGCCGTAAAATAGCGGGCAAAGTTCGCGCATTTCGTCCCAGATCTGCTGATTATTGGCGTAATGCATCGGGTAGCCCATTTCCTGCGCCAACAGGCTGATGATTTCCCAGTCGCGTTTAACGTTGCCGCTTGCTTTAATCGCCTGTTCGAAGCGCTGGAAACCGCGATCGGCGCAGGTAAAGACGCCGCCGTGCTCGCCCCACGAGGTGGCGGGCAGCAGCACATCGGCGATTTCTGCGGTTTTGGTCATAAAGATATCCTGCACCACCACAAAATCGAGCGCCTCGATACCTTTACGTACCAGCCCCAGATCGGCTTCAGTCTGCAGCGGGTCTTCGCCCATGATGTAGTAAGCTTTGATATCGCCGGTCAGCGCTTTATGCGGCACTTCGGTGATGCGGGTCCCGACCTTATCGTCCATGATCGCCGGATCAATTCCCCAGGCTTTGGCGAATTTAGCGCGAACGCTGGCATCGGTCACGTATTGATAACCGGGGAACATATTCGGCAGAACCCCCATATCGCAGGCCCCCTGCACGTTATTTTGTCCGCGCACCGGGCCGACGCCGACGTTGGGGCGTCCAAGATTGCCGGTTAATAGCGCGAGGCTCGCCAGTCCTCTGACCACATCCACCGCCTGACCAAACTGGGTCACTCCCATTCCCCACATAATGGTGGCGGAAGGCGCGGCGGCATACATGCGCATGGCCTCGCGGATGACACTTGCCGACACGCCCACGATGCCTTCGACAGCTTCGGGAGAATAGTCTTTGACCATGTCACGATAGGCATCCAGCCCTTCGGTAAAACGCGCAACATAATCGTGATTGTAGAGATCCTCTTCCAGCAGGACGTGGGCGAAGGCGTTAACCAGCGCCATATTGCTGCCGTTATTGAGCTGAAGATGACGATCGGCGATGCGGGCGGTTTCGATACGGCGCGGATCGCAGACGATGATTTTCGCGCCGTTTTCGCGCGCTTTAATCACCCGCCGGGCGACGATAGGGTGGGAGTCGGCGCAGTTATAGCCAAATACCAGCAAACATTTTGAGTTTTCGATCTCGCTAATCGAGTTGCTCATCGCGCCGTTGCCGAGCGCCAGTTGCAGCCCGGCGACCGAGGGGCCGTGACAAACGCGGGCGCAGCAGTCGACGTTATTGGTATTGAGTACCGCACGGGCGAATTTTTGCATCACATAGTTGGTTTCATTGCCGGTGCCACGGGAAGAACCGGTCGTCATAATGGCGCGCGGGCCATATTTCTCTTTTATTTCGCGCAATTTTTTCGCCGTATAGCGGATAGCTTCATCCCAACTGACCGGGGTGAATTTACCGCCTTTCTGATAGCGAATCATCGGTTGCTTCAGGCGTGGCGTCAGCAACTGGGTATCGTTGAGAAAATCCCAGCCGTAGTAACCTTTGAGGCACAGCTGATTTTGGTTGGTTAAGCCATCAGCGGCTTCGGCACGGATAATTTTATTGTTATCGACAACCAGCTTAAGCTTGCAACCGGCTCCGCAATAAGGACAAACGCTCGTGATTTTTTTCATCAGTAACAGACCTGTTAACAGAGAATAAACAACAACGGACAGGCCGATCCGGCCAGCCATTGTCAGGGCGTCATTCACCAACGCACGGGCAGATGACGAGAGCGTAATGCACAGAGTGTGCCAAATTTAATTGATTGATTTTAAATAAAATATTGATGCTTGCAGACCGGAGTGGCAATGATGTCGACACTAATGACGATGCCATGACGCCCGCAGGGGCGTCATGATGGCGGTTCAGGCCAGCGTCTGTAGCGCTGAGAGCGTTTCGTCCGGTAAACCCACCTGTCGGGCGGCGGCGCAAATCGCCTGCCAGCTCCCGGCATCCAGTGGAATACCCTGTGCAAGGCGTTGCTGGCGGTTAGCTTCCTCCCACTCGCCGGGCGCCAGAATCGGCGCGTCTGCATCATGCGGCGACTGTTTACACCAGTCAATAAACGCTTCGGTCTCGCGTTGCATATCCGGGGCATCGAACGCTGCCGGGCTGAGAATGACGGTGGTCATACAGTTGAAAATCGCGTCAACGCTGGTCTGCAGCGTCTCCTTATGGGAGGTTTTCCCACCGGAAACCGCGCCGCCGATAACTTCACATAATGTCGCCAGCGCGTAACCTTTATGTTCGGCAAAGGTCAGCAACGCGCCCAGCGGTGAGGTCTGCATTACTGCCGGGTCGGTGGTGGGGACGCCCTGGGCATCGATTAACGAACCAGCCGGTACCGGGACGCCTTTATGCCAGGCGACGCGGGTTTTACCAAAGGCGATGGCGCTTGTGGCGTAATCGAGCAGCAGCGGCGGATGTCCCTCACGCGGAAAAACCACGCACAACGGGTTGGTGCCAAAACGGCTGTCTTTCCCCCGAAATGGGGCGACCATAATGTTGCCGATGACGTTAACGAAGTGAATGGAGATCATCCCGGCCGCCGCGCACTGTTCCGCCCAGTAACCGATGCGGCCAATATGGTGGGCATTGCGCAGCGCGACGGCGGCCATACCGTGCTGTTTTGCTTTCTCAATGCCGATCTGCATGGCTTCGTGCGCCACCACCTGCCCGAATCCCCGGTTGCCATCGAGAGTCACGACGGCGCCAGCGTCTTTCATCACGCTGACATGGCGGTTGAACTGTAAATAGCCCTGGGCGTGGGAGCGAACGTAACTCGGGATCATCCCTACGCCGTGAGAATCGTGTCCGGCAAGGTTGGCGGCGATCAGATGGTCGGCGATCAGCGATGCTTCGGTTGGCGCGCTCCCCATATGCGTGAAAAGGGTTTCAACAAACTGCCGCAGTTCGGTGGCCTGAAAGCGATATCCTGTTTGCACTGATGTCCTCCTGTTATTGAGTGCGGGATGATTATTTTATTGTGTATGCGTTTCCATGCTGCGCGCCATGCCGGAGAAGATCAAGGTTTGAACGCCGCAGAAAAGAGGCGGGGTGAGGGAGAGAGAACAGCGTTGAGGCCCGTAAGTCTGGTCGTAGTGCGAAGAATCCTTATGATTAAAGCCTCATAATCAATCACCCATGCAGTGTTACAGGGATATATAAGAGAATACAATAATGAATACGAGTGCAATCCTGTTGTTGACCATCGCGATTTCCCTGTTGGGCATTTCAGTCTATAGCTTGTTGAGCTATATTAAAGAACGCAGGGCTAAACGTTTTCGTCCTTTTCGCCAGCGATAAGATAACCTTATTACACGGAGTATTAGCTGGCCTTATTATAGTTGTCGCGCCATGTTTTTGGTGAGACAAGATATTTTTCGCGAAATTGCTTGCTAAATAATGGATGGCTGACAAAACCGCAAATCCATGAAATCTGTTCGATGCGGAGATGTCGATTATTCTCCAACATCTCGCGTGCCGCCTCCAGACGTATTTCTTTAATCAGCGTCATGACGGATGTTTTCTGTTCATTAAAAGCTCTGTCGAGGCTGGCGCGTGAACAGCGAAGGTGTTGCGTCAGAACGTTCGGCGACAAGTTATGTTGATGATAATTCTGAATAATAAACGATTTTGCGCCATTAAAAAGGTGACTCAGTTTACCGGGCGTGAATAAGCCTTTTTCTTTTGCTACATCGGCAAGCATAATTAACGCTATGTTATGTAATCCGTCAACGATGGTGGCTGTCTCTTTACTCGAAAGCATGGCGGATTGCCGGTCCAATAATAGCATATGTGATTTCAGAAAGTTGGCCAGGTGGTGGTTTTCGAGTGATACGATCGGACTGCGTAATTTGCCATTAAAGACGTCATTGGTCATATCACTGCGTGGAATAACATAGAGTTGCTTAACGTCATTGCACTGATAATGGTAATAATCGTTGCGTTGATGAACAATTAAGGTTCCCTGATTTAGCTGCGTGGTGGCTGAATTGTTATGACTGTGAATGATCTGATTACCATGAACGATCAGTGAAATATAAATCGAGGATGCCGTAGTCTGATGTGGGTCGAATATTGTCTCGTTTCTGGAGCCCATTGCACTACAATAATCGCCATTAACGCCGGAGATTGTTTTATGATTAGCGACAATGTCTTCCGGCCGTCGGTTGTTAACGACATGAAGCCCGTAGCAGCGAATATCTTGTGAGAGTAGCTGATAGCGCGCATCCGGAGCGATATCCTCCGTGGATAAAACATGTGGAACGTACAGCGCCGTAGGTCTGGACATCGTAGTCTCTTTTCCCAGGGGTGACGGTTACAGGTGCGTGTTTTTATCCTCTCATTATAAGATTAATCTTAGTAAGATCCAGAGGTGAAACAATTTTTTTACATGTTGTTGATGGTTTCAGCGAAGTGCTGTTGCTGAATACTATTTTATAAGTATAAAACCTGGATTACTTTCGTGAAAAGACGTACTGGAATGGCCTTACTCAGTGGTCAATATCTTGCCGGGAAATACTGCTTGCCCAAGGGACTGGACAGTGAGGTAGAAATAGCGGCACTCTATATTACCTATGCCAACCGACAGAGTTGATAAGCGCATGCGTAAAGGTAAACTTATTGTTTTAATTTTGATGATTGTTTGTGTTTTAATTTTTGCGATTGTTGTTGCCTGGTTTTTATTATCCAAAGACAATTTCGCCGTGCCGGATAATGCAGCAACAGACGCTGCTGTTCTTCAGGTCGCCGGTTTAACCCGTAACGGACAACGCGATCCGCAGGCGCTGAAATCGCTTTATCAAAAACGTATTGTGGTGCGCCAGGTTAATCTTGACAGTGGTGAGCTCTTAGCGCCGGGAGCGGACAGCCGTGAGCAGAAACGCTGCGTCGAACTGGCCGCAGCGCGCGATCCGGCACAAATTCGTCAGCGCTGTTCGCTGGGCGAGGTTTATCTTGTTCGTGATAATAACAATGAAATTCAGCAGGTTATCCTCCCCATTTACGGCAAAGGCGCGAAGTCGATGATGTATGCGCTAATCGCCCTTGCCACGGATGGTCGCACGGTAAAAGACCTGCTGTATTATCAGCAAAATGAAACCCCGCTGTTGGGGGCCCGCGTGGAAGATCCGCAATGGCGCAGCCAGTGGTCAGGGAAGAAAATACGCGATAATAACGGCAAACCGACGCTGAAGGTTGTTCAGAATAACCCCGGCAAACATGATGATTATACGGTTGATGGAATTAGCGGGGCGACGTTAACCTCAACCGGTGTCGAGAAGAGTATTAATTACTGGGTGGGCGAGCAGGGGTATGGTAAATTCCTGCAGCAGTTACAACAACATCCAGATATATTAACCCGTTAAACAAAGAAATTTGTCAAATATCCTCGAAAAACCGATGTCATTCCGACATCGGTTTTTTTATCGGCCGTCATGGGGTAATTGTCCGTAGAGATTTGGCTAATAACTGAGGGTTATTAATATCTGTTTCTTTGCAACATTTTACACAAACTGTCACAGTTTGACACTTTCATGATCCAGGTCATGTACATCACGAGTAAAAATGACAACGATAATCGTTATCATTAAAACTGATGGAATGTGTCATGACCGCCCCTCGTTCTTTCCTGCTGCTCATGCTGTTTAGTCTTTTGCTTTTTGGCAGCGCGCGCGCAATGGCGCAGACTCACTATGCGCCTTATATCGAGGATATTGAGCAACGCCTTGATAAAACAGCAGAACTCTATCAGCAACAAAAAAATACTGAGGCGCGCCGCGAGGTGCAGGGCGCGTACTTTGAAGTGTTTGAAAACCTCGAAGGGCCAATCCGTATCAATATCTCGGCGCGCAAAAGCTATGAGATGGAAAGCACCTTCGGCGAAATCCGCCGCATGATCGGTGAGGGTAAACCGCTGAGCGAAGTGCAGGCGCGCATTGACGGGTTGAAGCAGGCGCTGCGTGAGGTGGAACCCATACTGGATGGCGGGCATCGGCTGGTGGCGGAAGAGCAGCATACCGCACTGTCGCGCGATGATATTGCGCTGCACTGGCAAAACAGCTTTCGCACCATTGACGATTTGCTGGCCCAGGCGGTAACGGCGTATCAGGCGGGAAATTATGCGCAGGCGAGCCAACGTGTGCAGCAGGCGCACTATCAGGGATTTAAAAATTCCGAAATGGAGACGTCGGTGCGGCAAAATCGTTCGGCGAAAGAGGCCGCCGCCATTAACCAGCAGTTTTCCGCATTGATTACGCTCACTGCCCAGCCGGATCGCATGAATGATGTCGCCTATCAGGTCACAACGTTATTACAGGATCTGGAAGATATTCTTCCGGGATTACCGACGACCCGCGACGATCAGCCGGTGAACGCGCCTTCCGCGGCGGATAACGCCGTATCAACTGACGCAACGACCGATCGTGCGGATTGGGCCAACGTCGCGGCGGGGATCAATCAAAGCATCAATGCCGCGCTTAAGCGCTATCAAAGCGGGGAAGGACAGGACGCGATCCTGGATATCCAGGACACCTATTTTGACCGCTTCGAAGCTACCGGGATGGAGAACAAAATCGGCTCCCGGGATGCGGCCTTTAAAACCGCCCTTGAGGCCCATTTTACTCGCATGGTCAGTCTGATGAAGGCCGGTCAGCCGCAGGAGAAGCTGGCGGCGGAAGCCGCTGCTCTTGAGCAGGATCTGCAAAAAGCAGTGACTATGCTGGGCGAAGGTGAAGAGACCCAGTGGAGTCTGTTGATCTACAGCCTGATGATCATTGTGCGAGAGGGGCTGGAAGCGCTGCTGATTGTGGCGGCCATTGTGGCTTATCTGGTTAAAAACGATCACCACGACAAACTGCCGCTGATTCGTCAGTCGGTCATCGTGGCGCTGGTGGCAAGCGTGGCGACGGCATTTATCTTCCAGTTGATGTTTACCAACTCCGGCGCCAGCCGCGAGCTATTGGAAGGGATCACCATGCTGATTGCCGTGGTGATGTTGTTCTTTATGAGTTACTGGCTGCTGTCGAAAGTGGAGGCCCGCCACTGGAAGGCCTGGCTTGAGGGAAAACTCTCCCATTCGCTGTCGCGTGGTTCGTTGGTAGGGCTGTGGCTGACCAGCTTCCTGGCGGTTTACCGCGAAGGCGCGGAGACGGTGCTGTTCTATTACGCCCTGATTGGCGATGCCCAGGGGCTTTCGGGACATCTCGCCATTGGCGGCGGGTTTATTATTGGCTGCGTGGTGTTGCTGATCGCCTGGCTCATCATGCGTTATTCGGTGGTTCGTTTACCGCTTAAGCCTTTCTTTATGTTTACCGGCAGTTTCATGTATCTGATGGCGTTCGTTTTCGCCGGAAAAGGGGTACTGGAACTGGTGGAAGGCAAACTGTTCCAGCCAACGCTGATTAATGGCATGCCGGAAATCAGCTGGCTGGGGATTTACCCCTACGTGGAAACGCTTTTACCGCAAGTGGTGTTGCTGCTCGCGGCGCTGGTTGCATTCTGGATCATGCGCCGCCGACAGGCGCCGGGTGAGACTATAAAAACAAATTTCTAATCATTGTAAGACGAGAGGATGAGTCAGATGACCATTAAGAATACCCTGATTATCAGCGCGACCGTAGCCAGTATTTTTACCGCCCCAGCGGCGCTGGCTTTTAAAGAATATCCGGCCGGTGAGCCGGTCACCATGAATGAGATGGAGATCGCTGCGGTTTACCTGCAGCCGATCGATATGGAACCACGCGGTATGGGACTGCCGGCGGCGAAATCGGATATCCATCTGGAAGCCGATATTCACGCGGTGGAAGGCGGTAAAAATGGTTTTGGCGCGGGTGAATGGATTCCCTATCTGACAATTTCCTACACTCTGGTCAACAGCGATACCGGTGAGAAACAAGAAGGTACCTTTATGCCAATGGTAGCGAGCGACGGCCCGCACTACGGCGCGAATATCAAGATGATGGGCGTCGGTAACTATAAAGTTACCTACCATATTGATCCGCCGTCAAAAGCCGGGATGCACCGCCATACCGATAGTGAAACCGGCGTGGGCCGCTGGTGGAAGCCGTTTGATGTGAGCTATGAGTTTAAATATGTTGGCCTGAACTGATTGTCGGTTTCGTCAGGCTATTCTCTTTGCCCTTTTGGGCGGAGGCGCGCCCGGGCCACACGCATAATGTGCAGGCGGCTCCTCCGTCGGTTCACATCTAAACAACCCGCAGCAGAGACGCCTGGTGTGACAGATCCATCGCCGCCAGATGCTTGTGTTGTTACGCGGGGTGGCCGGGGGGTCATCCCGCGGTGTGTTATTCACCCGCCGTACTGAGTTGAAGTCATGAGCTATTTTTTCGTCACGACGCTACAGGTCTTTTTCTGCATTGCGCTGCTTTCCGCTGTTCTATGGGGACGCGGCGAGCCTCCCGCACTGCGAACGCTGGTCTGGACGCTGCTCTCCGCACTGGCGGGCGGCTTGCTCACCGGGCTGTTTCTTCACCCGAGCCAGTCTCTGGAACTGATTCTGGTTGGCGCGGAAATTCTCGTTTCATTGCTCTTTTTACTGAGCTTCTGGTGGTCTTCGCGAAGGGTGCGTTATTTGTGGCAATGGCTCCTGACCTTCGGCGCGGCGCGTCATTGGGGGCTGGACCCGAACCTTGGCGGGCTGACCTCCACACATGTTCTGAATACCGATCTGCTATTGAATATGACCGCGCTGGTGCTGGCCTTCGCGCTGTTGTGCCTCGCGGCCACGCTTTGCGCCATGCTTCTGCGCAGAATGCGCTGGTGCTACTGGCCGCTGACCCTGCTGATGATTGTCCTGCTCTGGTTACCCCTCAGCGGTAACCTGCTGCTGCTGATGATGAAGCTGCAGGTCATCCCGCTGCTGAAACCGTTGCTGAGTTTTGTTGCGAAAGTGACCAATAATGCGGCGCTGTACAACTGGGTCACCGCCGCGATACTGCTACTGATGTGTCTGTGCTGGCTCCCTGCGTTATGCGGTTATTTTTGGGCGGTGAGCGCGACGGACGAACCGATTGCCCGACGCCTGGCTCAGGCTGAACGCCGCGGGGCGACCCGACTGTGGCTCACAACGCTTTGCTGCGCGCTGGCGATTGTCGGTGGTCAGCTCTGGTGGGATCTGGTCGCGTCACAGCCGCCGCGTTTATCCGAAGCCCAGCCCGTGACGCTGGCGGCCGACGGCCAGGTGCACATTCCGGTTGAACAGGTTCGCGATGGCAAACTGCATCGTTTTGTCTGGGTGGCGGATGATGGTAAAGCGATTCGCTTTTTCATTATCAACCGTTACCCCGATAAGCTGCGCTTTGGCGTGGTTTTCGACGCTTGCCTGTTGTGTGGCGATCAGGGATATGTGATGGAAGGTAATCAGGTGATTTGCGTCGCCTGCGGTGTGCATATTTTTATTCCCTCGATTGGCAAACCCGGCGGCTGCAACCCGGTGCCGATTGACGGCTGGCACAATGATGATAAAACGCTGACGATACCCGGTGCGGCGCTGGCCGTGGGGGGAAACTATTTCTCCACCGTTCTGACGATCAAAGTGACCGATCCGGTGGACGGCTCTGTCCTGACGAACACCCGCGCTGACTTTAAATACAGCTATGGCGGTAAAACCTGGTTCTTCTCTTCTGAAGCGAATTATGAGCGTTTCCGTAATGCGCCGGAGCAGTTTATTCCCGGTGCGGTGAAGGAGGAATAGCAATGCTGTGGCGAATGATCTACCAGTCCTGGGGACGCAATCTGCGGCGCAAAGCGCTGGCGATATTGACGGTGTTTCTGGCGACCAGCCTGATTTCGGCGCTGCTGGCGGTGTCTATCGACATCGGTGACAAAATGTCTCGCGAGCTGAAATCCTACGGCGCCAATATCCTGATTGAACCGGCCGGGCAGGCGGCGCTGCCCGCGCTGTTCAGTGAGCAAAGCAACCCGCTGGCCAGCGATGATTTTCTGGATGAATCCGAATTGCCGAATATCAAAGATATTTTCTGGCGCAACAATATTGTTGGCTTTGCCCCGATGCTCGGGGGCGAGGCGAGCGTGCAGGGGCATGATATCCGCGTGCTGGGGACGTTTTTTAGCCAGCCGGTAGTGATTCCGGATGAAGAAGGGTACGAGACCGGGCAGCGCACGGTAAGCCCATTCTGGCAGGTGACTGGCGAATGGCCGAAGGAGCCGGTTGGTGATACGCCGCAAACCCTGGTCGGCCATGCTCTGGCGCGAAACTATGGCTGGAAGCCGGGCGATCGCCTGACGTTAAAGGCGGCGAATAGCGTGGTGAATGTGCAGGTGAGCGGTATTTTGTCCAGCGGCAGCGACGAAGATAACCAACTGGTGATGCCGCTGAGCGTGGTGCAGCGGCTGCTGGGGCTACCGGGAAAAGTGCAGGCGATCCGCGTATCGGCGCTGACGGTGCCGGAAAATGAGCTTTCGCGCCGGGCGCGTGAGGATCTCGAAGCGCTGAATGCTGAAGAGTACGATCTGTGGTACTGCACCGCGTATGTCTCATCTATCGCCCATCAGCTTGAAGAGGCGATTTCCGGCGCGGAGGTCCGCCCGGTCTGGCAGGTCGCCGCCTCGGAAGGGGTGGTTATTGATAAGATTCAGCTCCTGATGGGTGTGGTGACCTTAGCCGCGCTGGCAGCCGCCGCGATGGGCATCGCCTCGCTGATGACCAGCACAATCATGGAACGGGCCAAAGAGATTGGCCTGATGAAAGCGCTGGGGGCGCGACAGTGGCAGATTCTGCTGTTGTTCTATCTTGAAGCGGCGATGGGGGGCCTCGTCGGCGGGGCGCTGGGCTGCCTTGCAGGGTGGGGGCTGGCAAAGGCGATCGGCATGATGCTGTTTGCCACACCGCTTAATTTTGCCTGGGTGGTGGTGCCTTGCGTGCTGGTCATTGCGGTGCTGATTTCGTTAATCGGCACCTGGTTCCCGGCCCGTCGTATTGCCCGTCTTTATCCGGTGGAGGTGCTGTATGGCCGTTAAGCGTGACATGCTATGGCTATTGGTGTGGCGGGCGTTGCGGCTGCGTATGCAGCGGGTCAGCGTCGTGTTTGCCGCGCTGGCGGTTGGCGCGACCATCGTGACGGCGCTCTCTGCCGTGTGGTTCGACATTAATAGTAAAATGAGTGAGGAACTGCGGACCTTCGGCGCCAATTTCTATATCGGGCCGGGCCACGGCACCAGTATGCCGCAGCCGACGCTGCAGGCGATTCTCGACGGCGCGCCGACTGGCCTGATTCACGGCGCCAGTCCGTGGCTATACGGGACCGCGCGCACTGAACTGGAAAAAGTGGTGCTGGTCGGCGTGTGGTTTGAGTCGCTGCAAAAGCTGGTGCCTTACTGGCAGGTCAACGGCAACTGGATTGGCGTCAGCTTTGACGATCGTAATGCGATGATTGGCGTGAAGCTGGCGCAGCGGCTGGATCTGAATATTGGCGATAGCGTGACGCTGGTTGACCACGCCCGGCGCAAGAAGCTGTTGATTAAGGGCATCGTGGAGTCGGGTGACGCGACCGACAATATGCTGATTGTCAGCCTCGATGTGGCCCAGTCATGGCTGCAAAAGCCGGGTCTTATCAGCCACGGTCTGCTCAGCGTCAGCAACGATCTTGGTCAGGTGGAGAGCTACGCCAGCCAGCTACAGCGGCAGTATCCCGATCTTGAGATTCGCCCGGTACGGAAAGTGTCGGCATCCGAAGGGCAGGTGCTGGAGAAAATTAAAGGGCTGATGGGGCTGGTGTCGATAGTCATCCTTGCGCTCTCGTCATTGTGCGTTAACACCACGCTGATGGCGATTGTCGGTGAGCGCGCCAGCGAGTTTGCGCTGCAAAAAGCGCTGGGCGCCAGCAACGGCGACATTACCCGTCAGATGCTGCTGGAAACCAGCATCATCACGCTTGCTGCGGTGGTTTGCGGCTGGATGCTGGGCTATTTGCTGGCGCAACTGCTGGGATTAACGGTGTTTAATGCCAGTATCTCGCTGCGTCTGCCGGTGCTGCCTATTACCCTGATTCTGTCTTTACTGGTCGCCCTGCTGGCGGCCATTGTTCCGGTGCGGCGCGCGGTGAGCGTCGAGCCTGCGAAAGTGCTGAAAGGAGAGTAAACGCCATGACCGTCACGTCTTTGCGTCAGATGGCGATTGAAACGCGTCATTTATATAAGCGATTCGGCGAAGTGACCGCGCTGGAGGATATCAACCTGCGTATCGCGCGCGGCGAGTTTGTCGCCATTATGGGGGCGTCCGGCTCCGGGAAAACGACGCTAATGAATATTCTTACCTGTCTGGATACCGCCAGCGAAGGGCAGGTGATCCTCGACGGTACTGATGCGGCGGCGCTGGATGAAGAGGGACGGCGTCGCTTTCGCGCGCAAAAAATCGGGCTCGTGTTTCAGCAGTTCCATTTGATCCCATTTTTAACGGCGCTGGAAAACATCATGCTGGCGCAACATTACCATAGCGTGGTGGACGAATCCGCCGCCAGGGCGGTACTTGCCCAGGTTGGTCTTGAGCATCGCGTCACCCATTTACCGAGCCAGCTTTCGGGCGGTGAGCAGCAGCGCGTCTGTATTGCACGCGCGCTGGTCAATGAACCGCCGGTTATTTTTGCTGATGAGCCGACCGGTAATCTTGATGAAGAGAACGAACAGCGGGTGCTGGATCTGCTGACCGATTTGCACCGTCAGGGGCGTACCATTGTGATGGTGACCCATAACCCGGCGCTGGGGAAATTCGCCGATCGTATCGTGCGTTTGCAGCACGGCAAGTATTTGGGGGAGGAGGTCAACCATCATGCGCATGCCTAAGGTGGTGTTTGTTCTGTTACTGGTGCTGCTCAGCGGCTGCAAAGAGGAAAAGCTGGCGCGCGGCGAAGCCGCCCCTGCGCTGGCGGCGTTCGATCTGCAGGGTAAACCGGCCAGCCTCAAGCGCTGGGAGGGGAAAGCCGTGTACCTTAATTTCTGGTCATCAGGCTGCGGCGGTTGCCTGGCGGAAATGGATACCCTGCAGGCCCTCAGCCAGCGCTGGCCGGATAAGCTGGTGGTGGTGGGCGTGAATACCGACCCGGAGTCGGTGGATATTGCGCTGCTACTGGCTCAGCACGGTATCAGTTATCCGGTGCTGCGGGATCAGCTTAAAATGACTCAGGAGCGTTATCAGGTCATCGGCACCCCGACATCGGTGTTGATTGACAGCCACGGAGTAGTGCTGGATTTGCACCAGGGCTGGCGTAAGCCTGAGGAGCTACAGACCGTATTTCGCCAGCTGGCGCAGAGATAGCGCCCTTTCGCGACAGAGGCGGGCGCGTCAGAGCATTATCGCCGATGGGGGGGCCGCCGCACCTGCGGGTTTTTATGCTGCTCTCGTTTAGCAATATTGATCTGACGTTTCCGGGCCTCACCACGACCGGGTTATCACTCTCGGGCGTCAGCGTCATTAACGCCGTTCGTCGCGTTGCCTGTTGAACCTTAGTCTTAGCACGGTCCCGTCCTGTGATAGGCCAGGGGAATGTCATCATCAGGCCTGAAATTTTTATAACCCACTGCAGGCTTTATCAGACCCTCGTCGATTTACCCTTATCCGTTTTGACAATATCTATCGCGCAGCGGCCTGATGTTATCCGCAGAAAAAAATCCGCAGATATTCATATCATCTGGAAAGAGTGGTTTTTTCTATTTTTTTTGTGATTACTGTCACCGTCAAAAAATTATAGTTTATTAATCAATTGGTTATAATCGTTAGCGGTTCTCGTAAAGAGAAGTTTTTTCTCCATTATTCCCTGATTAGAGGGAAAATAGGTAAGATTTTCTTCCTCGTCTACTATACATTTTAATTGTGGTTGAAGGGCGTAAACCACACTATCCATTATCCTTCAAACAGCTTCTTTGTTGGCTGTGTGCGGAAATTTTAGCTGCACAGTTCTCTCTGCCGCAGGGAATTTCATTGCTTATTGTTGCAATGTGCCCTGAAGGATTTTGTATATCTGTTGATGATAGCACGGTCATTTATTCTGTGACCCGTAAACGAAATATTGGCTGCTGTTTTATTCACCACGCGCACGAACAATAACAGTATCAGCCACCATATTTTATGACTAATAATAGTTTGAGTGTACCTTATGAAAACCAGAGCTAAAGATATTGCAACCCTGGCCGTTCATGCCGGAACGCAATCCGATCCGGTGAATAACGCGATATTTACTCCGATTGTCACAGCCAGTTCTTTTATACAACAAAATCTTAACGAAGGCGGAGATTTCTGTTATTCCCGTGTGTCTAATCCGACGCGTAAAGCATATGAATCAGCGCTTGCTGAGCTGGAAAGCGGCATTTATGCTACTGCCACCGCCTCAGGAATGGCCGCCACTAATCTTGTTATCGAGTTATTACCCAAGGATGCGCATATTATTGCCATGAAAGGCGTGTATGGTGGAACGTGGCGGTTATTTGAGAAACTAAAGACAGTAACCACCGGTGTCACTATTTCCTATATCGATCTTAATGATGAAAGCAGCCTGATTAATAGCATTCAGAATAATACCACCTTAATCTGGATTGAAACACCGACCAATCCGTTACTGGAACTGGTCGATATTGCCAGGGTTTGTCGTATTGCTAAAGAACGAGAGATTATCACTTGTGTTGATAATACATTCGCCAGCGCCTGGAACCATAAACCGCTCGAAATGGGGGCGGATATCGTTATGCTCTCTACCAGCAAATACGTTGGTGGACATTCTGATTTAATCGGCGGGGCGGTGATAACCAATAATGAAGCCCTGGCAGGGCGTCTGGATTTTATCAAAACCACAATTGGCTCCATTGCATCGCCTTTTGATGCCTATCTTGCTCTGCGCGGCATGAAAACATTGGATCTGCGCATGGCGCGGCAGTGCAGTAATGCACAGCGTATTGCGGAATATCTGGCGCACCATCCGGCGATTGCCAGCGTCTATTACCCTGGCCTGCCGTCGCATCCCCAGCATCAACTGTGTAAGAAACAAATGCGTTCAGGCGGCGCGGTGGTGACCGCGACGCTGAAGGGCGATATGCAAAGTCTGAAGCGCTTTATCGGCGGACTGCACTATTTTGTGCTGGCAGAATCATTAGGTGGGGTGGAGAGCATGATTAACCATTCCGCGTCAATGTCCCACGGGGCAATGTCGAAAGAAGAACGGGAAGCGATAGGGGTATATGACACCACGCTGCGTTTTTCTGTTGGCATTGAACATATTGATGATTTGATCCAGGACCTGGATATTGCCTTTGCCGCCATGGACATCACACAGGATAACCATCATGCATGATTATGGCATCTGGACGATAATTACCCCGCTGGTCACTATTATTCTGGCGATCTTTACCCGGCAGGTGATCCTTTCGCTATTGACCGGTATTTTTGTCGGCTATGCGGTGATTAATCACAGTATTATTAATGGCGTCGGCGGGACGCTGAACGGGATTATTGAGACATTCGCGTCCGCCGGCAATGCGCGAACCATTATTTTTATGGTGATGATTGGCGGCATTATGCGGCTGATTGTGGTCACTGGCGGCGTGCGTAAACTGGTGCAGTTCCTCTCGGAGAAAAATGACTTTGTCACCAATAAAAAGTCGGTACAACTGCTGGCGATGGTGGTGACATCGTTAATCTTTATCGAGAGCTCGATAAATCAGCTTATCGCCGGGGCCTCCACGAAAAACCTGGCCCGGCGCTACAAGGTTTCGCCGGAAAAGATGTCCTATATTATTCAGACTTCCTGCGTTTCTGTCTGTTCATCGGTGATGATCAACGGCTGGGGCGCGGCGATGATGGGGGTTATCGGCGTACAGATTGCTCAGGGCTACCTGACCGGCGAACCGTTTGAAGTGCTGGCCGGTTCAATGGTGTGGAACACGATGGCCTGGTTTTCTCTCGCTTCGGTGCTTTTTTACATTCTTTCGGGCTGTAGCTGGGGACCGATGAAAAAGGCTGAAGTGAAGTTTGAAACGGCGTTGACGGAAATTGAGCAGGAGCAGGGTGAAGAAGACGCTGATACGGTCATCGACCACCCGGCATGCAATTCATTGTTGAACTTTTTTATTCCGATTTTATCCACGGTATTAATGGTACCCGTTGTTCTCTATATCACCGGCGATGGGCAGTTTTCCAAAGGCAGCGGTTCGATGTCGGTTTATTCCGGCGTTATGTTCGGTACCGTAGTCTCTTTTATCTGGTTCAGAGTGCGCGGTATTCTCAACGTTGAGAACTTTTTCAAAGAGCTGTACATCGGCTATGCCAGTATGGTCAAAATTAGCTCAATCATGATTCTTGCTTTCCTGATGGGGCATATTTCAGCGGAGCTGAATACCGGGCAATATATTGCGTCGATTACCTCCGGAGTGATCCCATCCGGGTTCTCGATTGGTTTTATCTTCCTGATTTCAGCGGTCATGTCACTGGCAACGGGAACCTCCTGGGGAACATTTGCCATTATGATCCCGATCGGCGTGCAACTGGGGGTGTCGTTGGGTATTGATCCGCACTTTATGATTGGCGCGGCTATTTCCGGTTCAATTTTTGGCGATATGACTTCACCTATCTCCAGCGACGCTATCGTCGCCTCCATGGCGACTAACTGTGACCATATTGAACATATTCGCACCCAGATGCCTTATGCGCTGGTGACCGGCGGACTGGCGCTGGTTGTCTATTTAATTGTTGGCTTTACTCTCTAACCCAAAGAGTATTTAAGGATTGACGATGACTAAGGTTATTGCGACAGAACATGCCCCGCAGGCGATTGGGCCTTATATTCAGGGCGCGCGAACCGGTAATTTTATTTTTACCTCCGGCCAATTGCCGATTAATCCGCAAACGGGAGATATTCCTGCGTGCGCCGAAGGTCAAACCCGGCAGAGTCTGGAAAATATTCGGGCTATTATTGAAGCCGGAGGACTGACGGTCGACAATATTTGTAAGACGACTATTTTCGTAAAAGACCTGAACGAATTTGCGGTGATTAATCACGCCTATGCGGAGTTTTTCACTCAGCATCATGCTTCATTCCCGGCCCGTTCCTGCGTTGAAGTCGCTCGCTTGCCGAAAGAGGTGAAGGTGGAGATTGAAGCCGTCGCCTGGTGTGGCTAATGTAATACAAATACAATGCTACGGCGGCTTTTAGCCGCCGTTTTCACAGGAAGAGAATAACAATGCCTTCCGGAAGTGGGGGAACCCGCGCCGGACTGGCGGAGGGCCAGGCGCATTGTCTGCCGGAGGTTGCGGTCATCGGGGAGACCGTTTCGCGCGTTGTTGATCAGCAGCGGCCTAACGTGGAGAAGCTACAGCTGCAATTATCCGCACGGCTGCAAGTGAACTCCCCGCCGCCTTCGGGCGGCGGTTAACGTTTAGCCCGGTTAATAGCGCTTATGCGCCATAATTTTGATAATTTGTCGATCGGTATGCTGCATCGCCTGAGCTGCGATCGCACAGAGATTTCGAATGGAATTCTCGACATCGCGCTCGACAATCCCGTCATTGCAGGAAACCACCGAATTATCCAGCGCCAGCAGAATCGCTTTCCAGGCGGAAGCGATACTGGTGGACACTTTCATTGCGCAACTGCCGGAAGCGCCGTCGCAAATCATGCCGCTGACATCGCCAATCATATTATTCACCGCCATGGCGATATTTTCATAGCTGCCGTTCATCAGCCAGAGAATCCCAGACGCTGCGCCCATTGCGGCGGTGGTGGCCGCACACAGGGCTGACAACCGCGGGAGTTTACAGTGGATATAGATAGCGACCAGATGTGAGAGCGCCAGCGCTCGGGCGAGTTGCTGCTGGCTGGCATTAAGCCGCTCCGCGGCGACCACTACCGGCATGGTTGCCGTTATTCCCTGGTTGCCTGAACCTGAATTGGTCATTGCCGGCAGCGTTGCGCCGCCCATTCGGGCATCCGATGCGGCGCTGGTCCGGTAGAGGATCTCGGTAAACATATCATTGGAAACCAGTCCCTTGTCCACCTGACGCTTCAGTGTGGTGCCGATGTGCAACCCCCAGTCTTTAGCCAGACCTTTTTTTGAAAGGGCGTTGTTCATCAAACCTGCGTCGAGAATAAAGCGGAGTTCTTCCGCAGGAACGTCATTAACGAAATCATAGATATCGCGTAGTGAATAACGGGCGAGCCGCTCCAGCGGGTTAAGGGGGGCGTCACAGGTATTGCTTTCAGCTTTGATAAACAGGGAATGTCCCATTTTCTCAATCGCCACCACGTTGGTGTGGTCGCCAGAGATGGTCACCGTGGCGTGTTCATCTCCGGCGTAGACTTTAGCGCGGACATAGAGTATTTCATCGCAAGGTTCCTGCAACACGATGCGCACGGCGCCGACGTCTAGCAGCGCTCTGGCGGCGTCAATCTCCCGTGAGGTGGCTTTTTTCAGCACTTCGAGTTTTGCCTGCGGATCGCCGGCGATAGCCCCTAAGGCAGCGGCAACGGGTAATCCGGTCATTCCTGTGCCCGGGATCGTCACGCCCATCCCATTTTTCATTAAATTTGGCGAGACCGCCGCTTCGATTCGCACAATTGCGCCTGATAACTGTTGCGCCGCCACGGCGCAGGCAAGCGCAACCGATACAGGTTCGGTACAACCCAGGGCGGGTTTAACTTCCTGTTTCAGAGCATCAATAAACGTATTCCATTCAACACGGTTTTCCCGGTGTGACATGACAGGGCCTCTGGAGCGGTGCGGAAAAAATCCGCGAGTGATTGCGTTATTTCTCGAGGTTGATATACGCCGCGGCCTGCATATGTCGGTACGATGCAACACCGAGCGGCATAAACGATAGTAAGAATGTTACCCCGGTTGACAGAGAAAAAAGTTGCATCTTTAGTTTGTAAAGAGGCTATTTGAGAGAAACACTTTCTCTTTTATGGTTATTTTTGGAATTTTTAATTTTGTCGAGGAAGAGCGGGATGAGAGAGGAGAGAAAAACCGGCAATCTTGCCGGTTTATAGTAATTAGATCTTACATGCGTCGCCGCAATCATCATCGGCAACGAGCGCCTGCGCCTTTTTGTCCGCCTCTTCAAGGCGTTCCGCGTTACGCTCTTGCGCTTCCTCTAGTCCGCTAAAAGTCAGGTTGTCGAGATCAATTTCCATACATTATCCACTTCAGTTCAGTTTTGACTGCCGTCAAGTATAGGCAAAATGGCAGGGAGATGCATCCTTACGGAATCGTGCAGAAAGCGATCACGCATCACCGATGGGGGACCAGAGCCTGTCAGGTTCAGCAAAATACTCTTCAACGCGGGAGAAAAAGCGGCTGGCGTGCAGACCATCGACAAAAGCATGGTTGAATTTGCCCGCGACCGGGATAATGCCATTTTTCAGCTTGCCCCAGGTGAGCGCGGGAACCGCTGCACCCACGTAATACTCAGCGTGAGTGATGGCACTGAAATGCAGCCACGGCAGGCAACTGGCGCAGAAATAGTTTTCACCGGTGACGATAAGGGGGGCTGGCGACGTGTGTTTTGCGGCTTCAATCTTCGGGGTCGCGACGCGGCTAAAGGTGGCAAAATCATCGGCGTTATCGCACCATACCTGGCGGAATCCTTCTTGCCCGGTCATCACCGGCGTCATCACTGCCAGTTCATCATATTCGATAATGTCGTCGCCTGAACGGCGTTGTTTAAGCTGTGGGACGCCGTTTACCGCGCGCATCAGCGCGTAGAGCGCCAACTGAAAAAAAGAGACATTCCGGTCTTTTGCGCAGTCGTACAGCCGCTGGGCAGCTATCGGCACGCAGAGATTAAATGCCGGGTTGGCAAAGCGGCGATAAAAATCAAAATGATCTTTGCGCGGCCAGTTTTGTTTATCGATTACGCGGTAATGGGTCATGGTTGTCTCCTGTTTACGGTTTGCCAGCACCTGATGCGACGATGTCAATCGGGTTGCCAACAGCGCGCGATAGCCGCCATCGCGATGTTTTCCGTCGCGAGGCTTACGCGCATTTTCGAATAACAATTCCTATTCCAGGCGTCAGTGTTACACTAACTTAATGTGATCTTTGTCATATTGCGATTAAAACAGAGAGAAGAGATATTGCTATGCAACATATTATTGAGGGCTTCCTCAACTTTCAGAAAGAGATCTTTCCGCAGCGTAAAGAGCTCTTCCGTAGCCTGGCAAACAGCCAGAATCCGAAAGCATTGTTTATTTCCTGTTCAGATAGCCGCCTGGTGCCGGAACTGGTGACCCAGCAGGAGCCGGGGCAGCTTTTTGTGATTCGTAACGCCGGTAATATCGTTCCCTCTTTTGGGCCCGAACCCGGCGGGGTTTCCGCGACAATTGAGTATGCCGTTGTTGCCCTTGGCGTTACCGATATTGTAATTTGCGGCCACTCTAACTGCGGTGCAATGAAAGCTATCGCCACCTGCCAGTGCCTGGATACGATGCCTGCCGTGTCCCATTGGTTGCACTATGCCGACGCGGCGAAAGCTGTCGTTGAGAAAAAAACCTGGGATAATGAGACCGATAAAGTGAATGGAATGGTACAGGAAAATGTTATCGCGCAGTTGAATAATATCAAAACCCACCCGTCGGTTGCTGTTGGCCTGCGTGATAATACCCTCCGCCTGCACGGCTGGTTCTATGATATCGAAAGCGGGGATATTCGTGCGCTGGATAAGAACAGCAAAAATTTTGTTTCGCTGTCTGAAAACCCGGACGTCTATTTCGAGTAAACCCGTCATCGACAGGGCACGGACGCCCTGTCAGTTTTACTTCCCGATCGTGACATTCTTATCGGTCATATGTGCCTTCTGACGCTGAAAACGCGCATTATTCTCTGGGGCGATATACACAGGCGCATTCGCACGACACGCCCGTCAACATGTGTCGATAAGCGGCGGTTCCGCCGCTTGTGGCTTATAATACGCCGTCGCCGCCATCGGAGCACCAGACCTGACCGGAAGTGAAGGAGCAGGCGTCGGACGCGAGGGTAACGTACAGTGGGGCAATCTCGACCGGCTGACCGGGGCGGCCCAGTGGCGTATCGGCACCAAACTGGCGCACTTTCTCCGCCGGTTGTCCACCGCTGGACTGGAGCACCGTCCAGTAAGGGCCTGGCGCCACGGCGTTAACCCGAATGCCTCTGGGTCCCAGTTGTTTGGCCAGCGATTTGGTAAACGCCACCAGGCAAGCCTTCGTTTGCGCATAATCCAGCAGAATGGGGCTCGGCTTAAAGGCCTGTACCGATGATGTATTAATAATTGCGCTATGTTGTTGAAGATGAGGCAGGGCGGCTTTGGTTATCCAGAATGCCGCGTATACGTTTGTTTTGAAGGTGGCGTCAAAGTCCTCGGTCGAAAGCGCTTCCAGCGATTGACAATATTGCTGGCGTCCGGCGTTATTGACCAGAATATCCAGGCCGCCGAGTTCGCTGACGGCCTGTTCCACCAGCTGTTGACAAAAAGATTCGCTACGAATATCTCCCGGTATCGCCACGGCCTGGCGTCCTTCCTCCTGAATCAACGTCATCACAGCTTTAGCATCCGATTCCTCTTCCGGTAGATAGTTTATCGCCACATCGGCACCCTCACGCGCGAAGGCGATGGCAACCGCACGTCCAATTCCGGAGTCCGCGCCGGTAATCAGCGCGCGTTTTCCCGCCAGCCGACCAGAACCGACATAGCTTTGTTCACCATGATCGGGTTCCGGTTGCATCTTATGTGCCAGACCCGGCGGGAATTGGGGCTGATCGACAAAAGGCGGGCAGGGATAGCTGGCGGTATTTTTAGTGCTGTCGTGCATACAGACCTCCTCATGCTAAAAGATGAATAGCCTGTCCAGGCTGGACGTCTTCCACTTGCCATTTTGTCGGGCGTTTGCGGACGGCCCGGACTGCCACGCATCTGTAAGGATAGACGCTAAGCCCCGGTCTTCAGCCAGCCAGAAAGTTTTTAACGAGCGATAACTGGACGAATTTTTTATTATTTCAGCCAGTTTGCGGGTTAATTAATGGTAATTTACTGATTATCGGGAAGCTTTTCTAAATGTGACGATGTAGCGTCAGAGATGATTTTAAGATTATTCTAACGAAGCGCGCTTTTCATCGTCAGGCCAATTTTACGTATGCCAGTGGATATATTTAAGCCGGGCGAGAGAGGAATAAAAAATATTTTTTTCGGTTGCCGGATAAATTCTTCAGGTTGTGAAAATAAGCATTAGCGACCAGACTGAATAAGACATGAGTAAAATGTCGGAGGGACTGATGAAAAAGTTACTGCTTATTATTTTCTGCTGGCTGATGGTTCCTGGCGTTTATGCCGAAGCAGAGGGGGGATTTAAAAATGACACCGTTCCACCCCCTCCCCATAAGCTTGATGACGGCTATCGTGGAACCGAAGATAGCCGGATTATGACCGTGCGGCAGGCCCTGAGCATGCATGACGGGGCAACCATCTCTTTACGCGGTAATCTTATTGAGCAGTATGGTGATGACCGCTATCACTTTCGCGATAAAACCGACACCATTGCGGTCACTATTCCCGCCGCGGTTTTCGCCGGTCGGGAAGTGAGGCCCGATCAGATGATCAGCATTAATGGCAGTCTGGATAAGAAAATGACGCCGCCGATGGTGCGAGTGGACAGAATACAGAAATAACCGCTGAGACAGGAGAAAAAAATGTCCGTACAGAATCCAGCCGATCCCGATAAACGCGGGCGGCATCCGGCGAAAAAGGATCCCCGCGAGCAGGGGGAAATACCGCGTAAAAGAGAGGATAGCGAGGCGCATAACCCGCGGAAACATGGATAAGGCGCGACGTGGCGTTAAAGATCCAATAACGGTAAACGTCTGCGGGCACGTCGGGCCTGGTGAGATATCGCCTTTGCCATTGCCGCGCCGATCTCCGCGCAGGCGGTGATCCCCTGGACAAAGGGTTGGTCATGCATCAACCACGGGATGGCGCCGAATGCAATACGCCCGCGAATCGCCGGGGGATCCTGCAACGTATAATCATCGCCGACTTCCGGGATCTCATCACCCGTCGCCAGCAACTGCGCTCGTAAATGAGGAAACGGAATATCTTTGTTTTTCAGCGGTTTTTGCCCACGGGCATCGACAAACACATCGTAGATATAGTGCTTATCCCGGCTGGAGATCAACGTTTTTTCCGGCTGGATGGCTATTTCATAATCCTGTCCCAACGAGAGAATGCTGATCACACCCGCTTCGCGTAGCGCCAGTAAGCGGCGAATAGATTCCGGGGGAATGGCGGCATAGCAGTCGATAAACACGCGGGCAAGACCTGCGCTAAAACGTGTCCGATCCCTGTCATTGAGGTGGGGAACTATTGCCTGGACGGCTTCATGCAACCGCAGGATGACGTAACGCCAGGGAACGGTGTATCTCTCGCGTTTGTTTCGCTCGACTTCCTTGAGGTTAGCCTGCGCCCAGTGAAAAGGATTCTTCTGCTGACGTTGATAAAACCAGGTTTCGCTAAAGGTGTCCGCATCAAGGTCGCAAAGGGCGATCTCTTCGCTCCAGTGCGGATCGGCGAGCGCGATTTCCTGAGCAATCAGATTAAATACCCGGTCGAGCAAGCCATCGGCCCCGACGGCGATTTCCTGGTCGAGCGCGTGTTGGGTAACGATCTGCAGCGGCTCCCAGGGGATTGGGCAGTAAAAGTCGGCCTCCGGCAAAATGCCGGAGCGGGACATGAGCACAATTTTAAGGGACTCACAGCCATCGTTCAGCCTGAAAATCAGCGTGTCATCATCCGGCTCGCTAAAGCTGCCATGCTGAACCGCAACGGCCATTGCCGCATCAATCCCGCTCAGTGAGGTTCCCATGATGCCCACCCGGCAAGGCGGGATCTTCGCTTCCATCAGGCCTGACCACGGACTGGGAAACCAACTGCGGGTTGATTCTTCTTCCGCGGGCCAGACGTGACCAGTGGCGATGACTGCGAGATCAAAGGATTCGGCGGTCGGTTCATTTTGTCGCCAGAGCCTGACACCTGCTTCGCTGGCCTGCAGGTCGGTAACAAGGCAGGATTCATTGACCTGTATCCGAAAGCCTTGTTCTTTGGCTTGCGCAACCAGTGCAAGAAACCGATCGCGAAAATATTCGCCAAGCAGAATGCGCGGCAGAAACTGGCGGTCATGAAGCGTATCGTAATCTACGCCGTAGCGCGAAAGATTAGCTTTGCTTTGGGTTTTTAGCCAGTCAAGATAAGTGCACTGAATGGGCGGTATTTCAATACTGGCGATGTTTGCCAGCATCATGGGGGAATTATCTTCGTCACTGTAGGGCATGCCTACGCCTGCTTCATCTGCCTGCTCATAAATCGACACCTCGAACGGTTCGTTATGTTTAAGTAATGCGTACAACGTATAAATACCGGTTGGACCTGCGCCGATGATAGCAATTTTCTTCATATTGACTGACCCGTCGCTGTTATTACATTTGTTATCGGTGGCCTTCCGTGAGTTGAAAAGCGCCACGAGATAGTCTGTCCCGGTGAGGTAAACCTGGCAGAATAATTGTGGTGCAAAATGGCGAAGAGGGCCAACTGGCGATGCGGGCGTTGTACCGAGGCGAATTTATTCTCATACCCTTGTAGCGGTGCGTGATGAACGGCCTGAATGGTGTACTATGTCGGCACATCAGGGACGCTGAAGAGGATAAATTATGTCTACCCCCGTATTTCGCCAGGCCACGCCATCCGACGTTGATCGCTGCTATCAGATTGAAATCACCGCGTATGAAGGTGACGAAGCGGCGACGAGAGAAAAAATCGCCACCCGTATCAATCTGTATCCGCAAGGGTTTATGTGTATGGAACTTGGCGGAGAAGTGATTGGATTTATTAACGCGGGCTGTGCGTGGGACGTGGTGATGTCCGACGAAGAGTTCAAAGAGCTTATCGGGCACGACCCGGCGGCGCCGAATGTGGTGATTATGTCGGTCGTGGTAGATCCTGATTTCCAGGGGCAGGGCTACGCCACGCTGATGATGCGTGAGTTTATCTCGCGGATGAAGGTCATGAATAAGCAAACCATCCATCTTATGTGTAAAGATCGTCATGTGGATCTCTATGCGCACTTTGGCTATCGCTATATTAAACCGTCAGCGTCCGATCATGGCGGCATGGCCTGGCATGAGATGATGATGACGCTGTGATCTTATGCTTATTGATGCGCTAAAGTTAAATTCAGGCTTTAGCGCATCGGTTCATTTCTCTTTTTTTTACCATTACGAACGTCGCGAATATTTGACAGGTTACCGCTGTAACACTTCAGCAAATTTCGCCAGCCATTGCGGATGAGCGGGCCAGGCAGGTGCGGTGACCAGGTTGCCATCGACGTGTGCCTGATCGATGCCAATATCGGCATAATGTCCACCCGCGAGCCGTACTTCCGGCGCGCAGGCGGGGTAGGCGCTGCAGGTTCGGCCTTGCAGAATGCTGGCGGCGGCCAGCAGTTGTGGGCCGTGACAAACGGCGGCAATTGGTTTGCCCGCGGCGTTAAATGCCTGTACCAGTGTTATTACGTCGTTATTTAATCGCAAATATTCCGGCGCCCGCCCGCCGGGAATCAGTAGGGCATCGTAGTCCTGTTCTTTCACTTCGGCAAAGTCGGCGTTAAGGGTAAAGCGGTGACCCGGTTTCTCGCTGTATGTCTGAGCGCCATCAAAATCATGGATCGCCGTCGTGACGTAGTCCCCTTTGACCTTATCGGGGCATACCGCGTCGACCTGATGGCCAATCATCTGCAGCGCCTGAAAAGGCACCATCGTTTCATAATCTTCGGCGTAGTCGCCGACCAGCATCAGAATTTTTTTACTTATCATGATCGCTCCTGCATATGGGAAGATGCATAAGATATATAACCATCATATTCAGGTTGCAGGCGGTCTGGCAGGGCCTCTCTCCGCCTCCTGTCTGCTCATGTGAGGCCGACGCAAACACGGTTAAGCGTTATGTCCTGCAACACGAATTAGTTAGGGTATAGACCATGAGCGGGGAATGGGAAATTGGCAGGATGCTTCTTTAGACTGAGAATGCTCAGTTGCTAACAAATATCGAAATTTTCAGCCGGGATAAAGCGTAAACCCGATTTAAAATATCATTGGCACAGGGATGATTTATGGGTGTTACTGACGAGAGGATAAAAGCGCAGCACTCAATTATCAACTGAATGGTGCGTCCGAGTGGACTCGAACCACCGACCCCCACCATGTCAAGGTGGTGCTCTAACCAACTGAGCTACGGACGCAATATGGTGCGTTTAATTGGACTCGAACCAACGACCCCCACCATGTCAAGGTGGTGCTCTAACCAACTGAGCTATAAACGCATTATGGTGCGTTCAATTGGACTCGAACCAACGACCCCCACCATGTCAAGGTGGTGCTCTAACCAACTGAGCTATGAACGCAATGTTGTGGTAACAACGGGGACGCATATTAACGGCAGGGCGGGGTTGTGGCAAGAGGCAAACGTCACTTTTCTTCCAGATTTGACGCGATCGCAGAAGTTTTATCCATGTTGCTTATATTTTACTGATGCAAAAGAATATTTGTTCATCAGGTTCGGATAACGGCGCGCTATCCGCGCCGTTTTTTCATCCAATATCGCGCCGAACAGGCTTAACGCGCAGCACGCTGTAGAATGATGCTGGAAGGCTGACGCTGCAGGAAACGCATACGCAGCATCATCATGATGGCAGCGGAGGTTAAACCAATAATAAATCCCCACCAGAAACCCGCGGGCCCCAGGCGCGGGACAACGACGTCGGTCAGCGCCAGCAGATAGCCGCTCGGCAGCCCGAGCACCCAATAGGCGATAAAGGTGATAAAGAAGATGGAGCGGGTATCTTTATAACCACGCAGGATCCCGCTGCCAATCACCTGAATGGAGTCGGAAATCTGGTAGATCGCCGCTAACAACATTAACTGGGAAGCCAGCATAACGACCTCAGGGTTGTCGTTATACAGCAGCGCAATTTGCTTGCGCATCAGAATAGTGAAAATGGCGGTGATAACGGCCATACACACGCCAACGCCCAGGCCGGTTCTGGCCGAAGTTTGTGCTTCCAGCGTTGAGCCCTGCCCAAGACGGAAACCGACGCGAATCGTCACCGCCGCGCCCAGGGAGAGCGGTAACACGAACATTAGCGAACTGAAGTTAAGGGCAATCTGATGTCCGGCGACATTGATGATCCCCAGCGGAGAGACCAGCAGCGCCACCACGGCAAACAGGGTCACTTCGAAAAACAGCGCCAGCGCAATCGGCAGGCCCAGTTGTACCAGGCGCTTAAGAACAGCTACGTCCGGTTTGCCGAAACCTTCGTGGCTGCGAATATCCCGCATTGAGCGCGCGCGGCGCACCCAGAAGATCATACTGAAAAACATCACCCAGTAAACGGCAGCCGTCGCCACGCCGCAACCAATACCACCCAGCTCTGGCATACCGAAATGACCGTAGATAAAGATGTAGTTCACGGGAATGTTGACCAGCAGGCCGATAAACCCCATAACCATGCCCGGCTTGGTCTTCGCCAGACCTTCACACTGGTTACGCGCGACCTGAAAGAAGAGATAGCCGGGCGCTCCCCATAACAGGGTGCGCAGGTAGCCAACGGCTTTCTCCGCCATCGCCGGGTCAATATCATGCATGGAACTGATGATGTAACCTGCGTTCCACAGGATAACCATCACCAGCATTGAGACGAAGCCAGCCAGCCAGAAACCCTGACGCACCTGATGGGCGATACGGTCGCGACGACCTGAACCATTAAGCTGAGCAATGATCGGGGTCATCGCCAGCAGCAGACCATGGCCGAAAAGGATCACCGGTAACCAAATGGAGGTACCGATAGCCACGGCTGCCATATCGGTGGCGCTGTAACCGCCCGCCATTACGGTATCGACGAATCCCATAGCGGTCTGGGCAACCTGAGCGAGGATAACGGGTATTGCCAGCGCTAACAACTGACGCGCTTCAATAAAGTACTTCTGCACGTGAACACCTTTATATTGTTGTTATTTTTGGACTAAAAAAGCCGCTCTACATAGCAGCAAGAAGAAAAACAGGGGGATTTTCCAGACCATTGTAGCGAGGATTGGCTATTTATCCAGTGAAAAAATCCCAGTAGACGTTGTCCGCTGGCAACCTGTTTTACCACCTGTTATTGTTCCATATAGCCTAAAACGGTAATGATACCGTCATGAGTTTATACAGGAGCAAAACATGTTTACCGGTATTGTGCAGGGGACCGCGAAAGTGCTGTCCATTGACGAGAAACCCAATTTTCGCACCCACGTAGTGGAATTACCTGAGCATATGCTTTCAGGGCTCGAAACGGGGGCGTCGGTGGCGCACAATGGGTGTTGTTTGACCGTCACGCATATCGACGGCGCACGGGTGAGTTTTGACCTGATGAAAGAGACACTGCGAGTCACCAACCTGGGCGCAGTCCGTGCAGGCGATAGCGTGAACGTTGAGCGTGCGGCTAAATTCAGCGACGAAATTGGCGGTCATCTGATGTCCGGTCATATCATGACCACCGCCGAAGTGGTGAAAATTCTGACCTCGGAAAATAACCGTCAAATCTGGTTTAAGGTTCAGGACCCGGCGTTAATGAAATATATCCTTTATAAAGGATATATTGGCGTGGACGGGATCAGTCTGACCGTCGGCGAAGTGACCCCGACGCGCTTTTGTGTGCATTTAATTCCGGAAACGCTCCAGCGCACCACGCTTGGCGCGAAAAAGCTGGGCGATCGGGTGAATATTGAAATCGATCCGCAGACGCAGGCGGTGATTGATACCGTCGAGCGCGTGCTGGCGGCGAAAGAGGCGGCGCAGAAAACGGCGACAGAGTAACCCGGTACGCAGCCCGACAGGCGTGATCGGGCTGCCGATTGACATACTAACCGTCAGATATCCATTGCCGCGTGATGGCCCTGATAAATTGCGGTTGTAATTGTCGGGATCTTCACGTAATCACCCACCTGCGCCACCCACGGCGCGCAGTCGCGCAGTTGATCGATTGTCTCGCGGCGCGCGCTTTTGTCATGGGGTTGTTCTCCGGCGTTATTTAAGCAGAATATTTTTATTTATCAGGCGAAAAATTAAGGCGAGCACCAGCGCGGTGACGCTAAATGCGATGCCGACGGGAAAGGCGCTGTGGTAACTGTGAGTGGCGGCAAACGTTGAGGACATAATGGTTGGTCCGACGTAACCGGCGATAGCGAAACCGCAGAACATAATGCCGAAGTTCACGCTGTTGTGCTGTGCGCCGAATTGGTCGGCGGTGAAGCCAGGAAAAACACCCATAAAGGCACCAAAACAGATACCGATAATGGAAATTCCCGTGTAAAACAGCGCATCGTCGCCGATGCCCGTGTAGTAGAGAGCACTGAGGCCTGGAATAGAGAGGATACAGGCGAGCATCAGGGTATTAATGCGGCCGATTTTGTCGGAAATCATGCCCGCCATGACCCGTCCCAGGACGTTGAAAAGAGCGAGAACGGAAACGGCCAGCGTTGCGGCGGCCGTGGACATCCCGACCATGATTTTTGCCAGCGGAGAGGCCAGAGAAATGCACATGAGTCCGGCAACTGCGCCGCAGGTCAGCATGATGAGCATAAGATAAAAATTGAAGCTGGACATCATTTGCCGCCAGGTTTTATTCCCTGAAGGCATGATGTTTCGCGCGTGTTGCGGCGGTTGCCAGCCGTCCGGACTAAAGCCATGCGGGCATTTATCGATGACGAAAGCGCAGGCGCAGATAATAACCGCGAAACCCAGTCCGATGATTTTAAAGGCAGACAGAATACCGGCCTCGGCGGTAATTATCCCGGCAATCGGCGGAATGATCACCGAACTGATGCCAAACAGGGCAGTGGTGACACCGCCGACAAAACCGCGTTTATCGGGGAAAAATTTGATAGAGGTGCTAATGGTCGCCCCGTAGACCATTCCTAATCCCAGACCGGTTAATATTCCATATGCCCAGATCAGATGACTGATTTGCGAGGCAAAACCGCAGAGGATCATCCCGCCGCCAAACATGAGTCCGCCAGTGAAAATCACCATACGGGGGCCAAATGTATCGTTTATTTTGCCCCCGCTGATCATCGTTATGGGACCAACAGAGTTGCAGATGACAAAAACGATAGCCAGATCGGCAGAGGTGATATTGGCGTTGTGAAGTTGTGAGAGGTAGTCAGCCATCGGCGTGGCAAAAACGCTCCAGGCGTACATCGAGCCTACGCATAGATTGATAAAGCAACTTGCTATCAGGATCCGCCATCTTTTTTTTGAGTAATCCATGTTTTTATCCTCGATGAAATTTTCTATTAAGCAACAAAATCAATGTTTTATTAACAATTCTTGCGTGGTAATCGTTCTGATCAGACGCTAAACCACGTTATAAATCATGTCAATGATTACATGTTTTATTTGACATGGCTGTTGACGTGGCAAGAAGGCGTAATGCGGAGAGTGACGCGTGCTATACTGCGCACAGAGATCACAGGTGAGGCGAAATGAGAGTTTTAACTTATGCCATTCTGGGCTTACTTAACCGTACGGCAATGACCGGCTATGACATCAGCAAGGCGTTTAACCATGAACTGGCAAAGTTCTGGCATGCGAAACATAGCCAGATTTATGGTGAGCTAAAGCGCATGTATCACGATGGACTGGTCACTTACGACATCGAAATCAGCGGCGATATTCTGGAAAAAAAGAAATACAGCATTACCGATACCGGAAGGGATGAACTGCTGAAATGGCTACATAAAGATGAGCCAATAGAAAAAACGGCAAAAGATGTTTTTCGGGTTCGTATGTATTTTTCCCACTATCTTGATGTCAGTACGCGTATTCATCTGTTGGAAAATCAGCGCATACAGCACCTCGAAAGGTTAAATGTTCTGCAAAAAACAATGGAACAGTACGCGCAGGTTCCACCTCTTGAAAGTGACAGATTTGGTGATTTTATTGTGCTTGAAGGGGCGATATGTCGTCAGGAGAGCGTTTTGCGCTGGATTGATAAATGTATTGGTTATTGCCGTCGCGGTGAATAAAAGAGAAAACACCTGCGCCAGGGGCGCAGGTGGAGCAGAAATTAACGAGCAACGCGAAGACCGTGCTCTGCGCCGCGAGAAAAAACGACCTGCCAGAGCTGAATATCGCGCGCGCGGAAAGCGCCGGCACAGGCATTTAGATAATAACTGAACATGCGTTTGAATCTATCCGAATAGTTATCGGCAATTTCCGGCCAGCTATTAAGGAAACGCTCATACCAGGCCATCAGGGTAGTGTCATAATCGGCGCCGAAATTATGCCAGTCTTCCATCACGAAATGCGTTTCACTGGCTTCGGCAATATGACGTACCGACGGCAGACACCCGTTAGGAAAGATATATTTATTGATCCACGGATCAACGCTGTGGCCGGTTTTTTTCGAACCGATCGTATGCAGCAGGAAGCGACCGTCAGGTTTTAAATTATGATCGACCACTTCAAAATAGGTATTGTAGTTTTTAGGCCCGACATGCTCGAACATCCCGACCGAAACGATACGGTCGAAACTATCGTGCAGATCCCGATAGTCCTGGAGTAAAATCGTCACGTCCAGCCCTGCGCAACGCTGTTGAGCCATCTTCTGCTGTTCCGCGGAGATCGTGACGCCAACAACGCTGACCTGGTAGTTTTTCGCCATGTAGTACGCCAGCCCGCCCCAGCCGCAGCCGATATCCAGTACCCGCATTCCGGGTTCAAGCTGTAATTTTCGGCAAATAAGATCTAATTTTGCCTGCTGAGCGGCGTCCAGATTCTGCGCATCTTTCCAGTAACCGCAGGAATATTGCATATAAGGATCGAGCATGCGGCTAAAGAGATCGTTGCCTAAATCGTAGTGTTCTCTACCGACAATCCATGATCTTTTTTTGCTTTGCAGATTGAACAAACGAGCGCCAGCAATACGTAGCGTATCTTTAAGATGGTGCGGGAGTTGATTCTCCAGACCGGCCCGCAGGACCTTATAGAAAAATATATCCAGTCGCTCACAATCCCACCAGCCGTCCATATAACTCTCGCCTAATCCCAGTGACCCTTCCTGCAGGACGCGTTTAAAAAAATGCGGATTTTTAATCTGCAGATCGGAGGGGGCGGGGCCGTTGATCTCAATATTGGCACGGCCTAACAATTCAGCTGCAATCCGGTACCAGTCATCATTTGGTACACTTACTTCTTCTATACACGATGAACTCATAGCTTCTCCATCACGCCCAAGTGATCAGAACCTTAAAACAGCGTAGACGTTTTTTTGGTTTTGTGAGAAATCCCACGGATTAACCGCGAGACTGCTATCCGACGTAGAACAGAGGAAGGGAGATAACCCTTGCCGAAAGGCCATCCATGGTGAAACGGGATGCATCCTGCTCCCGTTAAGATTTGTTGAATATTCTATTTATGTGATACCGGATTCAGTATAGGCCGCTAAAAACGGGCTTTCAATAAAAATATCTTAGCCAGCTAATGACTAAATCCGGGGGCCAGTCAGGCGTCTATTTTAGGCATGCGACGTGTCAGTTACCCGCCGCGCAGCGTTGTGTTGCAGACGATAACCGATGCCGGCAAGCACAATGGAGACCAGCATCACGCGGGTGGTGGTTTGCAGTGGATGCGCAATGAGTGCCGAGACAAGCAGACTGGTAACGAAACAGAGACCGAGCTGTAAGGTATTTTGCAACGCGGCGGCGCGGCCGGTGGCCTGTGGAAAGGGCTTCAGGGCCTGAGCGACAACGATGGGATAAATTCCCGCATTTACCGCCGCCATGGCGCAGAACGGGATCATCAATCCGACCAGCGTGACATTATCCTGCAGGCCGGTCATCCAGATGGCGGCAACGCTGATAGTGAAGATAGCCAGCAGCCAGGGCAGGATTTGCCCGCCTGACCACTTTTGCAGGGCCGCGCGGCAGCCGTAACCGCCCACCAGAAAAGCGATAGTTTGCGGAATGTAGCTCAGACCGACCGCCGTTGGGCCATAGCCCATATCATGGAGAATAAAAGGTGAGCCGGTCAGCCAGGCAAAAAAGCTTGCGGAGCAGGCGGCGTAAATCAGCACATTACCGCTATATTCACGTGAGCGAAGCAGGGTAAAGAAAGTGAGCTTTTGCTGTGTATTGACGGATGGCTTATTAACAGATCTCAGACGAATGGTCGGCAGGATCAGCACCAGAGCCACAGCGGCCAGGACAGCAAAAATAGCCTGCCAGTCGAAATGTACCAACAGCCAGCTACCGAGCAGCGGCGCCAGCGCGGGAGAGAGTCCGACCAGCGGCATAATGGTGGCAAAAATACGGTTCGTGCGATGCGCCGGATAGTAATCGGTGACCAGCGCCTGCCAGGTGACTGCGGCGGCGCAAACGCCAATGGCCTGGACAAAACGCAGCGCCAGCATCAGCCGGGTGTCCTGAACCCAGAGCATGCCCAGACAGCCGAGGGCGAAAATCAGCAGGCCGCAGAACAGCACCGGCTTACGACCGTAGCGGTCAGAGACAGGCCCCCAGAACAGTTGTCCAATAGCAAAGCCGGCAAGGAATAAGCTCAGGCTGGCGCTGACCGCGGACGCGGAGGTATTCAAATCCTGTTGAATGGCGGCAAACGCCGGCAAATACATATCAGTGGCGAGGAAACCGAGCACGCTAAGCCCCGCCAGCCAGACTAAAAATCCTTTCCCAGGTTGTTGCATAAAACTCTCATTTCAGTGATACGGCGATGATGCGGCAGAGTGTAGGGAGTGCATTCCGGCTTGTGAAACGCTAATATTTGTTCGTTCATTTCAAAAATTTTGCAGGCAAAAAATGTGGTCGGAATACTCGCTTGAAGTTGTTGATGCTGTTGCCCGCAATGGCAGCTTTAGCGCCGCAGCGCAGGAGTTGCATCGTGTGCCTTCTGCTGTCAGCTATACCGTTCGTCAACTGGAAGAGTGGCTGGCGGTTCCGCTGTTTGAACGTCGTCATCGGGATGTGGAATTAACGCCCGCCGGAGTCTGGTTTCTGCAGGAAGGGCGCTCTGTTATCAAAAAAATGCAGATCACCCGTCAGCAGTGCCAGCAGATAGCCAACGGCTGGCGCGGGCAGTTGTCCATCGCAGTCGATAACATCGTCAAACCCACACGTATGCGGCAAATGATCGTTGATTTTTATCGCCATTTTGACGACGTTGAGCTGATTGTTTCTCAGGAGGTTTTCAACGGCGTCTGGGACGCGCTGGCCGATGGCCGTGCGGAATTAGCGATCGGGGCGACGCGTTCGATTCCGGTCGGGGGGCGCTATGCCTTCCGTGATATGGGGATGCTGAGCTGGAGTTGCGTTGTCGCCAGCCACCATCCGCTGGCAAAAATGGCGGGCCCACTGAGCGACGATGTATTACGCAACTGGCCATCGCTGGTCAGAGAGGATACGTCACGTTCGTTGCCGAAGCGCACGACCTGGCTGCTGGATAATCAGAAGAGGGTAGTGGTGCCGGACTGGGATGCTTCCGCAACCTGCCTTTCCGCCGGACTGTGTGTCGGCATGGTGCCAGAACATCTGGCGCGTCCGTGGCTGGATAGCGGTAAATGGGCTGCGCTGGCGCTGGAAAATCCATTCCCGGACGCCGCCTGTTGCCTGACCTGGCAACAAAGCGATGCATCTCCTGCGCTGCTGTGGCTGCTGGATTATCTTGGCGACAGCGAAACGCTGAACCGTGAATGGTTGCGGGCGCCGGAATAACCGACGCCGCACATGGTGTTAACGACGGTAATCGATAAACGGGCCATCGGCCACCGAACGGCGCTCGACAAGGCGCGGATGCACTTCAATCGACCGGGAGACTTCACGTTTATTGACGATACGGTCCAGTAGCATGTTGAATGCAGCCTCGCCCAGCGAGTCTTTTGGCTGATGGATGGTGGTCAGCGCCGGGCTGAAGTAGCGAGCGTTGCGCACATTATCATAACCGATCAGCGAAATATCCTGCGGTACGCGCAGGCCCATTTCGTCCGCTGCGCAGATTGCACCCATTGCCATAATATCCCCGCCGCAGAAAATTGCCGTCGGGCGGTGATGCTGGCTGAGAATTTGTTGCATTGCGCGATAGCCGGATTCCGGCTCAAAATCACCCTGTACAATCCAGTTTTCAGGAACAGTAATTCGCGCCTCTTCCATGGCTTTCATAAAGCCCGCCAGCCGACCGGCGCCAGTGTTGCGCTCCAGCGGGCCGGGGATGACCCCAATATCGTGATGGCCGCGCTCAATCAGATAGCGTCCGGCAAGGTAGCCGCCTTCAAAGGCGTTATCGATCACCGCGTCGGTGAAATCGGCTTTTGCTTCCCCCCAGTCCATTACCACCATGGGAATATGGCGGTACTCTTCCAGCATACTCAACACCGATTCCGGATATTCAGAACACATCACCAGCAGACCATCTACGCGTTTTTGCGCCATCATTGACAAATAGGCGCGCTGTTTCTCAGGATCGTTCCAGGCGTTGCCGAGGATCAGGGTGTAGCCTTTCTGGAAGCAGCTTTTCTCAACTGCTTCAATAATTTCCGCAAAATAGGCCGCTTCGCTGCTGGTGGCCAGCAGACCAATAGACTTGGTGTGATTCACCTTCAGGCTACGGGCGACAGCGCTGGGAGAGTAGTGCAGTTCTTTAATCGCCGCCCATACCGCATTGCGCGTCTCTTCCGCAACGAAACGCGTTTTGTTAATTACGTGTGAAACAGTTGTAGTGGAAACGTTTGCGCGCTTCGCTACATCTTTAATAGTTGCCATTATTCCTCACTCCAGACCTTGACCTGATCGTCTGTGTATCGCTACGTAAACGTTTGCCTGCACACACCCTGATGCTAAAAATCATCATTGCATCACGTCGGGAAAACGACACAGAACGACAGGAAGGGGTCAATGGCCGATACGCTTTCAAATTAGCGTGGAATTTTGTCCGATCTTGGGGCAAAGGGGAAGAGTAAAAATGTGCATCATGCTAAATCTCGGAAGATTTTTACGCTATTCTGTGCAAAAATGATCGTACTCACTTTTTATGTGGGGATAATCAGGGGGAAAATTGATGGATACAAATTTAAGGTATTCGCTGACAACAACGATTATTGTCCTGGGCTTGATTGTTGCTGCAGGATTAACCGCAGTATTGCACTAATTTGTATTAGTCGCGACTTGATCTGACACATGGCCTTGAAAGGTTGAGAGTTACCGGTTTTGATATGGGTGTCGAATCCTTATACAAAACACGAGGTAACTCTCATGCTTCATACTACCAATCCCG
>NZ_JBDYQK010000019.1:0-116781 GCF_043832615.1 Klebsiella sp. KE9456
CTTTATCTGTTGTTTGTCGGTGAGCGCTCTCCTGAGGAGGACAAATCCGCCGGGAGCGGATTTGAACGTTGCGGAGCAACGGCCCGGAGGGTGGCGGGCAGGACGCCCGCCATAAACTGCCAGGCATTAAATAAGTGAAAAGGTCATCCTCACGGATGGCCTTTCAGATTGCTGACAAAGTGCGTTTTTCCGGAATTGCCCGGCGGCGCTTCGCTTGCGCGGGCCTACGAAAAACCCATAACATGATGATATTATTGGTTTTACATGCCAGGTAAGGCGATGGCCGCCACCCGGCAGAAATGCGAGCACAATATCTAAATCAGGTTTGTCATCAGCCTCAAAGGTCATCCTCACGGATGGCCTTTTTGCGTTTATACCGTCCGGGCACTGCCGGATGGCGGCTGCGCCTTATCCGGCTTACGTATGAACCAACACAAAGGCCTGCTCAGACTCACTTATCCTCATATTTCACTTCATCTTCGCCTGTGCGTTATCGTTAATCTTGAATGCTCCTGTCACGGAATAAAACGTGATAACCGTCACATATAAAATTATAACAATTGTATAACATTTTATTCACCAATTAATTTATCCAGATAATCTGCCACGCCCGACGAGACAGATTACAGTCTTTGCTGGAGTATAATTATAATGACAGAAAGTAGCATTAGCGCATGTAGAACGCCGGAGCACGGCGATACCCGACGTCGTATATGGGCAATTGTAGGAGCATCGTCAGGTAATCTGGTTGAATGGTTTGATTTTTATGTTTATTCATTTTGTTCACTCTATTTTGCCCACATCTTCTTTCCTTCCGGAAATACCACAACGCAATTGTTACAAACTGCAGGAGTATTTGCCGCAGGTTTCCTGATGCGTCCGATCGGCGGTTGGTTATTCGGGCGTATTGCCGATCGGCGCGGACGTAAAACTTCCATGCTCATCTCCGTTTGTATGATGTGTTTTGGTTCCCTGGTGATCGCATGCTTACCCGGTTATGCAACGATCGGGACCTGGGCCCCGGCACTGCTTCTGCTAGCGCGTTTATTTCAGGGACTGTCTGTCGGAGGAGAATATGGCACCAGTGCAACCTATATGAGTGAGGTTGCCGTTGAAGGTAAGAAAGGTTTTTATGCCTCATTTCAGTATGTCACTCTGATTGGAGGCCAGCTTCTGGCGGTACTTGTCGTTGTAGTTTTACAACAAATCCTCAGCAATGAAGATCTGCACGCCTGGGGATGGCGCATTCCCTTTGCGCTTGGCGCAGTGTTAGCTATCGTTGCCCTGTGGCTGCGGCGCCAATTGGACGAAACGTCTAAACAGGAAACGCGCGCGCTAAAAGAGGCGGGATCGTTTAAAGGATTATGGCGTAACCGCAAAGCATTTATTATGGTGCTGGGTTTCACTGCCGCTGGTTCATTGAGCTTTTATACTTTCACCACCTATATGCAAAAATACCTGGTCAATACCGCGGGCATGACGGTGGGTACCGCGAGTATGATTATGACCGCAGCCCTGTTGGTATATATGTTAGTTCAGCCGTTGTTTGGTGCGCTCTCGGATAAAATTGGCCGTCGCACCTCTATGCTCTGCTTTGGCGCATTAGTTACCCTGTTTACCGTTCCTGTCCTCAATGCATTACAACACGTAAGTTCGCCGTATGCGGCATTTGCCTTAGTGGTATGCGCGTTGCTGATCGTCAGTTTCTATACTTCAATTAGCGGGATTCTGAAGGCCGAAATGTTTCCGGCCCAGGTTCGGGCCTTAGGGGTTGGGTTATCTTACGCGGTTGCCAATGCATTATTTGGCGGTTCGGCAGAGTACGTTGCTCTGTCGTTAAAATCGGCCGGGATTGAGCACGCTTTCTACTGGTATGTCACCGTCATGGGGGCGATTGCTTTCCTGGTTTCCCTGACGTTGCACCGTAAAGGTAAGGGCCTGCGTTTGTAGAATTAATGATATGCCTGCAAATGTCAGAAAAAAGCCCCGTGGTACGGGGCAACAATTCAGAGAATGCGGCTGATCAAACGATCTATTCGGATTCGTCGCAGACGCCGGATCAGTTTGCGGACTTTCACCGGGTAGTCGGCAATACTTTGTAGATCACGATAGTGCTGGACGATCGTGGTATGTTGACGGATGAGATTTAGCTCTTTTTCACGCATTGCGCTAAGCTGATTCTCCGGGTCATGAATAAGAATGGCATTTTCCAGATCCAGGCGCCAGGCGCGAGGGTTTAGATTGTTACCGGTCAGCAGCATCCATTCGTCATCAACCCACATGCCTTTCAGGTGGTAGCTGTTATCGTCGTCCTTCCATAAACGGATAATCAATTGCCCACTGTTGACATAATACTGTAGTCGGCTCAGAAAACGCCGTAGATTGATTTCATAAAGATAGGGTAGCGCACCGATAATTTTAAACGGCTGATCTTCCGGAATATAGAAATCATTAGCGGTTTTATCACCGACGATAATTTCAACTTTTTTCCCGCCGCGTAACAGCTGGATGATATTACGCACCAGTAGAGCGGGCAGGTTGAAATAGGGAGTGCAGATAGTCAGTTTATGCTCGGTACAGGGCATCAGATGGAAGATTGTTTTATTCAGCAGGCTGGTCTTACCCAGACCAACGAGCGGCGTTACCGATAGCCGGTCTTCATCCGCATTCCCGAGGAAGTGGTAGCTGCTATCGCGAAGTTCCTGACGATACTGACGGATATCATTTTTGATTTCCGGGCTTTTTGGGCGATCGGATCTGTCAAGACGATTAACGCCACGGCCTTGTACCAGGTGCTGCTCAACCCAGTCGAACATCACATCGGCCATCTTGCTGTTGCGGATACACTGATAGCGATCGTAACGATATTTATCGTGCTGATGCAGGTAAACGTCATTCAGACTGGCGCCGCTATAGAGCACGCAATCATCAATGATAAAGCCTTTGAAGTGGAGAACCCCGAGCGCTTCACGGGTATTGACCGGAACGCCATAAACCGGGATATCGACACTAGGATTTTTCTGCGCCATGCGGCAATACCAGTCGGCATTGGTGTTTGATGCCGCGGCACCAATACGGCCGCGCTGGGCGCGATGCCAGTCCACCAGCACCCGAACATCCAGTTCAGGGCGCAGGCGCTTCGCATCATACAATGCCTGCAGAATTCCTTTGCCGCCATCATCCTGCTCCAGATAGAGCGCAATAATACAAATACGCTGGGTGGCCTGAGCTATCCTGGCCAGTAACGCTTGCCGAAAATCTGCCGGAGCGTAAAAGAACTCGATATCATCAACTGACTGATAAAGCTTAGGGAGTTGGGCAAGGTGTTGTTGATGTTTATTACGTTTAAATTTTGACAACATCACAGTGCGTTTCTTCTCTGTTTATTGAAGGGTCTTCTGTACCATGCAGACGACGTAAGCGGGCAATAATACCATTACTACCCGTTAAAGTAGTCAACAATTGCGCCCGGCTGTTTGTCATTGCTCAGATACAAGCTGAAGAGACAGACTGACAATCCCATCTTCAAGCTGAATATCAACCGAGAATCCCAGCTTTCTGGCGAGGCCGATCATGCCTTTATTATTCGGCATAGTGATGCCATTTAGCCGCTGAAGTCCATGGCTTTGTGTATAGGCAATCAGCTTTTCGAGTAGACGGCGGCCTAAACCCAGGCCTTTCAAGTCAGATCGCACCAGTACGGCGAACTCGGCATCAATATTATCCGGATCGGAGATTGCCCGCGTCACGCCGAGGATCTCATTCCCCGCCGTTGTGGAACGTACTGCGACAAAGGCCATTTCTCGATCGTAGTCGATCTGCGTCATATTGGCTAAGTCATCGTGCGTAAATTCGTTGATTTCGCTGAAGTAACGATAATAAAGATCTTCCTTCGTGACCTGGGCAATAAAGGCCAATAGCTGGGGTTCATCTTCCGGGAGGATTGGGCGGAACAGGCAGCGTTCACCATTCTTCATTATCACCCACTCTTCCAGTTGCTGCGGATAAGGGCGTATGGCCAGGCGGCTTTCTCTATCGCCAGTGAATGGGGACAGACTTAATGTTACGTCAAGCGCAGTGAATTCATGGCCGGAAGCCAGAAGAGGATGAATATCCAGACGCTGAATCTGCGGGCAATCGACAATTAAATTTGAGACCTGTACCAGCAGTTGGCTCAGGCCCGGAATATCCAGAGGGCGTAGCGCACTGCGCCCACGCACCTTTTTACTTTTGATGGCCTGAATAACCAGATAGCGCGCAAGGTTCATATTCAGCGGTGGCAGCGCGACAGCGGCCTGATCCTCCGCACGCCACTCCATGCCGCCTTCGCCCAGCATGATCAGCGGCCCGAAAACCGGATCGTGCTCCACAACCACCCGTAACTCCTGCGCCCCGGCGCGATTGGCCATGCTTTGCACCAGTAGCCCGTGAATGCGTGCCTGCGGCCAGGTCATTTTGACGCGATCGATAATGGCATCCGCCGCCTGCTGGACCTCGCTGGCGGTACGCAGATAAAGCATAACCCCCTGAACTTCCGACTTATGCGGAATATCCGGTGAACGGAGCTTCAGGGCCACAGGATAACCAATCTGCTCGGCAATATGCACAGCCTCGGCACTATCTGCGGCAATCCATGTTGGCAGGGTATGAATACCGTAAGCATGCAGGACAGGGCTCACTTCATGCGTGTCCAGCGACGTTGCGCCTTCGTCAATCGCACGCTGTAGCAAACTATGAGCTTCGGTGGAATTGGCGGTTAAGGAATTTGACAGTACCGGGGTTTCTCTGAGCTGTTTCTGGTTACGTCGATACTCCACCATATGCATAAAGGCGGTAATCGTCCCTTCGGGCGTGCGATAGGTTGGCAGACCAGCATCGCTAAACAGACGTCGGGCTTCCTGAGAGGAAAACTCACCACACCAGTTGGTGAGAACGGTGACGAACTTGCCGCGCGGATGACGCTTCAGGGCGTCAATGAGCGCCAGCGCGCTTTCTGTTCCTGGTGCGGCGGCGCTTGGTGAATGGATTACCAGTAGCGCATCGTAGTCATGGCTATCCAGCAGTACATTCAGCGCGTTGAGATAGTGCTCGCTACTGGCGTCATCGCGCAGATCCAGCGGGTTGGCGATGGCAATACCGTCAGGTAATGCCTGGCGGAGATTGTTGCAGGTTTCCTCGCTGAGAACGGCAAGTTTGCCGTTACGTAGCCAGAGTTCGTCGAGGGCCAGCGCTGCTGGCGCGGCGCCGTTACTGATAATCATCAGTTTCTCGCCGCGCAGAGGGCGCATGTGACTAAGGGTTTCGACCGCAGAAAAGAGTTCGTGTGTGTCCTGCACCCGCAGTAAGCCTGCGCGCTGAATAGCTGCGTCCCAGGCGGGATCCATACCGGAATTAACGTGCAGAAGCTTCTGTGCCGCCGGGCTGCGCCCACTTTTAATCACCAGGATGGGCTTGTTGCGCGATGCGCTACGGGCCGCTGAAACAAAACGTCGGGCATCGCTCAGGTGCTCAAGGTAGAGCAAAATAGCGCTGGTTTTACTGTCGCGCGCAAGGAAGTCGAGCAGGTCGTCAACATCAATATCCAGGCTATCGCCCAGGGCAATAAAGTAAGAAAACCCCATCTCGCGCTGCTGAGCCCAGTCGAGAATCGTGTTGGAGACCGCCGCTGATTGTGAGATAAACGCCAGTTTACCGCGATGAATCGGGACCGGTGAAAAACTGGCGTTGAGACCCTGCCAGGGAGCGAGAAGGCCCAGACTATTCGGCCCGAGCAGCCGCATTTGGTAGCGGGCGGCGCACTCAAGCAGAGCAGGATAGTGTTCGGGAATGGACGAGAGAATAATGCAGGTTTTACACCCTTTTTTCCCCAGTGCTTCCAGCAATTCAAGGTTTCTGCGGGCGTTAGTACAAAGCACAGCAAGATCGGGCGTGAAGGGCAGCGTATCGACGGTGGGCCAGGCCAGCACCCCGAGGACCGCTTTCCATGCCGGCGTCACCGGGAGAACCGGGCCGTTAAATCCGCCAGCCAGCAGGTTGCGCATCATCAGATAACCGGCGCGCTGTGGCTTCATGGATGCGCCAATAACGGCGATCGACTTTGGCCGCAGCAATGCTTCCAGGCCTCGTTGGCTCATACCGGTCTCCTTTGATCCGCAATGACCGAATGATTTTAAACGCTTTCTGGCAATTATGCTGTGATACTGCCCCTGTGCTGCGTTTTTCCTGCCAGGTAGCGTGTTCTGAATAAGCTAAAGTGATCGCCAAGCGCCGCGGCTGCGGTTTTATCCCCCGCGAGATCCAGCAGCGCAATCGCCACTTCGGCGGTGCAGTATTGCCCTTCCGCGTGAGCTTCCCGCAGTTGATAAGCGGAGATACGCGACAGGTCGACGGAAATCATCGGCAGCGCATCGAGCCACGGACTTTTGCGGAACATTTTTCGCGCTTCGGGCCAGGTGCCGTCAAGCATAATAAACAGCGGCGGTTTTCCCGGAGGCGGAGCATCAAGCACCTGGCGTTCAGTACCGGCATAAGAAGCCGGAAAAACCACCATCGGCTGGTATCGCGAGTCGGCGACTAAGTCGAGAAGCGCTTGTGGTGGTTCGGTGCGTGACCATTGAAATGCTTCCGTATCCGGCAGGATGTCAGCAATCAGCCGTCCGGTATTGCTGGGCTTCATTGGCTCGGTATCGAACATCACCAGACAAAAACGGCTGGCGGCAGTAGCCGGGGCGAGAGTGGCGCAGAGACACTGCTTCTGCGGGAGCAGGCAACCCTGGCAGCGAGGGATGCGGTTGCCGCGGGCAAGAAAAGGCCGGGTAGCGCGTGCGAGGCGTTCAGCGCGAAGGCGAAGGACAGCGTTATCAGTCATGGGGATCGCTAACAAAAGACGCCATTGTCGCAGAGGTGAAAACGGGGCACAAGCGGCGCCCCGTCTCGTTTACTGCTGGCCTGCTTCGTTTAGCCAGCTATCGAAAGGCGCTTTGGGGACGGCGCCGTTCAGCATATCGATAACCTGACCATTTTTGAACATCATAATGGTGGGGATACTGCGAATGCGGAAACGCGCGCTCAGTTCTCGTTCCACTTCGGTATTCACCTTCACGAAACGCATTTCGCCGCTGCGTTCTTCCGCCACATCTTCAAATACTGGCGCAAAGTTACGGCAAGGGCCGCACCACGGCGCCCAAAAATCGACAACAACAGGGAGATCGTCTTTCAGCAGTTTATCCAGCGTTGCCCCGGTCGCGTTGATCACATCGCCGTCAAAAAGATCGTGACCGCAGCGTCCGCATTTCGCGCCTTCAGCGCTACGATCGTCCGGGATGCGGTTCAGAGCCTGACAACTGGCACAAACGGTATTCATAACTAACCTCTGGTTATGGGTTGCAGCGCGGCACGTGGCCGATTTGTTTCTGTAATGTTACATATTATTGATGCTCAGATAATAAAGGACAATGAGTTTTATTCAATGAATACGATAGACTCCGGCTTTTAAATGAAATAATGGCTAAGTGATGGCACATCGGGTAATCTGCGCGCTTCGCGCAGCGCAGGTGGAGAAAATTGATGAGCGACGACGAACTGAAAAATAAAAGCGGCAAGGTCAAAGTGATGTATGTCCGCAGTGATGATGATTCTGACAGACGTACCCATAACCCACGAACCGGGAAAGGCGGGGGGCGTCCAGGAAAGTCTCGTGTTGACGGTCGTCACCGCCCTGCGCGCGATGAAAAAGAGGGCCGCGGCGGCGAGCGTAAACGTGATGAGCGCAAGCGTGAAGGTTTTGTCGGTGAGGGAACCTCTCCGTGGCGTACCGTATCCCGCGCGCCGGGTGATGACGCGCCGGTAAAAGTGGATCACGGCGGGATCAGCGGAAAAAGCTTTATCGATCCTGAAGTGCTGCGCCGCCAGCGTGCGGAAGAGACCCGCGTCTATGGTGAAAATGCCTGTCAGGCGCTTTTCCAGAGTCGTCCGGATGCCATCGTACGCGCCTGGTTTATTCAGAGTGTCACCCCGCGCTTCAAAGAAGCCCTGCGCTGGATGGCGGCTAATCGTAAAGCCTACCACGTGGTCGATGATGCAGAACTGGCGAAAGCGTCCGGCACTGAACATCATGGGGGCGTATGTTTCCTGATTAAAAAGCGGCACGGGACCTCGGTTGAACAGTGGGTGGCGAAAGCCGATGCTGAAGATTGCGTCCTGGCGCTGGAAGATGTCGGCAATCCGCATAACCTCGGCGCGATTATGCGCAGCTGCGCGCACTTCGGGGTGAAGGGGGTGATTGTGCAGGATGCGGGCGTTATGGAGTCCGGGGCTGCAATTCGTACCGCAGAAGGCGGCGCGGAACATGTTGAACCGATTACGGGCGACAGCTTTATCGATACGCTTGAGCGCTTCCGCAAAGCGGGTTATGCGATTGTTTCGACGTCGAGCCATAACGGAACGCCATTGTTTAAAGCCGAACTGCCGAAGAAAATGGTGCTGGTATTAGGTCAGGAAAATGATGGTCTGTCCGATGCCGCTATCTCCAGCGCCGATCTGAATGTGGTGATTGAAGGAACCGGCAATGTTGAAAGCCTGAACGTTTCCGTTGCGACCGGCGTGCTGCTGGCGGAATGGTGGCGTCAGAATAAAGCATGATGCCTTAGTCCAGAGTTAAAAATGCCAGCGTAATGCTGGCATTCTCATTTTGAATCTGGCTCTGCGTTATTCACTTTCAGCCGGCAGCCTGGGTACCCAGTCAATCGGCGTTTCACCGCGTTCCGCCAGCCACTGATTTGCCCGAACGAAATGATTGCTGCCGAAGAACCCGCGGTGAGCGGAGAGCGGCGAAGGATGAGGCGCTTTCAGCACGCAGTGGCGCTGGCGATCGATAATCGCGCCTTTCTTCTGGGCATGTGAACCCCACAGCAGAAACACAACGCCTTCCCGATGCTGGTTAATCAAGGAAATCACTTTATCCGTAAAGGTTTCCCATCCGAGGCTGGCGTGCGAGTGTGCCTGGCCTGCGCGTACCGTTAATACGGTATTGAGCAGCAGTACTCCCTGACGTGCCCAGCTTTCGAGATAGCCGTGATTCGGGCGCTGGAAGCCGGGTATTGTCCCTTCCAGTTCCTTGTACATATTCAGCAACGATGGCGGCGTCGCAATCCCTGGCCGAACGGAGAAAGCAAGGCCGTGAGCCTGTCCCGGCCCGTGGTAGGGGTCCTGGCCCAGAATCACCACTTTGACGTCGCTGAGTTCAGTGTAACGAAACGCGTTAAAGACATCTTTTTGCGGTGGGTAGATGGTGATTCCTGATTGGCGCTCTTCAGCTACGGTTTTCAGGGTATTGATAAAATAAGGCTGCTGTTTCTCTTCTGCCAGCACATCGTGCCAGGTTGATGGGGCGGTCATTTTGCTCTCCTGCAAAGTGTCATTGCCATAGCTTAACTGCATCTTTCAGCATCACAAAATTTGCGCCGCCAGATTGACGTTCTTCATGCAAATAAAATTGAAAATTTACAAATTTATTTAGCATTCACTGGGGCGTAACTTGATGTAAAACAATAATATCCGGTTATACCCATTTTTCTGGTGTGGTTTTTGTTGATTTAAATCAAAGAATGCCGGGTGTCCGGCTGATATATATACACTCATACAACAATGGTTTTACCAATTGGCCGAGAAGGCCAATAATCGATAAACACTGCCTGGGAGGCACCAAATGATTACTGGTATCCAAATTACTAAAGCTGCAAATGACGACCTGCTGAACTCTTTCTGGCTGCTGGATAGTGAAAAAGGCGAAGCCCGTTGCCTGTGTGCTAAAGCCGGTTTTGCTGAAGATGATGTGGTTGCGGTAAGCAACCTGGGTAAGATCGAATACCGTGAAATCCCGGTAGATGTGAAACCAGAAGTTCGTGTTGAAGGTGGTCAACACCTGAACGTGAACGTTCTGCGCCGTGAAACGCTGCTGGATGCGGTTGAACATCCGGAAAAATACCCACAGCTGACTATTCGTGTTTCTGGCTATGCGGTGCGTTTTAACTCTCTGACGCCGGAACAGCAGCGCGACGTTATCGCCCGTACTTTTACCGAAAGCCTGTAAGGTTCATTTGATGTGAAAACGCCGGGATATCATTCCCGGCGTTTTTTTACTCTTCGTTTGACTGCGGCGCCGTATCCGCGCTGGGTTTACGGCGCTTACCAATGTTTTTGGTATCGCGATGACGTTTCTTCACGCGCGGTTTCTCTTTATCTTTCTTTTTCTTCTCTGCACGCTTCGCTAAGACTTTTTTCGACGGTTTACCCGTTAGCTTCTCGCTTGGCGCGCGCGTTACCGGGCGCAACTCATCGATCACGCGGGCCTTTAACGGTTCTTCAATATAGCGGCTAATTTTCCCCAGCAACAGGTGATCGTGGGCTTCAACCAGAGAAATTGCCGTTCCTTTTTTACCTGCGCGCCCGGTACGACCGATACGATGCAGATAGATATCCGCCGTACGCGGCAGATCGAAGTTGATGACGTGGCTGACGTCGGGAATATCAATACCGCGGGCGGCAACATCGGTAGCAATTAACACGTTAATACGGCCATCCGTCAGGCGATTAATCGCTTCGTTGCGCTTCATCTGCACCATTTCGCCTTCCAGCCAGCAGGTATTAATACCCGCTTCACGTAGCCAGCCAGCCAGTTCATGAACACGCTCACGCTTGCGTACAAAGACGATAGAACGCGTCGCTTCTGGCTGTTTCAGAAGATGGACGAGCAATGCGGTCTTATGTTTAATGTCATCGGCGCGGTAATACCACTGGTGAATCTTTTTGCGTTCACGAGTAGAAGGGTTAGCAGAGACCTCAACCGGCTCGTCCAGCAGACGCTCAGCAAAATCCTTAATTGCATCGCCTTCGAGGGTGGCGGAGAACAGCATGGTCTGCTTACGCCAGCGGGTTTCACCGGCAATGTGTTCGATATCCTGCGCAAAGCCCATGTCCAGCATACGGTCCGCTTCATCAAGAATCAGCGTTTCAACGGCACGGCAGTCGAAGTTCTCTTCTTTAATATATTGCAGCAGACGGCCCGTTGTGGCGACAACGATGTCCTGATTCTCGCTAAACACTTCGGCGTGATTCATATATGCGACACCGCCGGTGATCGTGGCGATATCCAGATGGGTATGTTTTGCTAACTCACGCGCATGGTCGGCAACCTGCATTGCCAGCTCGCGGGTCGGGGTCAGGATCAGAATGCGCGGCGGACCAGACTTCTTGCGCGGAAAATCGAGCAGATGCTGCAACGCGGGCAGGAGATACGCCGCTGTTTTACCCGTACCGGTTGGCGCTGAACCGAGGATATCACAGCCATCAAGCGCAGGCGGAATAGCGGCGGCCTGAATGGCGGTCGGGCGTGTGAAACCTTTATCCTGGAGTGCGTCCAGCAGGTTTTCGTCGAGTTCGAGTTCGGAAAAAGTCGTTACAGTCATGATCTACCTCTGAGTGGACCGCCGATTATAGACGTTACCGACGCAATGTTCATCTGTTTGTAAGGCTATCTGTTCTCCGGTATTGTTCATAGCCTTAAGCTCAGGAGTTTTTTGCCCGCAAGGTTATTCAGGATGTCTCAGTCGAAGTTTGCGCTGCCGCGCAATGGTTTTACCTTTAAACAATTCTTTATCGCTCACGATCGATGTGCAATGAAAGTGGGTACAGACGGTATTTTACTTGGCGCATGGGCACCGATAGCTCAGGTAAAGCGCGTGCTGGATATCGGCACCGGCAGCGGCCTGCTGGCGCTGATGCTCGCGCAGCGAACCGGGGAAACTGTCATTGTTGATGCGGTAGAGCTGGAACAAGAGGCGGCGGAACAGGCGCGAGAAAACGCGGTGAATTCTCCATGGGGCAGGCGTATCCAGATCCACCAGGCGGATATTCAGCAATGGCAGCCGCCGCAAACCCGGCGTTATGAACTGATTGTCAGCAATCCGCCTTTTTTCGTGGAAGGCGTACCCTGCGCAACCTTGCAGCGCGAGCAGGCCCGTTATACCACTTCGCTCGATCACGCGACGTTGTTAACCTGCGCCGCTGAGTTCATTACCGAAGAGGGCTTTTTCTGCGTTGTGCTTCCGGTCGATATTGGTAACGCGTTTGTGCAGCGGGCACAGAATATGGGCTGGCATCTGCGTTTACGTACTGATGTTGCGGAAACGGACGTGCGCCCGCCACATCGGGTTCTGTTGGCGTTTTCACCAACGGCGGGGGAGGCGTGTTTTAGCGATCGCCTGGTTATCCGTGGGCCAGAGCAGCAATATTCCGAAGGATTTACCGCGCTGACCCAGGATTTTTATCTTTTTATGTGATCCAGCGGAGAGAGCACTGACGGCCCGCTGTTCGTCAGTTGGTCAGGATAATCCAGCGTATAGTGAAGCCCGCGGCTCTCTTTACGCAACATGGCGCAGCGAACAATCAGTTCGGCAACCTGAACCAGGTTACGTAACTCCAGCAAATTATTGGAGACACGGAAGCGGGCATAGTATTCATCAAGCTCCTGTTGCAGCATATTGATGCGGCGCAGGGCGCGCTCCAGGCGGCGGGTCGTGCGCACAATGCCGACATAATCCCACATCAGTAAGCGCAGCTCGTGCCAGTTGTGTTGGATGACCACCAGCTCGTCAGGGATTTCGACCTGGCTTTCGTCCCACGACGGCAGCGCATTGACCGCCTGGGCGAAAGGTATGCGTTTAACGATATCTTCAGCAGCGGACCAGCCGTAGACAAGGCATTCAAGCAGCGAGTTTGAGGCCATGCGATTAGCGCCATGTAATCCGGTATAGCTAACTTCGCCGATGGCGTACAGGCCATCGACATCGGTGCGTCCGTTATCATCAATCATCACCCCGCCGCAGGTATAGTGGGCCGCGGGAACGACAGGCACCGGTTCTTTTGTCAGATCGATACCCAGTCCCTGCAGCTTTTCGTCGATCATCGGGAAGTGATGGCGAATAAATTCCGCCGGTTTATGGCTGATATCAAGATACATGCAGTCAGCACCAAGACGCTTCATTTCATGGTCGATGGCGCGGGCAACGATGTCTCGCGGCGCCAGTTCGCCGCGCTCGTCAAAATCCGGCATAAACCGTGTGCCGTCCGGGCGTTTTAACAAGGCGCCTTCGCCACGCAGCGCTTCAGTCAGCAGGAAATTGCGCGCTTGCGGATGATATAACGCGGTAGGGTGAAACTGATTAAATTCAAGGTTGGCGACCCGACAGCCCGCTCGCCAGGCCATAGCGATGCCATCGCCGGAGGAGACGTCTGGATTTGTTGTATATTGATAGACTTTAGCCGCGCCGCCGGTCGCCAGCACCACCGCTTTCGCGCGACAGGTTTCAACCGCTTCTTTATTACGATTCCAGATCCAGGCGCCCACAACGCGACGTGTCCCCGGCAGGCCGATTTTATCAGAGAGAATCAGATCAACGGCGTTGTTGCGCTCCAGCACATGGATGTTGGGATGCGCCAGCGCCTGACTGACCAGGGTGGTCTCAACAGCTTTCCCCGTTGCATCGGCAGCGTGGAGAATTCGACGATGGCTATGACCTCCTTCACGGGTCAGGTGATAGCTCTCTTCGCCATTCGCCTGAACCTGGGTATCGAACAGTACGCCCTGATCGATAAGCCACTGCACACAGGCTTTCGCATGACTGGCGACAAAAGAGACCGCATGACGATCGCAAAGACCCGCACCGGCAATCAACGTATCTTCAATGTGGGATTCTATGCTGTCGGTTTCATCAAAGACAGCGGCGATCCCGCCCTGCGCGTAGAGCGTTGAACCTTCGCTGACAGGGCCTTTGCTCAGCACCGCGACCGAACAGTGTTTCGCCAGGCGTAGGGCAAGGGATAAACCGGCAGCGCCGCTACCGATAATCAACACATCACAGGAGACATCAGGCGTTGTATTCATGGTTTTTGTTTAATTTACTAAACATGGTTGCTGAACAATAGCACCTGAAGGCGATAGTTTGTACATTTTTTTTGTCGCGTGTTGTGACGGCTAAACATAGCGCCTGAATCCAGCGGGCGGTAAATTTAAATGAAAGACACGTTTTACGCCGCCGCTGGCTGGCATCTGGATTTTATAGTGAAATAAAAGCTGGGTTACGCTACCCTTCTGGCGGGTCCTGCGCTTTTTCTTATTATCTTACATATCGTTTAGCAACCGGGACATATAATGAGAGATAACAACCTGTCAGCGGCTGCAAGACGAAAAACACAGGCGTAACGGAACTTTATTGTTTTCAGATACTCCAACCCACAGCTTGCTCATTTATGCAGTAATTGGGTGGTGTTTTTGAATTCACATGGGAATTGGGTTTGGGGAGACATTACCTCGGATGAGCGAGCAGTTAACGGATCAGGTCCTTGTTGAGCGGGTCCAGAAAGGAGATCAGAAAGCATTTAATTTGCTGGTGGTGCGTTACCAGCATAAGGTTGCAAGTCTGGTTTCCCGCTACGTGCCGCCGGGCGATATCGCTGACGTTGTTCAGGAGTCGTTCGTAAAAGCATGGCGTGCGCTGGATTCTTTCCGGGGGGATAGTGCTTTTTATACCTGGTTGTATCGCATTGCCGTCAATACGGCGAAGAATTATCTGGTTGCTCAGGGGCGCCGTCCGCCATCCAGCGATGTTGATGCTAATGATGCTGAAAACTTCGAAAGCGGCGGGGCGTTGAAAGAAATTTCGAACCCTGAGAACTTAATGTTGTCAGAAGAGCTGAGACAAATCGTTTTTCGTACCATCGAATCGCTGCCGGAAGATTTACGCATGGCGATTACGTTGCGGGAGCTGGATGGCATGAGCTATGAAGAAATAGCCGCCATCATGGATTGTCCGGTGGGCACCGTGCGTTCGCGCATCTTCCGGGCGCGGGAAGCTATTGATAATAAAGTTCAACCGCTAATCAGGCGTTGACGATAGCGGAATACTGGAAAAGGGTATCAGGTATGCAGAAAGAAAAACTTTCGGCCTTAATGGATGGCGAGGCGCTGGATAACGAGCTGCTCAATGAGCTGGGTCGTTCATCTGAAATGCAAAAAACCTGGGAGAGTTACCATCTCATCCGCGATACGCTGCGCGGCGATACGACTGAGGTGCTCCATTTCGACATCTCCGCTCGCGTTATGGCTGCGATTGAAAACGAGCCCGCTCGTCATTCGGTTCCTCTTATTCCTGAATCTCAACCTACACCGCATCAGTGGCGCAAGATGCCCTTCTGGCAAAAATTGCGTCCATGGGCCAGTTCGCTCACTCAAATGGGCGTCGCGGCGTGCGTATCCCTTGCGGTGATTGTCGGCGTTCAACAGTATAATGGCCAGGCGGATTCTTCTCAGCAGCCCGAGGCGCCGGTATTTAATACTCTGCCGATGATGGGTAAAGCCAGCCCGGTCAGTCTGGGCGTACCTGCGGATGCGTCAGCAGGAAGCGGTCAGCAGGCTCAGGTGCAGGAACAGCGCCGCAGAATTAATGCTATGCTGCAGGACTATGAATTGCAGCGTCGCCTGCATGCTGAACAGCTTCAGTTTGGTCAGGCCCAGACTCAGCAAGCTGCTATTCAGGTGCCAGGCTATCAAACTTTAGGAACGCAATCGCAGTAATGAAGCAATTTTGGTGTGCCATGTCGCTCATGGCAGGCAGTCTGTTTTTCTCCGTCAACGCCTCGGCTGATGCATCGTCCGGGGCGTTGTTGCAGCAGATGAACCTGGCCAGTCAGTCCCTCAATTACGAGCTTTCGTTCGTCAGCATCAACAAGCAGGGCGTTGAGTCGTTGCGTTATCGACACGCAAAACTGAATAATCGCCCTCTCGCTCAGCTGTTACAGCTCGACGGGCCTCGTCGTGAAGTGGTGCTGCGTGGCACGGAAATTAGCTATTTTGAACCGGGCCTTGATCCGTTCACTCTGAACGGTGACTATATTGTTGATTCCCTGCCTTCACTGGTGTATAGCGACTTTAAACGGCTGGCGGCTTATTACGACTTTATCTCCGTCGGGCGTACGCGCATCGCCGATCGCTTATGCGATGTCGTCCGCGTCGTTGCGCGTGACGGTACGCGTTACAGCTATATCGCCTGGTTAGATGTTGAAACGAAGCTACCGCTACGCATTGATTTGCTTGATCGCGATGGTGAAACGCTTGAGCAATTCCGCGTCGTCGCGTTTAACGTCGGCGATAACGTGAGCGCCAGTATGGAAACGCTGGCTAAGGCGAGTCTTCCCCCGCAACTGTCCGTTCCGGAGAGTAGTAATAAGGCCAACTTTAACTGGGCGCCAACCTGGCTGCCGCAGGGCGTTACCGAGGTGTCCAGCAGCCGACGCCGTCTACCCACTTTCGATGGCCCGGTAGAATCGCGGCTGTATTCCGATGGGTTGTTTAGTTTCTCTATCAATATCAATCACGCCACGGCAAACAGCAGCGATCAGCTCCTGCGTACCGGCCGTCGTACCGTAAGCACCACCGTGCGCGATAATGCAGAGATAACCATTGTTGGCGAGCTACCGCCGCAAACCGCGAAGCGTATTGCCGACAGTATTAAATTCGGGGCAGCACAATGATCAAAGAGTGGGCGACGGTTGTTTCCTGGAGTAACGGCATTGCGCAGGTGCACTGCGATGTTAAGGCATCCTGCAGTAGCTGCGCTTCCCGCGCCGGTTGCGGTAGTCGGGTGCTGAATAAGCTTGGTCCGCAAACCAGTCATACCATTAGCGTTCCATATGAACAACCGTTGTCGGGCGGGCAAAAAGTGGAACTGGGTATTGCGGAGAGCAGCCTGCTGGGGTCAGCGATGTTGGTCTATATGGTGCCGTTAGTCGGGCTATTCGTGATGGCGTCGATATTCCAGTTTCTGTTTGCCAATGACTTCGCTTCGCTGTGTGGGGCAATTCTGGGGGGCGTTGGCGGGTTTTTGCTGGCTCGTGGTCTTTCAGCGGGCTTAGCCACCCGGCAGTCATGGCAGCCGGTCATTCTTAGCGTTGGTTTGCCGCCAGATTTAGTCCGTGTTGAGACACCTTCCTCACCATTGGGTCAGTGATTTCACTGGCCCTTATCTTTACTTACAACTCCTGCAAGATCTCGTCATTTACTCCGGTTATGCTAGCGGTAAGAGCATTTCCTGGTTTCGTGGATGTAGTGTAGAATGCGGCGTTTTCGGATTAAAAAACGTCAGGCGCAGAACTGCGGCCTCATGATACGCGTAAGGCATAATTAACTCTAAATATGAAGAATATACGTAACTTTTCCATCATCGCCCACATCGACCACGGTAAGTCGACGTTGTCTGATCGTATTATCCAGATTTGCGGTGGCCTGTCCGATCGTGAAATGGCGGCTCAGGTTCTGGACTCCATGGATCTTGAACGTGAGCGCGGTATCACTATTAAGGCGCAGAGCGTTACGCTGGATTATAAAGCGACTGATGGCGAGACCTATCAGCTGAACTTTATCGACACCCCTGGTCACGTCGATTTCTCTTATGAAGTTTCCCGTTCCCTTGCGGCCTGTGAAGGCGCTTTGCTGGTGGTTGACGCCGGTCAGGGCGTTGAAGCCCAGACGCTGGCTAACTGTTATACGGCGATGGAAATGGATCTCGAAGTGGTACCGGTCCTGAACAAAATCGACCTGCCTGCGGCCGATCCGGAACGCGTGGCGGAAGAGATTGAAGACATCGTAGGTATTGACGCTACTGATGCGGTGCGCTGTTCGGCGAAGACCGGCGTTGGCGTACCGGATGTGCTGGAGCGTCTGGTACGGGATATTCCGCCGCCGGAGGGTGACCCGGAAGCGCCGCTACAGGCGTTGATTATCGACTCCTGGTTTGATAACTACCTCGGCGTTGTCTCCCTGGTGCGTATCAAAAACGGCACCATGCGCAAAGGCGATAAAATCAAGGTGATGAGTACCGGGCAGGTGTATAACGCCGATCGTCTGGGTATTTTCACGCCGAAGCAGATTGACCGTACTGAACTGGAATGCGGTGAGGTTGGCTGGCTGGTTTGCGCGATTAAAGATATTCTCGGCGCGCCGGTTGGCGATACGCTGACGCTCGCCCGTAACCCGGCGGAAAAAGCGCTGCCGGGCTTTAAAAAGGTCAAACCGCAGGTTTATGCCGGCCTGTTCCCGGTAAGCTCGGATGATTATGAAAACTTCCGCGACGCGCTGGGCAAACTGAGCCTCAACGATGCGTCTCTGTTTTATGAGCCGGAAAGCTCAACTGCGCTGGGCTTTGGTTTCCGCTGTGGCTTCCTCGGCCTGCTGCATATGGAGATCATCCAGGAGCGCCTGGAGCGTGAATACGATCTGGATCTGATCACCACCGCGCCAACGGTAGTCTATGAAATCGAAACCACCTCAAAAGAAGTGATCTACGTTGATAGCCCGTCTAAGCTGCCGCCGTTGAACAATATCCTGGAGTTGCGCGAACCGATCGCCGAATGTCATATGCTGCTGCCGCAGGAGTATCTCGGCAACGTGATTACCCTGTGTGTGGAAAAGCGCGGTGTGCAAACCAACATGGTTTACCACGGTAATCAGGTTGCGCTGACCTATGAAATCCCAATGGCGGAAGTGGTGCTCGACTTCTTTGATCGTCTGAAGTCTACCTCGCGTGGCTATGCGTCGCTGGACTATAACTTCAAGCGTTTCCAGGCTTCCAACATGGTGCGCGTGGATGTGCTGATCAATGGCGAACGCGTTGATGCGCTGGCGCTGATCACCCACAACGATAACGCGCCGTATCGTGGCCGCGAGCTGGTTGAGAAGATGAAAGATCTGATCCCGCGCCAGCAGTTTGATATTGCTATCCAGGCCGCTATCGGCAACCACATTATTGCCCGCTCCACCGTTAAACAACTGCGTAAAAACGTGCTGGCGAAATGCTACGGCGGCGACGTCAGTCGTAAGAAGAAACTGCTGCAGAAGCAGAAAGAAGGTAAGAAGCGTATGAAGCAAGTGGGTAACGTTGAATTGCCGCAGGAAGCGTTCCTCGCCATTCTGCACGTTGGTAAAGACGGTAAATAACCTTAAGGAGTTGGCATGGCGAACATGTTTGCCCTGATCCTGGTCATCGCTACACTGGTGACGGGTCTGTTGTGGTGCCTCGATAAATTTATCTTTGCGCCAAAACGTCGTGATCATCAGGCCGCTGCTCTGGCAGCGACTGGCGACCAGTTGGACAAAAAAACGCTGAAAAAAGTTGGCCCGAAACCCGGCTGGCTGGAAACAGGCGCTTCGGTATTCCCGGTACTGGCCATTGTGCTGGTGGTTCGCTCATTTATTTATGAGCCCTTCCAGATCCCTTCGGGGTCAATGATGCCGACCCTGCTGATTGGCGATTTTATCCTGGTGGAGAAGTTTGCTTACGGCATTAAAGATCCGATTTATCAGAAAACGCTAATTGAAACCGGTCATCCGAAACGGGGCGATATCGTCGTCTTCAAATATCCGCAAGATCCGAGCCTGGATTATATTAAACGTGCGGTGGGTTTACCGGGTGATAAAGTCACTTACGATCCGATCGCTAAACAGATCACCATTCAGCCAGGCTGTAGTTCTGGCCAGGCCTGCGGAAATGCTCTGCCGATAACCTATTCCAACGTTGAGCCGAGCGATTTCGTACAGACTTTCTCTCGTAGCAATGGCGGTGAAGCGAGTAGCGGTTTCTGGCAGTTGCCAAAAGGCGAAACTAAGGCTGACGGTATCCGGCTGACGGAACGCAAAGAGACGCTGGGCGACGTCACGCACAGTATTCTGACCGTGCCGATTGCGCAGGACCAGGTGGGGATGTATTACCATCAGTCCGGCTTGCCGCTGGCGACCTGGATCGTTCCGCCGGGGCAATATTTCATGATGGGCGACAACCGTGATAACAGCGCTGACAGCCGTTATTGGGGCTTTGTGCCGGAAGCCAATCTGGTGGGTAAAGCGGTCGCAATCTGGATGAGCTTCGAAAAACAGGAAGGTGAGTGGCCTACCGGAGTCCGTTTATCCCGTATCGGCGGCATCCATTAATTTCCCGCTCTTATTCACGCTGCCGCGGTAATAACGGCAGCGTGAATTATTTAAGATTTAAATCTTGCCAAACTAACGACATCCCTTGTTGTTGCGTATAGAATATCCCCCCGAAGTTTTAGGTTGTCTTTCGTAAGATTGACACAGCACACGAAACCGCGTTGGTTGTTACTCAGGTCGGTTTCGTGTGCTGCATTTTTGACGCATTTATCTATTGGTAACGCATGAACCCCATCGTAATTAATCGGCTTCAACGAAAGCTGGGCTACACTTTTCATCATCAGGATCTGTTGCAACAGGCATTAACTCACCGCAGTGCCAGCAGCAAACACAATGAACGTCTGGAGTTTTTAGGCGACTCAATATTGAGTTTTGTGATCGCAAACGCGCTCTATCATCGTTTTCCACGTGTGGATGAAGGCGATATGAGCCGTATGCGCGCGACGCTGGTGCGAGGTAATACGCTGGCGGAGATTGCTCGCGAATTTGAGCTAGGTGAATGTCTGCGTCTTGGACCGGGTGAATTGAAAAGCGGAGGTTTTCGCCGTGAATCCATCCTGGCGGATACCGTTGAAGCTTTAATTGGCGGGATTTTCCTCGACAGCGATATTCAGAACGTGGAGCGCCTGATTCTCTCCTGGTACCAAAGCCGTCTGGACGAAATTAGTCCGGGTGATAAGCAAAAAGATCCGAAGACCCGCTTGCAGGAGTACCTGCAGGGGCGTCACCTGCCGCTACCGTCTTACCTGGTTGTCCAGGTTCGCGGCGAGGCGCACGATCAGGAATTTACTATCCACTGCCAGGTTAGCGGCCTGAGTGAACCGGTGGTTGGCACGGGTTCTAGCCGCCGTAAGGCGGAGCAGGCTGCCGCCGAACAGGCGCTGAAAAAGCTGGAGCTGGAATGAGCGAAGAAAAAAACTACTGCGGATTTATTGCCATCGTTGGTCGTCCTAACGTGGGTAAATCCACTCTGCTGAATAAGCTGCTCGGGCAAAAGATCTCTATCACTTCCCGTAAAGCCCAGACTACGCGTCACCGCATTGTCGGTATTCATACCGAAGGTCCATATCAGGCAATCTATGTCGATACTCCCGGTCTGCATATGGAAGAAAAGCGCGCCATTAACCGCCTGATGAACAAAGCGGCCAGCAGCTCTATCGGCGACGTTGAGCTGGTTATCTTCGTGGTTGAAGGTACCCGCTGGACACCAGACGACGAGATGGTGCTCAACAAGCTGCGTGACGGTAAAGCGCCGGTGATTCTGGCGGTGAACAAAGTCGATAACGTACAGGAAAAAGCGGATCTTCTGCCGCACCTGCAGTTTCTCGGTAGCCAGATGAATTTTCTCGATATTGTGCCGATCTCCGCGGAAACCGGGCTGAACGTGGATACTATCGCCGGGATCGTGCGCAAGCATCTGCCGGAGGCTATCCATCATTTCCCGGAAGATTACATCACCGATCGCTCCCAGCGCTTTATGGCTTCCGAGATCATCCGTGAAAAACTGATGCGTTTCCTCGGGGCTGAACTGCCGTATTCCGTTACTGTCGAAATTGAGCGCTTCGTGTCTAACGAACGCGGCGGCTACGATATCAACGGCCTGATTCTGGTTGAGCGTGAAGGGCAGAAGAAGATGGTGATTGGCAATAAAGGCGCCAAAATCAAAACCATCGGTATCGAAGCGCGTAAAGACATGCAGGAGATGTTCGAAGCGCCGGTTCACCTGGAGCTGTGGGTGAAAGTGAAATCCGGCTGGGCCGATGACGGACGCGCGTTGCGCAGTCTCGGTTACGTCGACGATCTCTGAGTTGGATACGCTATGGCTTTCCGGGAGCCGGAAAAAACGCGCGGGGTTTTGAACAGCGCTTGCGCTGACTCGGTCAGCACCGGATCCGGGGAGTATACTGTCGTTTGCAGTGGCGGAAAGCGGGCGCAACCCGTCTGTCGGCAACGTAAAAGACGGCAAATATGATGGACGGCTGGCAGCGCGCTTTTGTTCTGCATAGTCGACCCTGGAGCGAAAGCAGCCTGATGCTGGACGCCTTCACGGAAGAGTCAGGGCGCGTACGCCTTGTCGCTAAAGGCGCACGTTCTAAACGCTCCAGTCTTAAAGGCGCGCTTCAGCCTTTCACTCCCTTACTGCTCCGCTTTAGCGGGCGCGGCGAAGTCAAAACGTTGCGCAGCGCGGAGGCCGTTTCCCTGGCGCTGCCGCTTAGCGGTATCACGCTTTACAGCGGGCTTTACGTTAACGAACTGCTTTCCCGCGTGCTGGAGCACGAAACGCGCTTCTCTGAACTCTTCTTTGATTATCTGCACTGTATTCAGTCTCTGGCCGGCGCGAGCGGCTCGCCGGAACCGGCGCTGCGTCGTTTTGAACTGGCGCTGCTTGGGCACCTGGGCTACGGCGTTGATTTTCTGCACTGCGCCGGGAGCGGGGAACCGGTTGACGACACCATGACCTATCGCTACCGTGAAGAGAAAGGTTTTATCGCCAGTGTGGTTATTGATAACAACACCTTTACCGGGCACCATCTTAAGGCGCTGGCGAGCCGGGAATTTCCTGACGGCGACGCCCTGCGCGCGGCAAAACGTTTCACCCGTATCGCCCTGAAGCCCTATCTTGGCGGAAAACCGTTAAAGAGTCGGGAGCTGTTTCGCCAGTTTATGCCCGCGCGGGCGGCGCGTGCCGATAAACCAAATAACGATTAATGAGGATTGTCATGGCTGAATTACTGTTAGGGGTCAATATTGACCACATTGCGACATTACGCAACGCGCGCGGCACCGCTTATCCGGACCCGGTACAGGCGGCTTTTATCGCTGAGCAAGCCGGCGCCGATGGTATTACCGTTCATTTACGTGAAGATCGCCGACATATTACCGATCGTGATGTTCGTATTCTGCGCCAGACCCTTGATACGCGCATGAATCTGGAAATGGCGGTAACGGAAGAGATGCTGAATATTGCCTGTGAGGTTAAACCCCATTTCTGCTGCCTGGTGCCGGAAAAACGCCAGGAAGTAACCACCGAAGGCGGGCTGGATGTTGCTGGTCAGCCAGATAAAATGCGTGATGCCTGCAAACGTCTCGCCGATGCGGGGATCCAGGTGTCCCTGTTTATTGATGCTGATGAGGCGCAAATTAAGGCGGCAGCGGCGGTCGGCGCGCCCTATATCGAAATTCACACTGGCTGCTATGCCGACGCGGAAACGGACGCTGAGCAGGCAAAAGAGCTGGCGCGTATTGCTAAATCGGCAACCTACGCCGCCAGTCTGGGGTTGAAGGTCAATGCCGGTCATGGCCTTACCTATCATAACGTGAAAGCGATCGCGGCCCTGCCGGAAATGCACGAGCTGAACATCGGCCACGCCATTATTGGTCGCGCGGTGATGAGCGGCCTGAAAGAGGCGGTTGCTGAAATGAAGCGTCTGATGCAGGAAGCGCGTGCTTAATGGCTATTCTCGGGCTGGGTACTGACATTGTTGAAATTGTGCGTATTGAAGCCGTGATCGCCCGCAGCGGCGATCGCCTTGCTCGTCGGGTACTTAGCGATCATGAATGGGCGATATGGGAGCAGCACCAGCAGCCGGTTCGATTTCTGGCGAAGCGCTTTGCAGTTAAAGAAGCCGCGGCGAAGGCGCTTGGCACAGGTATTCGCAATGGTCTGGCGTTTAATCAGTTTGAAGTTTACAACGACGAACTGGGAAAACCCAGGCTACGACTGTGGGGGGAAGCTAAGGATCTGGCGGAACGCATGGGGGTCGGCCATATTCACGTTACGCTGGCTGATGAGCGTCACTACGCGTGCGCCACGGTTATCGTTGAGAGTTAGATTTTATCGGCGTGATACAGTAAGACGAATTTATCCCATAGCTGCTCTTCGTTTTCCTGATGTGCCGGGTCCTTCAGAATGGTATTCGGGATCGGGCACACTTTCTGGCAGGTCGGCGTGTCATAATGACCCACGCATTCGGTGCAGTGGTCGCTATTAATTTCGTAAATGCTGTCACCCATGGATATCGCTTCGTTCGGACACTCCGGTTCGCACATATCGCAGTTGATGCATTTTTTGGTGATTAACAGCGCCATCAAGAAATTCTCAGAAACAACACAAACAGGGCGGGCATTATACGCCCATTATCTGCTCAGGCCAGCTCTTTTGCATCGCGCAGAAGCGCTCGCCGTCACACCAGCTTTTTCACCAGCGCTTCGCTGTGACGGATACGATCCGGAGCATGCTCAAGGTCCTGCTGGATGAGGCCCATAAACAGGAGGTCGGTGAGCATCATTTGCGCGCTGGTGGAGGAAATGGCGGCGCTGCGCGTAGCCTGCTCTTCAGCAATGGTATACAGACACAGGGTTGCCTGCTGTTGCAGCGCGTTAGGATTAAAGCCGGTGATCGCCAGAATCTGGCTCCCCACTCGTAATGCTTCACCGGCAGCCATATTGATTTCACGCCGTTCGCCAGAATAGGAGATCGCCACCAGCAGATCGTCCGACGACATCGCTTGTACCGTTGCCAGCAGAGCATGCATATCCTGTTCAGCAACGGCGTTAATGCCAATCTTCATCAGCTTCCAGCTAAAATTTCTCGCCACCAGCCCCGACGCGCCGATACCGGTAATAATAATCCGCCGGGCGTGACGCAATAGCGCAACGGCTTCCAGTAGTTTATCTTCAGTATTGACATCCAGCGACGCGTGCATTGCCGCGATATTGTCTTTAATCAGCTTTTCTCCCACCAGTTGCAGAGGATCATCGCCGCGAATTTGATTATGCACCGGTACGGATTGCGCGGTGCTACTGCTGGCCAGCGCTTCGCTTAACGCCAGCTTCAAGGCCGGAAAACCCTTGAATCCCATTTTCTGGGCGAATTTCACGACGCTTGACTGGCTGATACCGGCTTCGCCCGCCAGCTGCTGCGAGCTGAGGTGGCGGGTTTGATCCGGTTGAGCCAGAATAAAATCAGCCAGTTTTTTATCACTGGCGGCCAGCGAGGGGTAGCGCTGGCGGATACGGGTCAAACAGTTCATAGCGGCTCCGGAGGACAGCTTTTACCCTCGGCTGAAAGAATTTTGTATTCAATTATAAAAGGATTATCGCGAATTAAAAATTCTATGTCTCAGATTTTTCAGCAAAAGCATTTTCTTAATCCAGGCTCAACGACGGTCGATGTTTTCCCCGTATGCGGCCTGAGGCTGTTAATCTGTGAGTTATCGGAGCAATCGTTCAGGGGAGTGAGTTTTGAATAGCAGTATACGGCGGGTGGTTTTCTTTGATCTGGATGGAACGTTACATCAGCAGGATATGTTCGGCAGCTTCTTACGCTATGTTTTACGCCATCAGCCGTTGAATGCGCTGCTGGTGGTTCCTGCATTGCCGGTTATTGTTGCCGGACTGCTGTTAAACGGCCGTGCGGCGCGTTGGCCGATGAGCCTCCTCCTCTGGGCGGCGACCTTTGGGCGCCGCGAGATTCATCTTAAACGTCTTGAGGTTAATTTTGCCCATTGGTTTCGTCAGCGCGTCACGGCATTTCCGGTTGTGCAGGCGCGGCTGAATAACTATCTGACCAGTACCGATGCGGATGTCTGGTTGATTACCGGCTCGCCGCAGTCGCTGGTTGAACAGGTTTATGTTGATGCTGTATGGCTGCCGCGGGTGAATGTGCTTGCCAGTCGAATGGCTCGTCGTTATGGCGGCTGGGTGCTGACGGTACGCTGCCTTGGCAACGAAAAAGTGAGGCAACTGGAACAAAAAATCGGCGCGCCTTTACGCTTATATAGCGGCTATAGCGATAGCGAGCAGGATAACCCGCTGCTCTATTTTTGCCAGCACCGCTGGCGAGTCACGCCAAAGGGCGATCTGCAGCAGTTAGAATAGTGTGTAATACAGAGCGACCATGTATAATGCGCCCCGCTTTTTCCGCAGGAGTGTCCGCTTTGTCTGACCATGAATTAAATGATGAATACTGGATGCATCACGCTCTGACGCTGGCGCAACGCGCGTGGGAAGAGGGGGAGGTGCCGGTCGGCGCGGTGCTGGTGCACAATCATCAGGTTATCGGTGAGGGCTGGAACCGGCCAATCGGCCGCCACGATCCGACTGCCCACGCTGAGATTATGGCGCTGCGTCAGGGGGGGTTAGTGCTGCAAAACTATCGCCTGATCGATGCGACGCTGTATGTGACCCTTGAGCCTTGTGTGATGTGCGCCGGGGCGATGGTGCACAGCCGTATTTCCCGGCTGGTATTCGGCGCCAGAGACGCTAAAACCGGCGCAGCCGGGTCGCTGCTTGATGTGTTGCACCATCCTGGAATGAATCACCGGGTCGAGATAACCGAAGGCATTCTGGCGGAAGCGTGCTCCGGCATGCTGAGCGACTTTTTCCGCTGGCGGCGCGAAGAGAAAAAGGCGCTAAAGAAAGCGAGCCAGTAGGTCAGGCGGTGCCCCGGAACAGGCACTATTACAGGATACTGCCTAATACCCCAGCCCCGGAATTTTCAATTTTGCGTTATCAACCAGGGCCTCGGCGCTAAGTTTGAAAAAGGGCATGGCAAACGGCTCTTCTTTATCCAGTTCATCCGGCATGACCGCCGGGTAGCTTTCGCCTATGGCCGCGACCTGCGCCTCTCTCCTTTCTTTTTCCGCAAGATAGCCCACGAGGCTAATATGGTATTTACGGATATTCTCGACGTAGGCGTAAGCTTCATGACCGCGCGCATAGCCGTATTTTAGCCGGCTGTAGTAGTTTTTCTGGCTCAGTAGCGGCAGGCGTTGCTTCACATCAGCCCAGCTATTGGGGTCGCCTTTTTGCTTTTTCGTCAGCGCCATGGCGTCAAGCATATGCGCATAGCCCATATTGTAAGCCGCCAGCGCAAACCAGATTCGCTCGTCCTGAGGAACGGCGTCCGGGACTTTACTCATCATGTCCTGTAAATAACGCATGCCGCCGTCGATGCTTTGCTCGGCATCAGTACGGTCGGTCAGGCCGAGGCTTTGCGCCGTATTACGGGTGAGCATCATTATTCCGCGAACGCCGGTCGGCGAGGTGGCCTGCGGATCCCAGTGTGACTCCTGCCAGGAAATAGCCGCCAGCAGTCGCCAGTCTATCTGCCGGGCATATTTTTCAAACATTGGCTGCAGTTCCGGGAGGACGTTTTCCACCGCGCGCAGAAAGGTCCGGGTATCGACGTAATCAAAATCGTTGCCGTGGCCGAGATATTTCTCTTCCAGGCGCGCGAGAGCGCCGTTTTCATTGATATTATTGAAAAAATCGAGCATTGCCGCCGACAGGGAATTATCCTCGCCCTTTTCGCTAAACCAGGTCACCGGTTGTTCGTCGCTGATATCCAGCGCCACGGCCAGCTCCGGATGGACGCGCTGAAAGCGGCTGATGGCCACCGAATCCGCGATGGTGTAGTCGAGCTTGCCATCAATGACCGCCTGCATCAGATCCGTTGTCCCGCGTTTATCGTCCACGCGCCAGGCGAGATCGGGGTATTTTTGCGCTTTTATTACCTGCAGATCGTTAATCGCTACATGTCCTGGCGCGATAACCAACTGCCCGGCGGTGAGATTTGCCAGGCTGCGCGGGCGCTGGCTACCGACGCGGTAAACCAGTTGCTGCGAAACAGAATAGTAGATTGGCCCGGTCTGATAGTTTTTCACCCGCTCAGCATTGTAGACCAGGCCGGCGGCCAGCATATCGGCTTTTCCCTCATCAAGGTCGTCGAATAGCTGGCTGATATTCTGTCGGACGGTGATTTTCAGCTTAACGCCGAGATAGTCGGCAAACTGCTGCGCCAGCTCATAGTCGAAACCGTAGGTCTTATTATTGATTGTCGCGAAGGTCATGGGCGAATTAATGGTACTGACGCGCAGTTCTCCGCGCGCGATAATCCCCGCCACGCGATTCTCTGGTTTCCCGGTCCACGGGATTGACGGCCACAGCGCAGCCGCCAGCAAAAGCGTGACAATGCCGATCAGCAGATAATTAATCTTGAGTTTTTTCAGATGGTTAATTTTCTGCAGCGTCCGGATCCTCAGCAGATTATGAGCGGAAAAAATAAAAGCCTGTTGTTGAATGAGCGGCATTTTGCTTAAGAATACGCCAGTTGGCAACTTATTCGCGAGACGGGGCACATTAATTGCGAAATGACGGCAAGTATTTTATTTCTACGCAAACGGTTTCGTCGTGACGCAGGATTCACTATAATGGCGCCCGTTTCCCCCCTGGCTCACCCTGAAAGCTTCGAAGACGAGAGACTTATGATGGAAATTTTTCGTGGTTCACCTGCACTGTCGGCATTCCGTATCAATAAACTGCTGGCACGTTTCCAGGCGGCCAACCTTCCGGTAAGCACGATATATGCCGAGTATGTTCATTTTGCCGATCTCAGCGCCCCGTTAAACGGCGACGATCGCGAGAAACTGGCCAGGTTGCTCAAGTATGGCCCGAACTTAAGCAGCCATGCCCCAACCGGTAAGCTACTGCTCGTCACTCCCCGTCCTGGCACCATCTCTCCCTGGTCTTCTAAAGCTACCGACATCGCCCATAACTGCGGTCTGTCCCAGATTGTGCGTCTGGAGCGCGGCGTCGCGTACTACGTTGAAGCCAGCAGCCTGAATGATGAACAATGGGCGCAGGTGGCGGCTGAACTGCACGACCGGATGATGGAAAGCGTATTCGATGTACTGGAAGCGGGGGAAAAACTGTTCGCCCACCATCAGCCAACTCCGGTGACCGGCGTCGATTTGCTGGGGCAGGGGCGTCAGGCGCTGATTGATGCCAACCTCCGTCTGGGGCTGGCCCTGGCGGATGACGAAATAGACTATCTGCAGGATGCCTTCCAGACGCTGGGGCGTAACCCGAATGATATTGAACTCTACATGTTCGCACAGGCCAACTCCGAGCACTGTCGACACAAGATTTTTAACGCCGACTGGGTTATTGATGGCGAACAGCAGCCGAAGTCGCTGTTCAAAATGATCAAAAACACCTTCGAGAAGACTCCTGATTATGTGCTGTCGGCCTATAAAGATAACGCTGCCGTGATGGAAGGTTCGGCGGTGGGGCGTTACTTTGCTGACCATGAAACCGGCCGCTATGACTTCCATCAGGAAGAGGCGCATATTCTGATGAAGGTTGAAACCCACAACCACCCGACGGCGATCTCTCCGTGGCCGGGGGCGGCTACCGGTTCCGGCGGCGAAATCCGCGATGAAGGCGCGACCGGTCGCGGGGCTAAACCGAAAGCAGGCCTGGTTGGTTTCTCCGTTTCCAACCTGCGTATTCCGGGATTTGAACAACCCTGGGAAGAGGATTTCGGCAAGCCGGAGCGTATTGTTACCGCGCTGGATATCATGACCGAAGGCCCTCTGGGCGGCGCGGCCTTTAATAACGAATTTGGGCGCCCGGCGCTGAACGGTTATTTCCGTACCTATGAAGAGAAAGTGACCAGCCATAACGGCGAAGAGCTGCGCGGCTATCACAAGCCCATTATGCTGGCGGGCGGTATCGGCAACATTCGCGGCGAACACGTGCAGAAGGGCGAAATCGTGGTTGGCGCGAAGCTGATTGTCCTCGGGGGCCCGGCGATGAATATTGGTCTCGGCGGAGGCGCGGCTTCCTCAATGGCTTCCGGTCAGTCTGATGCGGATCTGGATTTTGCGTCCGTACAGCGCGACAACCCGGAAATGGAGCGCCGCTGCCAGGAAGTGATCGACCGCTGCTGGCAACTGGGCGACGCTAACCCGATTCTGTTTATTCACGATGTTGGCGCGGGCGGTTTGTCGAATGCGATGCCGGAACTGGTCAGCGATGGCGGCCGCGGCGGTAAATTCCAGTTGCGTGACATCCTTAGCGATGAGCCGGGCATGAGCCCGCTGGAAATCTGGTGTAACGAATCTCAGGAACGCTATGTTCTGGCGGTAGCCCCGGAGCAGTTGCCGTTGTTTGATGAGCTGTGCCGTCGCGAGCGCGCGCCGTACGCGGTCATCGGTGAAGCGACTGAAGAGCAGCACCTGAGCCTCAGCGATAGCCACTTTAACGATCGACCGATTGATCTGCCGCTGGACGTACTGCTGGGCAAAACGCCGAAAATGACCCGCGATGTGCAGTCTCTGAAAGCCCAGGGCCAGAATCTGGAACGTCAGGGTATCACCATTGCCGACGCGGTGAATCGTGTACTGCATCTGCCGACCGTGGCGGAGAAAACGTTCCTGGTCACTATTGGCGACCGCACCGTAACCGGCATGGTTGCGCGGGATCAGATGGTCGGCCCGTGGCAGGTTCCGGTTGCCAACTGCGCGGTAACCACTGCCAGCCTCGACAGCTACTACGGTGAAGCCATGTCAATCGGCGAACGCGCGCCGGTCGCGCTGCTGGATTTTGCCGCTTCCGCCCGTCTGGCGGTAGGCGAGGCGCTGACCAACATTGTCGCCACGCAGATTGGCGCGCTTAACCGCGTGAAGCTGTCGGCAAACTGGATGGCCGCAGCCGGTCATCCGGGGGAAGACGCTGGCTTATATGAGGCGGTAAAAGCGGTTGGCGAAGAGCTTTGTCCGGCTCTGGGGCTGACGATTCCGGTGGGTAAAGATTCGATGTCGATGAAAACCCGCTGGCAGGAAGGGGCTGAACAGCGTGAAATGACCTCTCCGCTGTCGCTGGTGATTTCCGCTTTTGCCCGCGTGGAGGACGTGCGCCGCACCGTGACGCCGCAGCTCTCCAGCGAAGAGAACGCCCTGCTGTTGATTGATCTGGGCAAGGGGAATAATGCGCTGGGCGCAACCGCGCTGGCGCAGGTTTATCGCCAGCTCGGGGATGTCACCGCAGACGTTCGCGACGTTGCACAACTGAAAGGCTTCTGGGACGCAATGCAGACGCTGGTGGCGGAGGATAAGCTGCTGGCCTGGCATGACCGTTCCGATGGCGGCCTGCTGGTGACGCTGGCTGAAATGGCGTTTGCCGGTCACTGCAGCGTCAATGTTGATATCGCCGCGCTTGGCGCTGACCATCTGGCGGCGCTGTTTAATGAAGAGCTGGGCGGCGTAATTCAGGTTCGTGCAGCCGATCGCCAGGCGGTTGAAGCGCTGCTGGTGGCAAATGGGCTGGCGGATTGCGTTCATTATCTGGGCCAGGCGACGGCGGGCGACCGCTTTGTTATTTCGGCGGATGACCGTGTGGTATTTAGCGAAAGTCGTACCACCCTGCGTACCTGGTGGGCAGAAACCACCTGGCAGATGCAGCGTCTGCGTGATAACCCGGAGTGTGCTGACCAGGAGCACGATGCGAAAACTAACGATGCCGATCCGGGCCTTAACGTGAAGCTCTCCTTCGACATCAATGACGATATTGCTGCTCCCTATATTGCTACCGGCGCACGTCCGAAGGTTGCGGTGCTGCGTGAGCAGGGCGTTAACTCACACGTTGAAATGGCGGCGGCGTTCCATCGCGCAGGCTTTGACGCTATCGACGTACATATGAGCGATCTGCTGGCGGGCCATACCGGTCTTGCGGATTTCCAGGCCCTGGTGGCCTGTGGCGGCTTCTCCTACGGCGATGTGTTAGGCGCAGGCGAAGGCTGGGCGAAATCGATTCTGTTTAATGAGCGCGTGCGCGACGAGTTTGCCACCTTCTTCCATCGTCCGCAGACGCTGGCGCTGGGGGTGTGCAACGGTTGTCAGATGATGTCAAATCTGCGCGAGCTGATCCCCGGCAGTGACCTGTGGCCGCGCTTTGTACGCAACCAGTCTGACCGTTTTGAAGCGCGCTTCAGCCTGGTTGAAGTGACCCAAAGCCCGTCGCTGCTGTTGCAGGGCATGGTCGGGTCGATGATGCCAATTGCCGTTTCTCACGGTGAAGGGCAGGTGGAAGTCCGTGATGGCGCGCATCTGGCGCAGCTTGAGAGCAAAGGTCTGGTGGCGCTGCGCTTCGTGGATAACTTCGGTCAGGTCACGGAAAACTATCCGGCTAACCCGAATGGTTCGCCGAACGGTATCACCGCCGTGACCAGCGAAAGCGGGCGCGCCACGATCATGATGCCGCACCCGGAGCGTGTTTTCCGTACCGTGTCGAACTCCTGGCACCCGGAAAACTGGGGTGAAGACAGCCCGTGGATGCGTATTTTCCGCAATGCGCGTAAACAACTGGGTTAAGTCTTCAGGTTATTGAGCGTGAATTGCCCGGAGGAACGCGCAATTCTGCTCCGCGGGTAAACTTCATCAAGCCTCCTGCGACTGCAGGGGGCTTTTCTGTATCTGGTGGCCGTTGGCAAGGGTGTCGGGAATCGCCGACAAATGCCTTATAGCGGTGTCGCTAAAAGGAGACACTTAACTAATTGATTTTAAATGGTATAAAAAAATCGCTTATTCGGTGTTGCTGATTAGCGACACTTTGTGCAAATGATGTTCACTATCATTACGCACTGAAGCTGTTAAATATTCCTTATTTATCATTGAATTAATAAATATCTTTGTGATATGGCACGCTTCGTGCATAATTACCGTCAGTGGCTCATTCACCTTCTTATGTCAGCCCCTTCGGGACGCGCTACATAAACTTCGAATGACGCACAAACAGGTGCCTGCCGTCCAACTCCTGATAATAGCGACGCTTTATCAGTCATCGGGCGAAACGTCGAGTTAGGCACCGCCTCATTTCTTAATAAAGCCAGGTTGTTTACAGCCTGGCTTTATTATATTCGTTATCGTCTGCGCGACAGGCTTTCTCCGGCGCCGGTGTAAACGCGGCTCAGAACACCGTGTGTTTTGACCTGTAACATGAAATCCATAGCGTATATCGGGCATTTTCGGGGTAGCATCGTAATGTGCCAATGAGTGAGACGATATCCTTGAAGCGACTCTCCCTTTTTCCCCGTTCGTTGCGTCAGCTGGTTATGCTGTCGTTCGTGCTGATCCTGCTCCCGCTGTTGGTGCTGGCATGGCAGGCGTGGCAGAGCCTCAACGCGCTCAGCGCGCAGGCGGCGCATATCAACCGTACCACCCTTATCGATGCCCGCCGTAGTGAGGCGATGATCAATGCTTCTCTGGAGATGGAGCGCAGCTACCGACAATACTGCGTGCTGGACGACCCGACGCTGGCGCGGGTCTATCAAAATCAGCGTAAACGCTACAGTGAAATGCTTGAGGCTCATGCGGGCGTTCTGCCGGACGAAAAAATCTGGCAGGCGTTGCGTCGGGATCTTGACGATCTGGCGGATCTTCAGTGCAAAAATAGCGGTCCGGCGGCGAAATCCGCCGCCAGTCTGGAGGCGTTTGCCTCAGCCAATAGCGATATGGTCCAGGCGACTCGCGCGGTAGTCTCTTCTCGTGGACAACAGCTGCAGCAAGAAATTGCCGAGCGCGGCCAGTTTTTTGGCTGGCAGGCGCTGGTGCTGTTTCTGCTGAGCCTTGCGCTGGTCCTGCTTTTCACTGGCATGATTATCGGCCCGGTGAAAGGCATCGAAAGAATGATTAACCGACTGGGCGAGGGGAAATCGTTGGATGATGCCGCGCTGTTTACCGGCCCGCGAGAATTGCGTTCGGTCGGGAAACGCATTATCTGGCTGAGTGAGCGTCTCGCCTGGCTCGAATCCCAGCGCCATCAGTTCTTGCGCCATCTCTCCCATGAGCTGAAAACGCCGCTGGCCAGCATGCGCGAAGGGACAGAGTTGCTCGCCGACCATGTGGCCGGGCCGCTGACGCCGGAACAGCGGGAGATCGTCGAGATTCTCGATAGCAGCAGCCGAAATTTACAAAAATTGATTGAACAATTACTCGATTACAACCGTAAACAGGCTGATGTCCCGGTTGCTCGCGAGGTAATAGATCTGCGCGAACTGGTGGAGAATGTGGTTTCCGCCCATAACCTGCCGGCAAGAGCTAAAATGATGCATACCGAACTGTCGCTTACCGCGCGTTTTTGCCTGGCAGAACCGGCGCTGTTAGTGAGCGTTCTGGATAATCTCTACTCCAATGCGGTGCACTATGGGGCTGAATCCGGTAACATTCGTATTCATAGCTATCGGCGCGATGAGCAGGTGTGCATTGACGTCATTAATGATGGCGAGCCGATCCCGCCAGCTGAGAGAAACATGATTTTCGAGCCTTTTTATCAGGGAAGCCACCAGCGTAAAGGGGCAGTAAAAGGCAGCGGCCTGGGGCTGAGCATTGCTCGCGACTGTGTGCGGCAAATGCAGGGCGAGCTAAGCCTGGTAGATGATAACTCAGGGCTTGTCTGTTTCCGTATTACGCTGCCCGCCGCTGAGGCTGAAAAAAATAACGTATAACTATCGGGTGAATATGTCCCACTTCTTCGTATTTGTCCGTTCCCTCAGGGAATGGCTGCTGCCGGGTCTTTCCTGCCTGGCGCTGGCGGGCTGCTCCGCCTTCACATCATCACATAGCGCGGATGACAAAACGCGTTTTGCGCTACCGCAGCAGCAGGTTGCTGATTTTCTGGCTGTCGAGTGCGCCGACATCTGGGCGCTGCAAAATGAGGTCAGCGATAAAAATCCACTTTACTGGCTGCGGGGAATTGATTGCGCGGAGCGCCTTGCCCCGGAGCAGGCGCGTGCGGAAGCCCGGCGGCACAATGACGACAGCTGGCAGGATGCCTTTAAGCGCGGCATTTTACTGGGCGATGCCAGAATCACGCCTGATGAACGCCGGGATATGCTGGCGCGTCTGGACAGCTTCAGCGTGCAAATTGACCCGCAGATTCGTCCGCTTTATCAGCTCTGGCGCGATGCTCAGAACCGGCAGATTCAGTTAATTGACCAGCGTTCCCGTTATGCCAGACTACAGCAGTCCAGCGATACGGAACTTGAGGCGTTGCGGCAGCAGGAACAGGCATTACGCAGCCAGCTCGAACTCACGACCCGCAAGCTGGAAAATCTGACGGATATTGAGCGTCGGCTTTCCAGCCGCAAGCCTGGGGGCAATTTTAATTCTGAAGGCGGGCATGGCGGCGATAAGGTGCCGGAGGTGATCCATGACGATCCGTAAACCGGCCCGCCTGCTATTAGTGGACGACGATCCGGGGCTGCTGAAGTTATTAGGAATGCGTCTTGTCAGCGAGGGATATAGTGTGCTCACCGCTGAGAGCGGCCCGGAAGCATTGCGTATTCTGGGGCGTGATAAAGTGGATCTGGTGATCAGCGACCTGCGGATGGATGAGATGGATGGTCTGCAGTTGTTCAGCGAGATCCAGAAGGCCCAGCCGGGGATGCCGGTGATCATTCTGACCGCTCACGGTTCTATTCCGGATGCTGTTGCCGCGACTCAGCAGGGGGTATTTAGCTTTCTCACCAAACCAGTCGACAAAGACGCGCTGTATAAAGCCATTGACGATGCCCTGGAACAGAGCGCGCCGACCACCGATGAGGGCTGGCGGCAGGCGATTGTTACCCGCAGTCCGTTGATGGAGCGCCTGCTGGAGCAGGCCGGGATGGTGGCGCAGTCGGACGTCAGCGTGCTGATTAATGGGCAAAGCGGTACCGGGAAGGAGATCGTCGCCCAGGCAATCCATAATGCCAGCCCACGCCGCGATAAACCATTCATCGCCATCAACTGCGGCGCGCTTCCTGAACAACTGCTGGAATCGGAACTGTTCGGCCACGCGCGCGGCGCGTTTACCGGAGCGGTGAGCCAGCGCGAGGGGTTATTTCAGGCTGCGGAAGGCGGAACGTTGTTTCTTGATGAAATCGGCGATATGCCGATGGCGTTACAGGTGAAGCTGCTGCGCGTCCTGCAGGAACGTAAAGTACGTCCGCTGGGCAGCAACCGTGATATTAATATTGATGTGCGTATTATTTCCGCCACCCATCGCGATCTACCGAAAGCGATGGTGCGCGGCGAATTTCGCGAAGATCTGTTTTACCGCCTGAACGTAGTGAATCTGAAAATTCCGCCGCTGGCGGCGCGCACTGAAGATATCCCGCTGCTGGCTAACCATCTGCTGCGTCAGTCTGCGGATCGACATAAACCGTTTGTCCGCGCTTTCTCCACCGATGCGATGAAGCGGCTGATGGCGGCGAAATGGCCGGGGAATGTGCGCCAGTTGGTGAACGTGATTGAGCAGTGCGTAGCGTTGACCTCTTCGCCGGTGATCAGCGATGCGCTGGTGGAGCAGGCCCTGGAAGGGGAAAATACTGCGCTGCCCACTTTTGTTGAGGCGCGTAATCAGTTTGAGCTGAATTATCTGCGCAAGTTGCTGCAAATTACTAAAGGCAACGTTACGCATGCGGCGCGGATGGCGGGGCGCAACCGCACTGAATTTTATAAGTTACTGTCACGCCACGAGCTCGACGCCAACGACTTTAAAGAGTAGCCCCGCAACATAACGCACGTTATGATACGGTTAGTGACCGGTTATGTGACTAAAACAGGAACACCATGAAAAAGATTGATGCGATTATTAAACCTTTCAAACTGGATGACGTGCGTGAAGCGCTGGCGGAAGTCGGCATCACCGGGATGACGGTAACGGAAGTGAAAGGCTTTGGCCGCCAGAAGGGACATACCGAGCTGTATCGTGGCGCTGAGTATATGGTGGATTTTCTGCCGAAAGTGAAAATCGAAATTGTGGTTACCGATGATATCGTTGACACCTGCGTAGATACCATTATCCGTACTGCGCAGACGGGCAAAATCGGCGACGGTAAAATATTTGTTTTCGATGTCGCGCGGGTGATTCGTATCCGTACCGGCGAAGAAGACGACGCGGCGATTTAAACGCAATTCAGGATTAGGCGCAGCGTGGCTAATCCTGAACATCCCATTAGTCTGTCGCCCCGGTCAGCGCCGCGCCGCCGGGGAATTTACCAATACGCAGCTATAGCACCTTATGCGGGCCGAAGCATTCGTAATGAATGTTATCGTGGTTTACTTCCAGTTCTACCAGCTGCTTCGCGACAAACTGCATAAATGCGACCGGGCCGCACAGATAGAACTGCATCTGCGGGTCGCTGAGCTTCTCCTCCAGCGCTGATAAATCCATCAAACCTTCGCTATCAAACGGTGTCGACCGGCGGTCAGCTTCACTTGGCGCGCGATACCAGACATGAGAAACGAACTTCGGCAGCGTTGCGCCCAGTGCTTTAACCTCGTCGGCGAAGGCATGAACCTCGCCGTTTTCTGCCGCATGGAACCAGTTAACCTGGGCCGGATGCTGCGTTTTCGCCAGTACATCCAGCATCGCCAGCATTGGCGTTTGGCCGACGCCGCCGGAGAGCAACGTGACCGGTGTTTCTGGCGCCACGTTGAGGAAAAAATCGCCCGCCGGTGCGGCCAGGTAAACCACGTCGCCTTCTTTGGCCGAATGATGCAGCCAGTTTGAAACCTGTCCGCCGTTTTCCCGTTTGACCGCAATGCGATAGCTTTTGCCATTGGGCTGGCGGGTCAGGGAATACTGGCGAATTTCCTGATGGGGAAAACCTTCCGGTTTCAGCCAGAGTCCCAGATATTGCCCTGGAGAGTATTCAGCCACCGGGCCGCCGTCGACCGGCTCAAATTCGAAACTGGTAATCAGCGCGCTGCGCGGGATTTTCTTTGCGATGCGAAATGCGCGGGTGCCTTCCCAGCCGCCGGTTTTGCCGGCGCTTTCACGGTAGATTTCCGCTTCACGGTGAATAAAAACGTTCGCCAGTACGCCATAGGCTTTGCCCCAGGCATCCAGCACTTGCTGACCCGGACTGAACATTTCGTCCAGCGTTGCTAACAGGTGGGAGCCCACGATGTTGTACTGCTCGGGTTTTATCTGGAAGCTAGTGTGCTTCTGGGCGATTTTCTCTACCGCGGGCAGCAGCGCAGGGAGATTCTCAAGATTGCTGGCGTAAGCGGCAATCGCGTTAAACAACGCTTCCCGCTGATCGCCGTTACGCTGGTTACTCATATTAAAAATTTCTTTGAGTTCCGGGTTATGCGTAAACATACGGTCATAAAAGTGAGCGGTCAGTTTGGGGCCAGTTTCAACCAGCAGGGGAATCGTGGCTTTCACCGTGGCGATGGTTTGCGCGTCGAGCATAGTGGCTTCCTTTACGTATTATTTAATTGATGTATTTTAAATGAATCTTATAAAGATAACCCTGCATTGTAAATGGTTCTGTAATACTTTCCTGAAAGCCGTTACAACATGAATTATTTGCATCACATAGCTGAAAAGAAATCCGTTGATAATTGCAGCGTCTTTATTGCTCAAAGCCTTGTGTAACGCCGAGCCAATCGTTTGCGTAAAATCCTTTGTCAAGACCTGTTATCACAGAATGATTCAGTTATACTGTGGGCCGTTGTCCAATCGGACCGCCTTTTAGGCCGAAATTTTATTGTTAGCTGAGTCAGGAGATGCGGATGTTAAAGCGTGAAATGAACATTGCCGATTATGATGCCGAACTGTGGCAGGCTATGGAGCAGGAAAAAGTACGTCAGGAAGAGCACATCGAACTGATCGCCTCCGAAAACTACACCAGTCCGCGCGTGATGCAGGCACAAGGGTCTCAGCTGACCAACAAATACGCTGAAGGATATCCGGGCAAGCGTTACTACGGCGGCTGCGAATACGTGGATATTGTTGAGCAACTGGCTATCGACCGCGCGAAAGCGCTGTTTGGCGCCGACTACGCTAACGTCCAGCCGCACTCGGGTTCTCAGGCTAACTTCGCGGTCTACACAGCGCTGCTGCAACCGGGCGACACCGTTCTGGGTATGAATCTGGCGCAAGGCGGCCACCTGACGCACGGTTCTCCGGTAAACTTCTCCGGTAAACTGTATAACATTGTGCCTTACGGCATTGATGAGTCCGGTAAAATTGACTACGAAGAGATGGCGAAGCTGGCTCAGACTCACAAACCGAAGATGATCATCGGCGGTTTCTCTGCTTATTCCGGCATCGTTGACTGGGCAAAAATGCGTGAAATTGCCGACAGCATTGGCGCATACCTGTTTGTGGATATGGCGCACGTCGCGGGTCTTATCGCCGCAGGCGTTTACCCGAACCCGGTTCCGCATGCTCACGTTGTGACCACCACCACGCACAAAACCCTGGCGGGTCCGCGCGGCGGCCTGATTCTGGCGAAAGGCGGTGACGAAGAATTGTACAAAAAACTGAACTCTGCCGTTTTCCCGAGTGCTCAGGGCGGCCCGCTGATGCATGTGATCGCCGGTAAAGCGGTGGCGCTGAAAGAAGCGATGGAACCGGAGTTCAAAGTCTACCAGCAGCAGGTGGCGAAAAACGCCAAAGCGATGGTGGAAGTGTTCCTGAACCGCGGTTACAAAGTGGTTTCCGGCGGTACGGAGAACCACCTGTTCCTGCTGGATCTGGTGGACAAAAACCTGACCGGTAAAGAAGCTGATGCCGCGCTGGGGCGTGCCAACATCACCGTCAACAAAAACAGTGTGCCGAACGATCCGAAGAGCCCGTTCGTCACTTCCGGTATCCGTATCGGCTCTCCGGCCATTACGCGTCGTGGCTTTAAAGAAGCGGAAGCTAAAGAGCTGGCAGGCTGGATGTGCGATGTGCTGGACAACATCAACGATGAAGCGGTTATCGAGCGCATCAAAGGTAAAGTGCTGGATATCTGCGCACGTTTCCCGGTTTATGCATAACCTTTAACCGTTAAGCTGTAACGAAGGCCGCGATTGCGGCCTTTTTTGCGTCTGTCTTACATAAGGTCTATGCTCTGGTCGTGTCTCGTCCGGGCTTAACGCAACGTTTGCAGTTGTTCCTCCACATACAGATAGCCAATCCCCATAAGTTGCTGCGCACGGGTGAGTTTGCCAAAGCCGATTTGGGTGGCGTGCGCTTGCGCCCTGTCGGCAGTGAGAGACATCTTGCATGCACCTGACTTTATCGCCAGACTATCGCCTCCATTCAGGAGGGAATCATGGTTTTGCACTCCACGCGCTGGCTGGCGCTTAGTTATTTTACCTACTTTTTTAGCTACGGCATCTTCCTGCCTTTCTGGAGCGTCTGGCTCAAAGGCCTCGGACTTACGCCGGAAACTATCGGCCTGTTGCTTGGCACCGGGCTGGTGGCGCGTTTTCTCGGTAGTTTGTTCATCGCTCCACGGGTGAGCGATCCATCCCGACTGATTTCTGCGTTGCGTATTCTGGCTCTGCTCACGCTACTCTTTGCCATCGCCTTCTGGATGGGGACGAATGTCGCCTGGCTCATGGTGGTGATGGTTGGTTTTAACCTCTTTTTTTCCCCACTGGTGCCGCTGACCGATGCGCTGGCGAATACCTGGCAGAAGCAGTTCCCCCTGGACTACGGACGTGTGCGTTTATGGGGATCGATTGCCTTTGTGATTGGTTCCGCGCTGACCGGTAAGCTGGTGAGTTTGTTTGACTATCGGGCGATACTGACGATGCTCAGTCTTGGTATCGCCTCAATGCTTCTTGGTATGCTGCTGAAACCGTCGGTGATGCCACAGGGGGGAGTCCGTCAGCAGGAAACGGCGGGACTACCTGCCTGGTTGACGCTGGTACGACAAACCTGGCCTTTCCTGGTTTGCGTCAGCCTGTTGCAGGGAGCGCATGCCGCCTACTACGGATTTAGCGCCATCTACTGGCAGGAGGCTGGTTACTCCGCTTCCGCTGTCGGTTATCTGTGGTCGTTGGGCGTGGTGGCGGAAGTGGTGATTTTCGCGCTGAGCAAAAAAGTTTTCCGTCGCTTCAGCGCCCGCGATTTATTGCTGCTATCAGCTGTGTGTGGGCTGATTCGCTGGTCGCTGATGGGATGGACCACGGCGCTGCCGTGGCTTATCGTCGTGCAGATCCTGCATTGCGGAACTTTTACGGTTTGCCACCTGGCGGCAATGCGCTATATCTCCGCTCGGCAGGGTAGCGAGGTGATCCGTCTGCAGGCGGTCTATTCCGCTATCGCGATGGGGGGCAGTATTGCGGTTATGACGGTATTTGCCGGATTCCTCTATCAGCACCTGCATCAGGGCGTCTTCTGGGTGATGGCGCTGGTGGCATTACCCGCGCTGGTGGTGCGGCCAAAAGCGGTAGTTTAGGTTTCGAGCATTTTACAAATCTGCTGCCGCTGATGATCGCTGAACGCTTCTTCGGCATGAAACAGTGTGGGGGGGTGTTCTTTTTTGCATAGGTAAAGGTAGGAATGAAACCAGCGCGACGCCAGAAACAGCGCGGCTTTGAGAGGATATTACAGCTTTTGCATAGATTTTCTGAGATTGCAAAAAACGGGCTAAAAATGCGGTCTTTTTTGCATAGGTATATTGCTTTTATATCGCCTTTTTAAAACCTTTTTAAGCACGTAACAAACTTGCATGTCGAATAGTGTTTTAAGTCAATTCTTAGCCCGTATTTCTGGTTAGTCTCTCAAGCTGGGCGTGTTCCGATCTCTCAACTTCTGCCAAAATCTCTCTGACTCTTGCATCCGGTAGAGCGGATAGTAAAACCGCCGTTTTTTTCACCGTTGGGTGAGCATGTGCAATCTTGAGCATATCCTCATCCAAAAGTAAAAGCGCAGTTTCTACACCTTTCCTTGCTAGTATTTCTGCTATCTTTAGTTTCTCTTCCTCACTCAAAAACTCAAATAAAGCCAATAACTTACGGTCTCCATTGTAAATAGGCGCCTCGTTGCCTTCTTGCGTTGATGGCATTGATTGAGCCTCATTGATACCTGCACCGCCTTTGTTTGTGTTGTTTTTGGTGAAATCGGTATTTTCATGTAATAACCAATCGATGGTTACACCCTCCACACTTGCAATTTTTAGGAGCTGACTTCGTCTCGGTATGGGTGGGACTTCCTTATTTTTAAAATAGCTATTCAGCGTATTTAGGTTGAACCCCCAAGCTCTAGCTGCTGCGCTTCGTGAAGGATAGCGATCAATCAATCTCGATATGTTCTCGATGACAGGTTCTTTTCTACCCCTTTCTATTGAACCTTTTGGCACTTTTGACATTGTAGGTGATATCCCCATTAACAGTATGATTTCATTAATAAAAAAACAATTATCACTAAAATCACGCGAAATACCTTGATTTGGTATTTTTGGTGAATTAATCTATACCCGAACGGATAACCGCGCGGTTATCCGCCCAGATATAATCTTTTAGGATACTAGAGCGATGAGCAGAGATAAAGATCACTCGGTTGATTGGCACCCTGAAACCATAAAAGCCGAAATTCACAAACTCGGCCTGTCCTTTCGCGTGTTGTCGGTTCAGGCGGGTTACAGACCTGATTCTTTAAAATCCGTCCTCCGCACGCCTTGCCGCCCTTACCAGCAGATCGTCGCGGACGCTCTCGGCGTCACACCTGAAACCATATGGCCCAGCCGTTACACCGTTAACAGTTACGTAAACCAGACGGGGTGCCCATGAAATTCTGCGACACCAGCACAGGCAAGGTTTATCGGGTGGCCGGAACGGTTGTCACACAATATTCAGGTATTCCCCGTTTCGATGGTCGCATTATTCGTTTGTGGGGGATTCAGACGGCAACCACGGATTTTAAAACCAAATCGGCGTTAAACAGCTGGCTTGAAATGATGAATTTCAGGGAGGAGATATGTTCGTAATTGCCAGAGAATTAATCGGCGTTGCCGGTCTGCCAAAAACAGAAAAAGGAATTCGTCAGGCGCTGGTACGTTATAGCGCCGGAGTCCCGGAGCTGTCGCGCAAACGTGCAGGAAGCAAAGCGCTGGAATTTAATATTAACTGTCTGCCCGCTAACGTGCGGGAAGTGGTTAAGCAGCGCCATTATTCCGCTTCATTTAAATCCACAGCGATTAAAAAAAGCGAATTAACACCTGTTAAAGAGGCTGTTAAACCTTCAATAAAAGCGGCTGAACGTGTGGCCGTTCTGCGCCAGTGTCCCGCCCTGCTGGAGAGTAAAGCCAGTGAGCTGACGAGAAAACAGCGCGAGATTGCTGACGCCCGCATGATACTTGTTACCGAAGTATTCAAGCTGGAGGAAAGCGCCGGGCTGTCAAGGGTTAAAGCAGTAACGGCAATTTCTGAAATGTCCCGTATGGAAGAATTACCGGTACATCTGGCAGGTATTGTCGAAACGGCAAACGCCCGTAAAGGCAAACGCAAAGGGATTAGCCCGCGCACGTTGAATGGCTGGGTCATTGATTATCTGCGTGCCAGTGATGCCGCCGAACGTCTGGTATTACTGGCACCTGACCATTATAAAGCACCGCCGCTGGAGATGATTAGCTGGCTGCCTTTATTCCTTAAACACTGGCGCTCACTGAAAGGGCCGACTCTTGAATCTGCTTATGAGTCCTTTTCCGGTGAATGGAAAATTATTTACAGAGAGGAAGCCGCAATGCTAAATGCGATGCCGTCTATTTATGCAATTCGTCGCGCATTAAAAAAACTGCCTTTACGTGAACGGCTGCGCGGGCGTGTCAGCGGGTCAGCTGCGCGGGCACTTGAGATTTACCAGCGCCGGGACTGGTCACAGATGCCAGTTAATGGTTGCTGGATCTCTGACGGTAAATCACTGGATATGAAAGTGGCCCACCCGGTACACGGTCAGCCATTCACACCTGAATTAACGTTAGTCCTTGACGGCAGAACGCGCTATTTAGTTGGCTGGAGCCTGTCCCTCTCAGAGAACCAGCTGGCCGTTGCCGACGCCTACCGCCACGGCATTAAACACCACGGCAAGCCGTTATTTGTTTATTCCGACAATGGCGGCGGTGAAACCAATAAAATGCTTGATGCAGATATTACGGGGATTTTTCCGCGTCTTGGCATTACCCATATGACCGGCATTCCGGGCAATCCACAGGCACGCGGTATTATTGAACGTCTGAATGCTGTAATACCTCGCAATATTGCGCAACGATTCGCGACGTATAACGGATATGGCGCAGACCGTGAGCATGTTCGCATGACGGGCCGTCGCATTGAATCGGCTGTTAATGCCGTGAATAAGGGCCGCGAACTGACACCCGTTCAGCGTAATGCGCTGCGCCAGCTGCCATCATGGGCTGAATTGCTGGATGCCATCACTCAGGAGGTGGAGAAATACAACACACAGCACCGCCATAGCGAACTGCCTAAGCGTAATGGTCGCCATATGACGCCCGCGCAATACCGCGCCGAACTACTGGAAATGGACGGCGACGAAATAGAGTATTTAACAGAGATAGAATTACGCGACATGTTTATGCCTGAGCAGCTTAGAACAGCCCAGCGCGGCTACATACAGTTGATTAATAATACGTACTATGCACCGGAATTAATTAATGTGGACGGCGAACAGGTTCGCGTGTCGTTTGATATACATGACGCATCCCGCGTATATGTGCGAAAAATCGACGGGTCATTTGTCTGCGAGGCGATATGGGACGGTAATCTGGTTGCGGCGGTTCCGGTTAATGCCATGCAGAACGCTACAGAGCAACGCCGCAAACGCCGTATAAATCTGAATGATAAAAAACGCGCGGAGATTGAAGCGGAAGCACGCCCGCTACTGGAGGCGGCGACTATACATCCATTATCAAATTTTTTCGCTGACATACCGGAACAGGAAAAAGTCACTAAGGAATATCATTTTTTAGATGCTGAATTCCCCACAAGATACCAGAACGGAGGCTAACAAATGATTACCGAATTAACAGAACTGATGAATGAAAAAGGATACTCTCAGACACAGGTCGCCCGCGCAATGGGTAAAAGTGCCGCCGTTATTAATCAGTATCTTTTAAATAAATATAAAGGCGACATTTCCGGGCTTGAAGCTGATATCAGAAATTTTATTCAGCGTGAAACCAGCCGTCAGAAACACAAAAAGCTAAAGGCAAAATTTGTTGTTACTGAAATGGCTGGCCGTGGGTTGAACGTTATCAAACTGGCTCACTTACATTGTGATTTAAATATTATTTACGGTGATGCTGGTATGGGTAAAACGGAGATTATGCGCGAATACGCACGGCGTAATCGTGACGTGATTCTGATTGAAACCGATCCGGGCTATACCGCGCGAACCGTACTCGAAGAACTCTCTTCCCGTCTCGGCATTAATCCTCGTGGCAACATGCACGAACTGAGTGTTTCCTGTGTTAAAGCCTTGCAGGATTCCGGGCGGCTGATTCTTATTGATGAGGCTGAAAACTTGCCCCACCGCGCACTGGAAACCATCCGCCGCATACACGATAAAGCGGGCGTGGGTGTGGTACTTGCCGGGATGCCCCGCCTGTTATTAAACCTCAAAGGCAAGCGGGGCGAATATAAACAGTTATACAGCCGCGTAGGGCTTGCGCTTGCGCTGGGCGACGTTCTGCCGGAAAAGGACATACACGACATTGCGGTCAGTTTAATCGCTGAGGCTGGTGGGGAGAACGTCAGAGACACTTTATATCAGGTTTCACGCGGTAACGCGCGGCGGTTATACAAATTAATGCAGGGTGTAAACCGCCATATGGCAATCAGCGGCGACCAAATATCGCCGGATGTTATAACCGAATTTTCAAAAATGCTGATTAATTAGGGGAATATATGAAACATATAAATGATGTTGTCAGCCGTGGCGCAATGCGATTAGAAACAATTATTACCCTTCTGGATGCACAATGTGTTGAAGTTTTACGCGTTACCCTTCGCGGGGAACAATTAGTTATTCGTGTAAAAGAATGTGATGCCTGTCACCGCTGGATTAAAGAAGGTGTGGCGCATGAGCTGGGAACGGTAGCCAGTAATACCACTGTAAGTAAATGCTGGGGAATGGATTTGCCCGGTTGCCGTATTGTATGGACAAAAGGTATTTATTAAATAAAGAGGGTTTATAAAATGTCAGAAGTTAAAACTTACAAACAATTTACCACAATGGAAAAACCGGAGGGGTACTGGATTGACCAGCGCGGCGTATTAACACCGGAAAGCATGGTTAAAGAAATTGACATGGCACGTGATGCCCTTGTGGGTGAAATGGTTCAGAAAGCACTGGAATTAAATAAACTGCTTGAAAAGCTGAAAACGGGTTCATTCAATGACGTACAGGCATTTATTGACCTGTCCGCAGAACGCTACAGCGCAAACATTGGCGGCAAGAAAGGCAATATTTCCCTTTTCAGCTATGACAGCCGTTATAAAATCCAGCGGGCAATTGCAGATAATATTAAATTTGACGAACAGTTACAGGCCGCAAAAGCGCTGATTGATGAATGTATCGATGAATGGTCGGACGGCTCACGCCCTGAAATTATGGCGCTAATTAACCGGGCCTTTGAGGTTAACAAAGAAGGCGATGTAACACCGGCTAAATTGTTCCAGTTACGGACGCTTGATATCAAGGACGAGCGCTGGCAGCGGGCAATGGACGCGATTGCAGAATCTATTAAAGTGGTGGGTAAAAAAGCCTATATCCGTTTTTATGAGCGCGTAGGCGATTCCGGGGAATACCGCCCCATTTCGTTAGATATCGCAGGAGCATAACCTATGGCAGCAAAAATAAACGAGGGCCGCGCCCGTAATAATTACGGATTATATGCCGTTGGCGCGTCACGCGCAGAGCGTAACGGTGATTATCAGAAAGCGGCGGATTTATGGTGTAAAGCGCTGGTATTTTCACGTGGAAAATTAAATCGCCATTGGGCCGAAATTCGGATGCAATTTTGTGCGAATGCAAATCACAGGGGCTGGAAAGGTGTCTGATGAATGCAGAACAGTTTAACGCGTGTTATAAGCCGGGAGATTTATTCATCTATCAGCCATTAAAAATATTGCGCGGTGGCCCCGTAGTAAAAACGGTAAGTAAAGCGCAGGATATTACAGGATGTACAATGGTTGAAATTAATAAGGAACCTTATTTTATTAAAATTGAAGCACTGACACCGGCACAATAACCGCAATCATAAAAACAGGCGTAAACCCGCAGGAGCTTTTACGCCTGTTACAACCCGGAATCGTAATTATGCAAAAGCGTTATATTGAGAAAATTAAAAAGCTTTTAAATCTGGCACGTAAAACGACATTCTCACATGAAGCGGCGGCGGCAATCAGCCAGGCGAAAAAAATCATGAAGAAGCATAATATTTCTTCTGATGAGGTGGCATATACTGATATTAACGAAGCATCCAGCCGTGGCACCCCGTCCAGCGCAGAGCGCCCTCCTGAGTATGTGGTACATCTCGCCTTTATTATCGCTGAGGCGTTCGGCGTGCGCTGGTACATGGACAGGCACACCTTCCCGCGCTCTAAAAATTTCATTATCTATTATGGCCCGGCAGAACGACCTGAAATCGCCGCCTATGCGTTTGACGTTCTGGCAAGGCAATTACATAAAGGACGGCGGGAATATATTTCCGGTTTACACCGCAATCTGAAAGCTGCCAATAAAACAAAGCGGGCGGATATCTGGTGCGCGGCGTGGGTGGCCGGAGCATATGACCTTATAACCGCATTTGCGGTGACGGAATCAGAGCAGACATTAATGGAGGCATACCGGGATAAGAAATTCAGTACGGACGGACTCAGAACAGGCGAGGCCCGCAAGCCCGGAAAAGTCAGCGGCGCAGATAATGCCGCCGATAGCGGATGGCGTGCCGGGCGTCAGGCGCGACTTAATCAGGCTGTAACAGGTAATAACAACGGACAAACAAAACTCATCGGAGGCCAGCATGTTTAATTATTTTCGTAATCTGCCCGCTGAAAAATTCAATAAGATGTTCCCGCCGGGATTTACCTTTAAGTTTTATCCTGTTCGGGGAATCCCTGATTTTGTGTCCGTTCGGACATTATCCTTTGCGTGGGAATTAAATAATAAAGTAATTGTGAGAGTGAGCGGGGAATCTGCGCCGGTTTCCATCGTGCAACTGGAGCCGGAAAAACAGGACGAAAAAAACTATCGTTATCATCTTGAATCAATTATGCGGGCATGGCCTGAGCACAATACAACACATCAACTTGCATTGCGTTTAATGTGGCATCTGGAAAATTCATTCCCAAAACAGTTTTTTGATACGGAGCGCCAGCGCCTTGTAACTTGTCAGTTTCACGCGAATAAGTATCACACAATTGTGGATATTATTATGCCGGAATCACCAGAGCTTAATGCGGACAGCCGCTGGCATACGGCCCCGCCTGTATTATACGGGGCGGATTATAAATGTAATTCATGCGGCATGATTTATCCTGTCGGTATCGGCCACCATTGCCAGCCGGAGAACAAAAACCATGACAGTTAATACAAAACGCCTGATTGGTGCGGTAAAAATGGGCCAGAATTATCTGGCGTGGGATGATGAAACATACCGGGCTGTCGTGGCCCGTATTACCGGAAAAACCAGCGCCACAAAATGCAGCCTTAAAGAGCTGGGCCTTGTACTGGATTATATGCATGAGCAGGGATTCCCGAAAAACAGAAAACACGGACGCCGCCCGCAGGTACCGGAAAACCGCGAACATATTTTAAAGAAGATTGAAGCGCTGCTGGCTGATGCCGGGCGCTCGTGGAATTACGCAGAGGGCATGGCAAAGAAAATGTTTAAGCGTGATGCCGTCCAGTTTCTGACATATGAGGAACTGGATAAATTAATGGTCGCGCTGATAATTGACCAGCGGCGACGGGAGCGCGAATAATGGCTATCGAACTGGAGAAAGTGCGCGGGTTATTATCTGATACGGTTCTGGAACTGATTGATTTAATCGGCTGGCACAGTACCGCGCGACTGATTGAGCGGCTGGGCGGATGTAGTTTTATTGTCAGCAAAGAAAATAACCGTTCTGACAGCAAACGCGCGGATGTATTGAAAAAATATCTTTCTGAAAATGACGTAAAACTGATTCAGAAACAGTATGGCGGCGAAACGATTTATATTCCCCGCTGTTATTCCGCACTTCGGGCGCTGCGTAATCAGTCATTCATCGCAGACTATGACCGGCTGATAAAAACAGGAGAATCACAACGTTTTATTTTAATGAAATTATGCCCTGAGTATGGAATCAGTGACCGCTGGGCGCAGCGCATTATTTCAGAGTCAGGTGACAGTAAAAAACAAATGTCGTTACTGTGAGTTTTTTAAAATGAGGTGACAAAGTAAAAGGTGACGAATATAAGTTAAAATACGATGTGTTCTATTTGTTTGACAGTGATTTTTTAAATAGTATCACTCACACTGAAGCTGTCTTTTTAAGTTTTCCATTTCCGAGGTTGAAAATGAATAACATATCTGAGGTGAAAATTATTCAGGCTAAAGCGCTAACGCAAATGAAAGCCGTTTCACTGGAACAGGCAATAAAAAACTTTAATGAATATGTTACTGACCCTGATGCTATAGAAAAATGCTGTGTCCGAATTTATGATTATCCTTTCTTCAATTTGCACCTGAACGATGGTTCATTGAGCGAGACTCAGCGCCAGTTAAAGAAAATCATACTCGATGCGGGGTATTCTATTAAAAGTGAACTTTCAATACCGCCCTGCATCATAGTTTCGTGGCCGTTGCCCTCCTGAGTAAAAAAATGTAAGAATGTCGCGCCGGGTTTCCGGCGCATTGCGTTAAATACCCTGCCGAATACCTTCCTCTTATTCCAGTTATTCCCCACTTACATACTGAACACCTCTTTTTAGTGAGGTGTAACATGACTATTAAACTTATCGTTATTCACTGCGCGGCAACAAAAGACGGCCAGAAGCTTGGCACAGGCACGCAGAGCGCCGCAGAGCGCATTGACGAGTGGCACAAGGCGCGAGGCTTCCAGCGCCGCGCCGTCAACGTGGCGGGGTTTAACCCGCATTTAAAACACATAGGCTACCACTACGTGATCGACACGGGCGGCAGTATCGAGACGGGCCGCGCGATTGGTGAGGCCGGGGCGCACGTCGCGGGCCACAATACCGGCTCGGTGGGCGTCTGCATGGTCGGCACTGACCGCTTCACGCCGGAACAGTGGGAATCACTGCGCGTCATTGTGGATTATCTGCGCCAGCGTTTCCCTACTGCCGGTATTGTCGGCCACCGTGACCTCTCGCCGGATCTGAATGGTGACGGCGTGATCACCCCAAATGAATGGCTTAAAACCTGTCCGGGGTTTACCGTGTCGCAATGGCTGGCGAACGGCCAGCGGCCAGATCCCGATGAAGTGGTTTAACCGTCTGCCAGAACTGGTCACGAACGTTAACGGGCGTCTCTCGACGTCCGATACCCTCCTGGTATTATCGTTCGTTGCAACCTCGCTTGTGTTCATTAAACAGGGATGGGACGGCACGCTGAACGATACGTTTATTATTGCGTATCTGGGTGCGTGGGTGGCGCAAAGTCAGGGAACGAAGCTACAACGCAAAGAGATTAAAAAAGATGAGTCAACTCATGAGTAAATTTTTAAATCAGTATTATCTTTGCATCCTGTTGCTTGCCGTAATTTATGTGATGGGGAAATCAAATTTCCGGCTCACGTCTGAGAACACCGATTTAAAAGAGGAAGTAAAGACACTCAAATCAACCACGCAAAAAAATGATGTATTAACATCGGAGTTATTCATCGCAGAACGGGGAATACATGAACGAACCGAAGAAATTATGTGTAGCGTTCCTGAGTTTTATGATTATCGGTATAGCGATGATTTTATGCGGCTGTACCGCGCCGGACTCGGATATGAATAACTGTCCGCGCCCCGCCTCCGTTTTACTGACCCGCCCGGAAAAGCCCGCGCCGCCCGCCGGGAATGAACAGGCGGACGTTTTACGGCATACCATTAAATACGGGGAATGGTGCCAGAAGTTAGAAAAAAGATTCATTTTGCTGAGTGATTTTTATCACGCCGATGGATGATAAATAATGACGATTGAAATTGCATTTAATATTGCGTTAAGTATCGCCGCGACATTGTGCGGATTGTGGTTAAAAAATATCACGGAAACCATCAAAGAACATCGCCGTATTATGGATGATATAAAAATGAGCTATCAACTCCGAACGGATTCACGCGCAGATAATGAGCGCATTATGAAGTCTCTCGATAATATACAGCGTTCAATTGAACGTATCAGCGATAAACTGGAAAAAAAGGTTGATAAAACATGAAACGTAAACCACGCCGTACAAATGATACTGGCGCACAGCAGCTGGAAAAACTGGAAGAGATTAACGCGCGTTTAAAAAATATTGAAACGAGTTTCGATGACCTGCAAAAAGTTGCGGCCAGAAATGGCGCGGTTGCCGGTGCGGTATCCGGTGGGCTATGCGGCGGTCTGATTGCAACGGGTATTGCGCTGATTAAAGTTCGGATGGGGTTCTGATATGGCACACCCGCAGGAAATAAGGGACAAATTACGGCGCGTATATGTCTTTGATGGTTTATCTCTGGAGCTGGCGGCAATACAGGCCGGAATTGCTTATGCAACGGCCCGTCGCTGGAAAAGTGAAGCCATACGCGCGGGTGATGACTGGGATAAAATACGCGCCGCACGAATAATGGCCGGGGGCAGTCTGGAAGAAACCGCGCGGGGAATGTTAACCGCAATGGTGACGCAGTTTCAGACAACAATGGATTTATTAACGCATGGCGCGGAAAAAAGCGGCGCGGATAAACTTGAACCGGCAGAACGGGTAAAATTGCTGGCAAGCCTTGCGGATGCGTTTAATAAAGCCATTGCATCAAGCCGTAAAATATTACCCGAAACAAATCAGTTAGCCGTTGCAATGCAGGTGATACAGCTTTTATCTGAGTTCATTAAAGAGCAGCACCCGCAGCATTTAGAATCTTTTATTGAAATTCTTGAACCTTTCGGACGCGTGATACAGGCGAAATTTTCAGGGAAATAAATTTAGCGTAAACCTTGTAAAAAATCTGGTGAGAAAATGGAAAAGCAAACTTTCGGTAATATCACGTTGTATTGTGGCGATTGCCACGATGTGTTTCCGCTTATTGAGCCGGAAAGTATCGACTGTTTATTTACAGACCCGCCATACAGTAGTGGCGGTCTGAATATATCAGCCCGCCAGAAATCACCCGGTGAAAAGTATGTTGACAGTACGGTCAAAGCGGAACACAACATAAATTTCGTGGGGGATAATCGCGACCAGCGCTCGTGGATTATGTGGTCTTCTTTGTGGCTGTCAAAATGTCATGATTTGCTGCGCGATGGTGGCCGCGCAATGATATTTACGGACTGGCGACAACTCCCGGCGGCAACGGATGCATTTCAGGCTGGCGGCTTTATATGGCGCGGGATTGTTCCGTGGGATAAGACATTATCATCACGTGCGCCCCACACCGGATATTTTCGCCATCAATGCGAATATGTCATCTGGGGAAGTAAAAATAAATTATCTCAGTTTGCTTTCGGTGGCCCGTGGCCGGGAATGCTGACGTGTCGTGTTAAGCCGTCGGAAAAAATGCACATGACCGGGAAGCCGGTTCCGTTACTGAAAGACTTTTTAACGCCACTCAAAAAGGGCCAGAGTGTTTTCGACCCGTTTATGGGTTCCGGTTCGACGGCAATTGCGGCAATGAATAAAAACCTGTCATTTATCGGTGTGGAAAAAACACGCTATTATTTTGATATTGCATGTCAGCGCGTCGAGGATGCACTGGCGGAGCGCGTCACATGATGCAATTCACTGATGTTAATTCTGCCCGCGACTTTGTAAAAGAGCTAGCCCGGTTAAAGTTAAAACTCAGAAAGGATATACAGGCGCACGAAACCGGATTAGACGCTTCCCCCGACGCCATCCGGGAACGCCGCCGCCGTGTTCTGTCCGGTGATTATGAGTTTTTCGCGTATACTTACTTCCCGCATCATATACGCGGAAAGAAATCTTTATTTCACGAACATTTTTGCGGACGTATCCCGCAATTATTATCGTCCGCGTCAGGGTGTTCTGAATGGTGGATAGCGCCACGCGGCGAGGCTAAATCCTCGTTATTAACCAAAATAACACCGGTCTGGTGTGTGGTTCAGGGATTGTGGGAAAATGATAACATTATTCGCGAGTTGGGATTAACCGGCGAGAAAAAGCCGTTTATTGATTATATTATTCTGCTGGGCGCAGAAACCAGCTTACCGGCCAAACTGCTGGAAGTGGTAAAAACAGAATTAACGGTGAATTCCATGCTGGCGCTGGATTTCCCGGAAATTTGCGGGCGCGGGCCTCAATGGAAAATCGGCGAGTTTATTACGCGCAACGATATCAAGATGGAAGCCTACGGTGCGGAACAGGCTATACGCGGAACATTTCACGGCGCGAGCCGTCCTAAATTGTTATTAGGGGATGACCTGATAACGGACAGTGAAGCCAAATCCCCCACGGAAAGAAAAAACCGCTGGGACTGGATAGGTAAAGCCATTGAGTATTTAGGCCCGCCGGATGGTACGGTGAAATATATCGGCGTGGGAACGGTACTGGATAAAGACGACCCGATAAGCCGGGCAAAGCGTACAATAGGCCATGTGGTTCATCATTTTAAAGCCATTGAACAATTGCCAGAAAATATGGAGTTGTGGGAAAACTGCATCGAACTGATGCTGAATCAGGATAAACCGGCGCAGGATGAAGCGAGCCGTAATAACCGGTTTTTACGCGATGATGAATTACCGTCGTATTTATTCTATCTCAAAAATAAAAACGAAATGGATAAGGGCGCGGTAACATCATGGCCCTCGGTGCGCTCCCTGTTCTGGTTGATGCGCCAGCGTGCAAAGAATAAACGCGCATTCAATACCGAAATGCAGGGAGAGCCGCGCACCGATGAAGATAAGGTCTTTCATAACATCCGTTATTTAGTGCGCCGCTGGAAGCACTGGCGTATTTTTGGCGCGTGCGACCCGTCAATGGGTAAGGGCCAGAGTTCTGACCCGTCGTCAATTATTATCGGCGGCTATGACCCGGAAACATTACAGCTTAACGTGATGGAGTGTGATAAAAAAAGGCGCTTACCTTCAAAACTGGAGGCGGATTTAATTTCCGCGCAGCGTGAATTTAATTGTCTTGCAATTGGTTTCGAAAACAATAACGCCTATGAACATTCGCGCACCACGTTTATTAATGCCGCATTGCGTCAGGGTGTCGCCCTTCCGCTGGTTGGTGTCACAGCAAAGGTCGGTTTAGAAATTCGGGTTGATTCACTGGAGCCGTATATTAATGATGCATTCAGCCCGCGTATTATCTTTGACCGGAAAAATATATTACTTCTGGATGAGCTGGACACGTGGCCGGAAAAACAATCCGGCCACCACTACGACGGTTTATCCGCGCTGCATATATTATGGATGATTGCCGTCAGCCGTTCCGGCTCTTTTGAATGGGAGCCGATGAAGAAAAACGGATCTTATTCTTCCGGTGAAAATGATTTTGATGATGATTTTGATGATGATGAAAACGAATGGAATTCTTACGGGGCGAGGTATTAAATCATGGGCTTAATTGTCGATATTAACGGAAACCCTTTTTTTACTGAGGAACTCCGCGAACAACAAACCAGCCATACTGTCGGCCTGAGAAATTTAATGGCCGAACATCCGAGCCATCGTTTAACGCCGGGCCGTCTGGTCTCTATTTTAAATGAGGCCGAAACCGGCAACCTTACGCGTCAGGCGGATTTATTCTCTGATATGGAGGAAAAGGATTCACACATTTTTGCAGAAATGCAAAAACGTAAACGCGCGTTATTAACGGTGGATTACGAAGTGTTACCCCCGCTCAATGCCACGCCGCAGGAACGCGCTAACGCACAATATATACAGGAGCTGTTAACAGAACTGGACGGCTTCGAGGATTTAATTATTGATATGCTGGACGCTATCGGGCAGGGGTTCAGCCATACTGAAATTAAATGGCAGATGTACGGGAAAGAATGGCACCCGGCGGAATTTAATTTCCGCCCGCAATCGTGGTTTATGCTTGATCCGAATGACCAGAATAAATTGCTGTTACGAAATGACAGCGGCACCGGGGATAAACTCCAGCCTTTCGGCTGGATATCACACCGGCATAAATCCCGTTCCGGTTATATTGCCCGCGCCGGTTTATTACGTACTCTCGCATGGCCTTACTTATACCGTGTGAGTGGTAGTGATGCGCTGGCGGAAATGCTCGAAATATACGGAATTCCGATCCGTATCGGTAAATACCCGGCAGGAACGGGAAAAGCGGAAAAGCAACAACTGATGCGGGCAGTAACGGAAATCGGCAGATATGCGGGCGGCATTATTCCCGAAGAGATGAAAATAGAATTACAGCAAGCCGCGTCCGGTTCACACGCTCCGCACCTTGCATTAATTGAATGGGCGGAACGTTCTGTCAGTAAAGCGGTACTGGGCGGAACGCTGACGACACAGGCTGACGGCAAATCATCGACGAATGCACTCGGCAAGATCCATAATGAAGTCCGCGACGATTTATTAATCTCAGATGGAAAGCAAGTCGCCATGACATTACGCGCGGATTTATTTCACCCGCTGATTGTGTTAAACCGTCAGGCCAACGCCGACCCGCGCAGAACGCCGCGCCTCCGCTTTATTACGGAAACGGAAGAAGAACAGGAAGCCGCAACCCGGAAACATAAAAAGCGGGCCAGAACGCCGGAAGATTTGAACAACAACGCGCAATATATCGCCGCGCTGTCACGCGCCGTAAAACACGCTCAATCCGGCGATGATGTCAGTACGGGTATCTCTGTTATCACAAAGGATATTCTCGGCACCGGTCAGGCATCGGGGATATTGCAGAAAACCCTTACCCGTATTATTGAGGTGACAAAATCGGCGAAATCGGAAGCGGAATTACGGGCGGCGTTATCCGCATTTTTAAAAAATGATTCCGGTGATGATGAACTGACAATGGAGATGTTTACTGATTATCTGATTGCGGAACTGGTTGGCGTTTATGCGGGGAAAGAATGAAACCGGATAAAGCACAAATTAAAAATCTGTTTTTTAATATGACGCCGGAATCAGCGCTGCGATGGCTGAATAACAAGGGCGCACGCATTACCGCCGATGACTATAATACATTGCGTGGTAATGCCGTGGCCTATTCGTTCAGGCTGGCGAATTTAACCCGCTTCGATATCGCGCAGGATATTTTAAACGCGCTGCGGGAACATCTGGCCGATGGTAAAACCATGCGGTCATTTGTGGAATCCATCGAACCAGTATTAAAAGAGAAAGGATGGTGGGGATACGAGGAAAAGATTGACACGGAAACCGGCGAAATCATTAAAAAAGAACTTGGCACGCCCCGCCGCTTAAAACTGATTTATCATAACATGATGATGAGCGCGTATAATGCCGGGCGCTATGAATCGCTGATACGGGGAACAAAAACGCATCCTTTCTGGCGTTATAATGCCATAGATGATGGTGCCACCCGTGCAAATCATTTAATTCTGGATAATCTTGTTTTTGCCAGTGATGATTTGTTCTGGTCAATATTCTTTCCGCCAAACGGTTTCGGCTGTCGCTGTTCTGTTTCCGGCGTCACGGCGGAACAGATTAAACGTGACGGATTACTGGTCTGTAAAACCTTGCGTATTATTACGCGCGAAGCGGTTGTCGGTAAATCAGCGGATAATATGCCGGTAATGGGGATTGTTCAGGGTTGTGAAGTTGAATTCCCGGATGGCTCGATTAAATCATTTTTCCCGGATGTGGGATTTGACCGGAACAGTGCGCAGGATATCTGGCGGGCTAATATGGAGAAATACGACCCGGAATTATCCCGCGCTTATATTGAAGTGGGTTTAAACGGTGATGACCTGTCGGCCATTATTGAACACGTTAAAAACGGTAATATTAACGGGCAGACAATCCCCGCTGCCGTTATCGACGATAACGACTTAACGTTATTTAATGCCCGCAAGAATACAGCCTGGCTGAGTGATAATAATCTGTCGGCACAATATCAGGCGGGCACGCTGTTAGACCAGAACGAACTGGTGAATGTACAGGCCGTGATTGAATCCGCGCCGGTGGTTATCAGAAATAACGGCTTTATTGAGCTGTATTCTGTCCGCGCCGGGGGCGGTTTATATCGCTGTATTATGGATAATGAATTAACGGTTATTGCTTTTGAGCACGTGGCACCGGTCACGCTCAATATTGCGATGATTACCGGTGACGTATTGCGGTTTAACACATTATGAAAATTGAACTGAGCACAGAACAGCTGCAGCAGCTGCTCGGCGAGAAACTTAAACGCCTTGAATATCCGTACTTCATTATGCAGGGCGTCGCGCTGGAGCTGGACGCCATCACGCAGGATGCATTCAGGCAGCACGGAGAGCCGCCGGGCAGCTGGCCGGGGCTGCGTCCCTCGACACGCCGCGCAAAAGAGCGGCGCGGGCGCAGTATCGAGCGCATCCTCCGGGATACCGGCGTGCTGGCCGCTTCTGTCCAGATCAACTACAGCCGAACCTACGCGGAGATCGGAACGAATGTCGCCTATGCAGCGATCCACCAGTTCGGCGGCGACATTCACCGCACCGGCACAGTACGCCTCAGAACGCGCAGGAACGGTAAGCTATATAAGAGAGGGAACCTTGCCACGTTCGCGCGTAAATCGCATAAGCTGGCCGTTGAGCGCCCTGTCAGTTATACGATCCACATGCCCGCCCGTCCTTACCTTCCTGTTGACGCTGACGGCAATCTCACCGGGACGGCCAGAAAACGGCTAACCGGGGTTATCTGCAATGCCCTCAGTCAGTAAACCGCAGGGGCGCTGTAACGCATCGTAAGCGATTAACGGCGCAGTACACGCGATTGCACGCGGAAAAATTGTTAAAAGCGCCTGAGCGGATTTAAAAGGGGTTTAAAAATGGTTTGAGAGGCGTATGATGACTCCCCCGCAGTTTTACCGCAAAACGTCGCTTTCTTCCCTCTCTTCTATATATAGCTAAACTGACGAATGTCTTCCTCTTAATCCGTCCTGCTCCCCGCTGCACAATCGCAGCATGAAAAAACAAATCGCAATCGCCAGCTGTTCGCTGGCAATCAACGCCACCGGCAAAAATGAAATCCAGCTGTTACCCGCTGGCGAGTTCTCCGCGAACGACGGCCGCCCGGCGTGCGGCACATGGAAAATTGACGCGGCGATAGCTGCAAAAGTCATCGAGCGCATGTCGCGCCGTAAAACGCCGGTCATTATCGATTATGAGCACCAGACCCTGCATAAAGAGGCCAACGGCCAGCCCGCTCCCGCTGCCGGGCGTTTTCTCGGCTCTGATGTGGAATGGCGCGAGGGTGTCGGCCTGTTCGCGTGCAACGTCAAATGGACACCCCGCGCCGCCGCAATGATTGCTGATGAAGAATATCAGCAGATATCACCCGTCATTATTTACTACTCCGACACCGGCGTGGTGGTCGATATCGCCCACGCTGGTTTAACCAACGATCCCGCGATAGACGGCATGGAAGCGGTCACGCTGGCCGCTGCATCCCGTCTCTTTATTAATGATGAACTGACTGATGATGATGAGGTGTCACAGATGGAAACCCTGTTAGAGCTGCTGCGTAAAATTCTCGGACTGGCGGAGACCGCCACCGAAGAAGAAGTGTTAACCGCCCTGAAAGCCGTTGCTGAATCCATGCCGCAGGAGGGGGAAATGGCCAGCGCCGGTCTCAGCCGCGTACTGGAGCACGGAAAGCAGCGCGTCGAGGCGCTGACGGCGGCGCTGAGTAAAGCGACCACAGCCGGGCAGAACACCACGCCCGATCCGGCTAAATATGTGCCTGTTGCCGTGGTGAATGATTTACGTAAAACCATTGCCGCACTGAATAATAATGGTTCGGTGAAAGAGCTGGATAATATGATTACCGCCGCCCTCACCAGCGGGAAGCTGGTTCCGTCGATGGAAGAATGGGCCAGAAACCTTGGCAAAAAAGATATTAACGAACTTAAAACCTTTATTGATGATTCACCGGTTATTGCCGCATTAACGCGTGAACAGGCCGGAAATAATCCGCCCGCATCCGGGGCGTATGGGCTGAATGCTTCGCAACTTGAAGCGGCGCGTCTGTTGAATATGTCGCCGGAAGAATACGCAAAACTTTTTTAACTATTACTCACCCCTGAGGATTTAAGAATGGCTATTGTCACAAATGCGCTTGTACAGGCTTTATTTAAAGGTTTTAAAAATGACTTCCAGAAAGGTCTGGATATTGCAGAGAACGAATATAAAAAAATAGCAACGGTTGTTCCCTCTAAAACCGCGCAAAACATCTATGCCTGGTTGGGCCAGTTTCCGCAGATGCGCGAGTGGGTTGGTAGCCGAATTATTAAATCAATGAAAGAAGATGGCTATGCCATCCGAAATAAATTGTATGAAGCTACCGTTGGATTCCCACTCACGGCGATAGAAGACGATACCGTCGGCGTATACTCACCGGCATTTTCTGAGGCCGGGCGCGCGGCGGCGGTATATCCTGATGAGCATATTTTCCAGCTGTTAAAAGATGGTGAAAACCAGCTTTGCTATGACGGCCAGAATTTTTTTGATGAAGAACATCCGGTCGCTGAAAATGTGGATGGTACGGGCACCATCACCAAAGTTTCAAATATTATTTCTGACGCAGGATATACTGGCCCGGCCTGGTATCTGATGGACACAAGCCGCGCATTAAAGCCGCTTATTTTTCAGGAGCGTATTAAGCCTGATATCCGTATTAAAAATAATGTGGACAGCAGCGACCATTTATTTATGGAAGATGAAGTGCTGACCGGTGTTCGCGCCCGTTCTGCTGTAGGTTTCGGCTTCTGGCAAATGGCGATTAAAGTTAAGGCAGAGCTGAATTCTGAAAATTATCAGGCGGCCTGTACCATGCTGGAAGAAATGCAAGCCGACGGAATGCGCCCACTCAGTTTTAAAGGGACGCTGTTAGTTGTACCTCCAAAACTGAAAACAGCGGCGAAACGTGTCGTTAAAATGGAATTTATCAGCGGCAGCACTAACCCGAATTATAACGAGGCGGATATTCTTTCTACCGCATGGGTGCGTTAATCATTCCGGGCAATAAAACACATCACACAACACAGAATGAAAAAGAATGGCAACTAAAGCAAAAAAGTCGCAAGAGACCCCGCCCTCGGAGGATATTACGGGCACGTTGCAAAATACGTTGCAGACCAGCGGCGATTCATTGAACGTGATAACCGACGATATGCAAAGCGGCGGCGGTCTGGATATTTCCGGCGACGATAATTCCGTAATTACGTCGGATGTAATCGACCCGGCATTAGCTGGCGCGGAGGAAACCTGTATTTTTAACGTCCGCGTTTTAAATGTACCGGGCGGCGTTCGCCATCGTGCGGGCCTGACGTTTACAGAAGCCGGTGCCGATATTGATTTTTCAGCGTTAACGGATGAACAAATCGAAAAAATCAAAAGCGATCGTTTCTTACGTATTAAGCGGGTTTAATTATGTACTGTTCGGTTGATGATATGGTGGAAGTATTCAGTCTGCCGACCATGACACAAATTTCCCAGCGTCCGGGTACTGACCGGACGCTGGTTAATACGCCGGTGGTTGAAAAAGCCATAAAAGACGCCAGCGCTGAAATTAATATGTATCTTGATTCGCGCGGCCTGTTACCGGTGACGGATATTCCTGAAATTCTGACGCGTATATGTTGTGATATGGCGTTTTATTATCTGCATCTGAAACCCACCACGGAGGGGGCAGTTTCAATGGCCTATAAAACGCGCGTCAGACAGCTGGAGAAAGTCGCCTCCGGTTCTCTGTCGCTGGGGCTGACCCAATCAGGGAACGTCACAGAGCCAGAAGATGTGGTGATATTTAATCCGGGGCGAAATGTCTGGAGAAATGACAGGGGGGCATGGTGAATTATTTTTATCTGGCACCGCTGATAAAAAAGAGACTCGAAACGATACCCGGTTTAATGAATGTTTACGGTGCAGCGGAATATTCCCGTTTAGAATCGTTCGACCCCATTACACCGTGTGCGTTTGTTATCTATAACGGCGATATCACACCGAACAGCATTCAGAACACCGGCGGAATATTACGGGCAACACAGAGCGTCACCCAGCGCTGGCTGATTGTGGTTTGTGTTAATTACGCTGACCCGCTCGGACTGGATGATGAAATGCTTTCAGAGGGCGGAACCCTGATAAGTGATGTTATTAATACGCTGTCCGGGTGGTCGCCTGATGCCAGTAATGCGACCCCCTTTCAGCGTAGCAGCCAGAATATACCGCCAGATTACGGCGACGGGTTAGGTTTTTTCCCGCTCGTGTTTCAGATTCAGATCCCATCTAAATTAGGGGGAAGACATGCAGGTTAAAATTATTGCCGACGGGCATAAACACGACGGAAAGAAAGTCGCGTTAAATACCGTGATTGATGTTCATGATTCCGTGGGCGAATGGCTGGTCGCGGAAAATATCGCGCAAAAATATGCAGTCAAAACCACGGCGAATAAATCCACAGATAAAACGGAGACGGAATAATGGGCGAGTCGGTACTTGAAAAACAGAATTATTATTATGGTCAGGGCAAAGTCTGGTTATCAAAACGCCATCCTGTTACGGGTAAGCCGCTGGGCTGGCGCTGGATTGGTGATGTCAGTGCGCTGAGTTTATCCCTGTCCGTGGAATCTATTTCACATACAGAGTCCTACACGGGCCAGCGTTTAACGGCGCTTAAAATAGCCGGAAAAAAAGAAGGCTCTCTCTCTTCCACCTGGCATAATCACAGCCCGGAAAACCTCGCCACGTTATTTTATGGCGAGAATGTGATTACCGCTGCCGGTTCGGTAAGCGGTGAACTCCTGCCCGAAAAAATAGAAGCCGGAATGATGCTGGCCCTTGCGCATCCGCAGGTCAGTAACGTTATTCTGTCACCGGCGACCGGTACAGGAATGGCACTGAAAGAAGGTGAAGATTATTATGTCCGTGAAGCCTTTGGCGAAATTGAATTTTTAAAGGCAGTAACTGCGCAATATAAAGCCGCTTACAGCCATGCGCGGAATATTAACGTCCCGATGTTTAACCGGCTTGATGAGAATTACGCGTTGCGTTATTCCGGCATTAACCTTGCCGATAATGGCGCGGCGGTGATTGTTGAGCTTTATAAAATCGCTGTTGACCCGGCACAGGCTAAAAATCTGATTAACACCGATACGTCCGTTGAAGGTATGGAAATGACCGCCGGAATACTGATGGATGATATGCGGGCCGTTGATGATGAGCTGGGGATGTTCGGACGTATTCAGATGGTGAAAGAGGAGTCGTAATGTCAGATAAAGACAATGATGCGGCGGTATTAATTTCAGAGCGAGAAATAACAATTAACGGTGAAGATGTCGTGATCCACGAATACAGTTTTCGTGAAACGCTGAAATTTCACCGCCAGATTGACCTGCTGGTGAATAAACTCACTGACTTACTGATGGAGAAAAAGGAAATTTCCACCGGTCAGATTAAATCACTGATTGCCGATTATGCGGATATTGTCGCGGAACTGGTCGCCGGAAGTGTGAATAAACCGGTGGCATGGGTTGACGGTTTAAAAGGTCAGGCTGCTATTGATTTATTTGAATGGTGGTGGGTGGTGCAATCCCCTTTTTTTATCGCCGCTGTAAAACGTCAGGAAATGTACAGGGACGTACAAAGAGCCAGAGCAGCGGAAAAGAAAAACACACCGCCAGCACAGGATTAGTTTTCGCGACACTGGTTCATTACGGACACAATGCAGAACGTCTGCAACATTACACAGAGCGCCAGCTGTATCTCTATTACCGGCAGGCGCTTAACCTTCAAAAAATAAACAGCGAAACTCTGTTACTGGATGTGAATGCAGGAACGATGGGCGGTAGCGTGGCAAATGACAGGCTTAAAAAATTAAAGGTGCGTGATAATGAGTGACAATTTAGATTTATCGCTGCGTATTACCGCCGATTTAAACGCCGCGCGGGAAGATATAAAAAAACTTTCCGGCGATGTCTCCACGCTGTCTCAGTCTGTTAATAAAACCGATGAACAATGGCAGCGGGCCGGAAAAACGATTGAAGAGTCGGCCCGTTCTTCTGATGAGGCCAGAATTAAACAGGAGGAATACACCCAGGCCGAACTGATTCTGACCGCGCAGAAGCGGGAATTAAAAAAGGCACAGGAAGCCGCCGCCCTCGCTGCTCAAAAACAGCGCACTGAAAACGAAAAATTAGGTAAAGAATTACAGACGGTGCTGGGCAAAATTGACCCGGTAACGCGTGCGTTTGAAAAACTCGATGAACAGGAGGAGAAACTCAGAAAATTAAACCGTGCGGGTATTATTGATAATGACACCTTTGATGCCTATATCACGAAGATTAATAATCAGCGTACCGCCGTCGATATGCTGACCGGTAAAACGCAGACATTACAGGTTAATTCTAAAGCGGCCCGCACTGAATTTGTTATGCTGGCCCGCCAGCTTGCGTCCGGTAATATTTCCGGCGCGGCGCAAAACTTTTATAATCTCGGTTCACGTGTCGGCGTATTACCGGGATTATTTTCACTGGCTGGCGCATCGCTGACCGGTGTTATTGCGTTGCTGGTTGCCACCGGCACGACGTTGGTTTCTCTTTCACGCGATCAGGATGCTTTCACGCGCGGCCTGATGTCGACCGGTAATTACGCCGCATTAAGCGCGGCACAGCTTGAGGTCATGGCGAATAAGGCCGGGACACTCAGCAGTAATTACGGCGCGGCCCGCGATATTCTGACGGGTTTAATTAAGAACGGTAATTTAACACAGGAAGCATTAAGTCAGGCCGCAGAAGCCGCTGCCTCTCTTGCCGATATCACCGGAAATTCTGCCGATCAGATTGTCGGGGAATTTTCGCGCCTCAGTGAAAGCGCGTCAGGCTGGGCGAACGAAATGGACGATAAATACCGTCTGTTAGATATTGCCATGCTTGAGCGTATTCGCTCTCTCGAAAGTCAGGGAAAAAAAGAAGAAGCCATCGAACTGGCGTCAGCGGAAATTAACCGGGCGTTAAAAGGCCGCATTAATGAACTGCGCGACGAACTGTCCGGGCTGGCGGCAGGCTGGGAAAATGTAAAGCGCGTTGTCAACGAGATAAAACAGGGATTCAGAACAGGCGTCACGATTGCCACCGGTCAGGATACTGACGTGAATAAACGCGCCCGTGAAATTGAAGAAATTCAGAAGCGGTTAAATAATGCCGGGGATGAATCCGAGATTGCCCGCCGTGGTTCAGGATATGCGGAATTAGTCGCAAATGACCGTAAACGGCTTGCCGAACTGAAAAAGCAGGAAGTCGCCGAAAATATGCTTTCTGAGGCGACGGCAGAACGAAACCGAATCGCTGATGAGGGTAAGGCTGCTTATAAAGCATTAGCCGACCTCTGGGATAAAAACAAAACCGCTATTGAAAAAGAAGCGGATGAAGTCGAATCCTTACGGCAAAAATATGAAAAATTATGGGCCACGGACGACGGGCGCGAAATGCTGGAATCTCGCGGCGTTAAATCTGATGATGGCGTGGAGTTTTCCGGCGGGCAATGGGAAAGTGATTCCGGGCGCTTATCCGAAAGTACAAAAGCCGCTGAGAAATATAATGAGCAATTAGAAAGAACGCTTAATACAGCGCGCGGCGTTTCGCAGGTTGAAAAGACGCTGGCGGAAATTCGTTCCGGTAGTTTAAAAGATGCGTCCACGGAGCAACAACAAAACGCGTTATCACTGGCAAAGCGCATCGATGCGCAAAATAAATCAATTCAGGCAGAACGGGCAGCACAGCAGCAGGTTAAAAAATCCATTGCTGAAAACCAGCGCTATGTTAATTCGTTGGTTAATCAGGCCGCGAAACAAAATCAGAGCACCGCCGCCATTCGTGCTAATGAAATTGCCACGCGCAATCTGACGGATGAACAAAAGAAATCAGCACAGGCCGCACATGAATTATTAACCTCGCGTGAATATGCTGACCAGAATTTTACGTTACGTATGCAGTTAATCAGGGCATCCGGCGATGAGGCCGGAGCCAGCCTTGAAGAAGTGCGGAAAAAATACAGTGAATTACGGCAGGATTTTGAATCATCCGGTAATACAGAAGGCTTATCGTTAATTGATAAGTTATTGCCCGTTGAAGAAACAAAAATCCGTATTGACCAGATTAAAGCGGAAATTGAAAGCTTATATACCTTTCAGAGTCAGCGCGAACAGTCAATACAGGCGCAAATAACAACTGGCGCAATCAGCGAATATAACGGGCGCGAACAAATTCTTGCCCTGCATACGCAGACCGCCGATAAATTACAGAGCTATTTACCTGTATTACAGGAAATGGCCGATATACCCGGCGAGGCGGGCGAAAATATTCGCTCACTGCTGGGCGGGCTGGAAACCCAGCTGGCAGACCTGAGTCAGACAGGGAACGAATTAACACAGGCGTTTAAAGACGGTTTACAGCACGGAATTGAAACATCGTTGATCGGACTGGCCAACGGCACAATGTCCCTTTCTGACGCGGTGAAAAATCTGGCGATGGAGGTGGTGAACAGCCTGGCCCGTATTGCCGCACAGCAGCTGGCAATGGGGGCAATGTCCGCGCTGGGCGGCGGTGCGGGCATGGCCGCTGGCTTTTTTTCGTCCGGCGGACAGGTTCGCGGGGCCGGGACGAATACCAGCGATTCGATACCGGCCTATCTGAGTGATGAAGAGTTCGTGACCCGCGCGTCCGTCGTCAAAGAGCCGGGGGCGCTTGAATTCCTGGACGATTTCAACGAGCGCGGCATGTCCGCCCTTGCCGAACACGCACAGCAGGACAATAACGCCGGGTTTATCGCCAGGACAGAGACGGCAGACGCGCCAGCGGCCTCTGTCGTCCCTCACGTTCCTGGTGAGACGCTGGCCGTCGAGCGCCAGCCGCAGCCGGGCCGCGACAACGTGCCGGTGATGCTGAGTGATGAGGAATATGTAACCCGTTCAGCGGTTGTGAATGAGCCGGGGGCGCTTGATTTTCTGACGGAGTTCAACCGGCGTGGGATGGCTGCGCTTGAGGGTTACGCCAGCGGCGGTCTGACAGGTTTTCCGGCACAGTCCAGCCCGTCGGACATTCCCGAAGTGGCAACGCCTGAGAAAGCCACAGAAGCCGCAGAAACCACGATTTCGCAGACGCTGGTGCTCGATGCCGGTGATGTGATGAGTGCCGGGGTGAACAGCGTCGCGGGGCATCGCTCTCTCATCACATGGGTGCGGGCAAACAAGCCGACCCTCAAACAGATGATTACGGAATGAGTATGCGCCCTCTCTGGAATGCCGCGCCGGACTGGTCGTCGTCAGTGACGGAGACGCTGAGCTGGAAAACCGATGTTCTCACGTCGCCCACCGGCGCGGAGCAACGCATCGCACGGCGCAGAACGCCGCGCCGTACCTTTGAATTTACGGTTGAGCTGTCAGGCACAGAACGCCGGGCCTTTGAGAACCTCCTCTGGCACGCTGGCGCGGGCGAATGGGATCTGCCCGTCTTCCCGGACGTTGCCACGCTGAGAGCGCCCCTTGTTGCCGGTGATACGTTCATCCCCGTTGATACCGCTGGCCGGGATTTTATCGCCGGGGATAACGTGCTGATTCAGGACTATGACGGCACGCGGGAAACCGCCCGGATCAGCACGGTGAATGGTGACGGCCTCACGGTCAGCGAGCTGGTGCTGCAGTGGTCGCCCGGTGCGGAGGTGTACCCGCTACGGCCCGCCGTTCTGACAGACCCGCCAGCGCGTACACGGCAGACCGGGGAGCTTGCCCGCTGGCAGGTTCGTTTCAGGGTTGCGGCCAGCAATCCGGTAGCGGCTGACGCCGGGCCGGTGTTCTGGCGCGGTCATCCGGTGCTTACCGCCGAACCAGACCGCACGGATGATTTGACGGGTGAATACGAGCGGATGATTGCGGAGCTGGACAACATGACCGGCATTCCGCACAGGACGGATACAGCGGGCCGGGCGTTTACCGTTCAGGGGTTCGCATGGCTGGAGGCCGGACGCGTGGCACAGACACGGCTGCGGTCGCTGTTCTATTTTCTGCGTGGTCGTCAGCGGCCGCTATGGGTGCCGGGTGATGCGATCGATTTTATCCCCGTCAGTACGTCAGGAAATGAATTGCAGACGCGCACAGCGGATTACAGCGCGTCAGGCATCGCGAACGGACGTCGCGATCTGTGTATCCGGCTGGCGGACGGTTCGCAGATTTACCGGCGGATCGTGTCCGCCGTAAAGCTTAATAATGGCGAACGCTTAACGCTGAATGACGAATTACCGCCCGTTGAGCAAATAACAGATATTTCATTTATGACTTTATGTCGCCTTAACAGCGATGAAATTCAATGGCAACACATTACCGACGCTGACGGGCTGGCGTCCGTGTCAGTTAATTTTCGGGGAGTACGTGATGAACTGGAATGATTACGAGTATTCAACGTCTGACGGTTTACCGGTGACACTGATTGATTTTATCCGTTCCGGTACACTGCATTATCGTTATACGAATGCTGACCAGAATATTTATATCAATGGTGAAAAATGGGAGGCCGCCGCGATTTCTGTTCCGGGGATTCGCATCGGTTCGGGCGACCCTCTTGATATAACGATACCGGCTAACAGTACCGTGGCGGCATTGTTTCGCGGTGCGTCGCCGTCGCTGAAAGTCAGAATAATGCGAATTCACGCCGATGATGAATCGCAGGAAATGAAAACTATCTGGCGTGGTGCTGTACACGAAACTAAATGGGAAAGCATTAACAGCATTAAGTTAATCACATATTCCATTGCTTCAGTATTCAGTCGCAATGGTATTCGTCTTACGTGGGGGCGTCCCTGCCCGTATTCGCTGTACGATAAGAACTGTCGTTTAAATCCGGCTGATTATGCCGTTCACTGCGTGATTGATTCACTGGATGGCGCGTCAGTTAATATCACATCCGGCGTCAATAATGGCTGGTTTTCTGGCGGCTTTATTGAATGGGTAACGGATGGTATAACAGAGCGGCGCGGGCTGAAACTGCATAACGGAAATAATATTGGTGTAATTGGCGGGACTTTCGGCCTTGAGGCGGGAATGTCTGTCGTTATTTATCCTGGCTGTGAACGCACAATTAATGTGTGTGATTCTAAATTCAATAACGTGCTGAACTATGGCGGTCAGCCGCATATGCCGGGCCAGTCGCCGTTCGAAATAGCTAAACTGTTCTGAGAATATATCATGCAATTTTTCTATTATTTTGCGGTGCTGGTTGCCTCTTATTTTATCAGCGCGGCAATGGCTAAAAAAAACACGTCCACGTCAAAACCTGTCACCGCTGACGACTGGGACTTTCCACAAGCGAGTGAAGGAACGCCGCAATGTATTTTTTTTGGCGATGCGTGGACTGAGGACTGGTTTGTGCTGGCCTACGGGAATTACCGCTATGAAGCAATACGAAAATAAAATTATTACGTTAGATGATATTCGTGCGGCCGGAGGATGTGCGCCCGGCGCACGAAATTTTTTCAGGCGATATAACCTCGATTTTAAATCATTTTTAAAAAATGGTATCCCTGCCGCTGATTTACTTAATACCGGGGATGCGCTGGCCGTGGATGTGGTTAACCGTGCAATAAAAGGTGAAACGGATGGGAAGTAAAGGCAGTAAAAAAACAACAATCGGGTATCGCTATTCGTGGGATATACAGAGCGGACTCGGACGCGGCCCGGTGGATGAACTGGTGGAAATAAGCGCAGATGAAAAAATAGTCTTTGCAGCAAAGGCCGGAGAAGTTACGGGCAGCACTTCTTTCTATATTGATAAAGGGGATTTATTTGGCGGGGATGATGTTGGTGGTGAGGGCGGTATTCGCGGAACGTTTGAAATTGCGATGGGAGACCCCGACCAGACAGCGTCCGGCGCGGTCAGAAATTTATTAGGCGGACTCGTTCCCGGTTTTCGGGGCGTGGTTACGACTTTTTTTAGCGGCGTTATCAGTACCTTTTCCGCCAGCCCTAAACCGTGGAAGTTTCGCGTTCGTCGCACGGTTAAAGGCTGGGACGGTGAAACATGGTACCCGGAGAAAGTTAACATTCTGCTATCTAATACCGGCGCTGAGATAAAAGGCGCTGATAAATTGAATGATGAACAGCTTAATAATCTGCGAACCATCCACGCGATGAACGGCGCACATATATTAATAGAGGCCGCAACCAACCGCGACTGGGGCCGGGGCGCATCATATGATGATATCGATTTAACGTCATTTAAAGACGTCGCTGACCAGCTCTATAATGAAAAATTCGGGCTGTGCTTTCGTTATAATCGCCAGGATGATTTGGACTCATTTATTCAGCAGGTATTAGACCATATCGGCGCGGTTCAGTGGGCGGATATGGAAACCGGCAAACTTAAATTAAAACTCATCCGGGATGATTATCATGCGGATGATTTGCCGTTATTCACTTATGATAACGGCATTATTGAAATTCAGGATGATGATTCCACTACGGGCGAAAATGCTCCGAATGAAATTGTCGTGACATATCGCGACCCGGTTACAAATTCGCAGGGAGAAGTCCGGGCGCAGAATTTAGGCGCAATTCAGGCCGTGGGATTAATCAGCAGCACCACAGATTACCCGGCTTTACCTACGCATGATTTAGCGGCCCGCGTCGCCGAACGTGACCTGAATTTATCTGGGGCGACGTTATCACGTCTGGTGATTATTTTTGACCGGCGCGGGCGTGATATCACGCCCGCCAGTGTTTTTCGTATTAGTATCCCGGAGCGCGGGATAAACAATATGATACTGCGTGCGGCAAAAATTGAAGAGCAGGATAACGGAAGTCTGAAAATCACCGCCGTACAGGATGTATTTTCATTACCTGCTACCAGTTTCAGCAGCGGGCAGCAGGACAGCACGTGGAAGCCGCCGGTATACAGCCCGCAGATTATAAACGAATGGCAGCTGACTGAATTATCCTGGTTGATGCTAATTAACGTTTTATCAACGGCGGAATTAAACGCACTATCAGAGGATGCCGGTTTTACCGGGATTATGGCGTCGGCCCCGTCAGGCACACAAATAGATTATCTGATTCAGAGCAACACCGGTTCCGGTTGGCGTTCGTCCGGTCAGGGCGACTGGACACCATCCCTTATATTAACGCGTCAGGCCGGTCGACTGGATACCGTTCTGTATGTGGATTTTTCAGTGATACCGGAAACTGGCGCGGGAATAATTATTGATGATGAGTTAATCCGAATTGATGCGATTGATTTTGACGCGGGGACGGTGACTGTCGGGCGGGCATGTGGTGACACTGTTCCGGCGCAACACCGCGCCGGGGCAATGGCATGGATTTATAAAGACTTTACCGAAAGTGATAATACGGAATATCTCAGCGGTGAGTCTGTATCTGTCAGGTTACTGACGCGGACAAATAACGGCACACTGGCCGCTGATGATGCATCGGTCTTAACGGTGGATATTCAGGGCCGCATGGCCCGCCCGTATTTACCTGGTAATATTGCGATGAACGGTGATTTATATCCGCTGTATTGTGCCGCGAATCCTGAGAACGAATATTTATTAACGTGGTCACATCGTGACCGGGTATTACAGTCAGACCGTTTAATTGACTGCCTGTCGGGTAATATCGGGCCAGAAACCGGCGTTTCATACACCGTAACAGTATCGGAGCGCGACACCGGCGATACAAAATGGGTATTCACTACCACAGGTACATCCGTATTCATTCCGTATATTGTCGATGATGAACCTGATAACGTTATTCATACCGTTACGCTGAGGGCTGTTCGTGGCGAACTGGAATCCTTTAAAAGCTGGTCAATTACCCTTCCTGCCGGGCATATTTAAAAGAGGTTGTTATGAATACTTCACCATATTATTACGGTCAAGGGCGTCTCTATCTTTCTAAACTAAAAGCAGATGGCACCCCTGAGAATCTGTTATGGCTTGGCGACTGTTCCGGGCTGACGCTGAATATTGCCAGTGAAGTTACAGTTAAAAAAACATCACGCGGCGGGCGGCGTCTTGATGCGGGGTTATCCGTTACGGACACCACCGCGAGCCTGTCATTTACGTTATATGAACACAGTCAGGAAAACCTCGCCTGCGCATTATGGGGAAAGTCAGAAAGCAGTATCGCGGCATTTATTGCCGGGCAACCGCTACCGGACGGAATGAAACCGGGGCAACGTTTTATTATCTGTAATGCGTCCGTGTGGGATGTTTATATTCCGGGCCTTGAGGCCGGAACCGATTATAAAGTGGATTATTTATTTGGTGCGATAGAATTCATTACCGCGCCGCCGGATGGCTTAACGGTCAGTTATTATCATTCACGTAATGCGCATGTGACACTGTTATCAACATTACCGGATGATTTATATCTGAGGTATGAAGGGAGTAATCTGGCCTCACCGGAGCAATTAGTGATGCTGGATATATACCGCGTGAAACTCTCACCGGTTGACGTTTTCAGCCTGATTAATAACGACAGCAGCGTATCTTCTGTTTCAATAAATGCGCGCGTTCTGCCCGACCTGAGCCGCTATACCGGAGCGGAATTTGACTTATTCGGACGAATGGGAACCAGTCGCCGCTTTGATGGTGCTATATCCCTGAATATTCAGGATGAACCCGTGGGCGGCGTGGTATTGATGGATGGTGCTATATCTGTAAATTACAATACGTCACTGGAAAACCGAACAGTCAAAATTACCGCAAAAACGAATACAAATCGTATTTACACAACAACGGTGCAAACGGATAGCGCCGGGCGTTATATCGCATCTATTGTTTTACCCTTTGGTGTCTATTCTGTTGTGGCGGAGTGTGAATTAATCACGCCATATAATAACCTTTTAACGCTAGTTTCTGATGTTCAGAGTGTTGAGGTTCCGGGGCCGGTTGTCGAATTTGTTATGAGGATTGACAGCCTGACGCGTCCGCTCTTTTATGCCCGTCGTGATGAAGAAATTACAATTGATTATGGTGACGGAGTAGAGAGTACAGATTTTCGATTTGAAAATAATACAGATGTGATGACGTGGTGTTATACCACGCGTGAATTAATAGTTGGTCAGGAATATCATATTAAGGTGAAGGGTTCATCGACATTGCGCTTTGCGTCTACGGCAAATAGCAGTGCTACGAGTACAAACAGCCTGATGGAGTTAATAAAGGTAACTGGTGACCGAACCAGTATGTCGGCTTTTGCCAGTAATAAAACAACGCTGCATACCATTCATCCCGGCGCGCTTAAACTTCCTCTCGCGACCGGTTTTTCCAGCGCGTTCAAGGGGTGTACTGGTCTGAAAGTTATTCCCTCTGATATGTTTAAAAAATGTCCGAATATTGAAGCAGCTGAGCTTTTGTTTAGCGGGTGTAGTGGTCTATTAGAGATTCCTGCAGAATTGTTTAGCAATCTTGTCTATGTGACCAACTTTACGTCAGTGTTTGAAAATTGCACCAATGTGATTAGTGTAGGGGGTAATTTATTCAAAGGATGTTATACAGCAGTGAATTTTAACAACGCATTTAATGAGTGTAGTTCACTGATTAATCTGGATAGCGGGATTTTCTCAGAGTGCCTCGTGGCAAAAGCATTTTCATATTGTTTCAAAGGATGTCGTAAACTTGAATCTTTGCCCGAAGATTTATTTAGTAATGTGCCTGGTGGACTGTTTACTGGTGTTTTTCAGAACTGTAGTCAACTGAAAACTTTACCACCTCGATTATTTCGAAACTGTCTTGAGTCTACGCATTTTGGCGGGGCATTTAGTGGATGCTCTAATCTCCTTAATGTTCCCGATGAATTTTTTAAAGATTTAACACTAGTAACCCATTTCGTAACTGTTTTTTCTGGCTGTTCCTCTCTTGAAAGAGTTGGTTTGTCTGTTTTTTCTGGCTGTAATACTGCTCAGGTTTTCTCCTCAGCATTTTATTATTGCCGTGCCCTTATTAATGTAGGTGATGACATTTTTAAGAACTGTATCAGCGCAACTACATTTTCCAGTGTATTTCAAGGTTGCATATTATTAACCGACCTCCCTTCGTTTACCGACTGTAACAAAGCAATAAGTTTCGATCATGCGTTCTATGGATGCTCATCCTTGACTTCTGTCCGAGCTGACGCTTTTTCAGGGAAGAGTCTTGTCACTACATTTAATTATGCTTTTACTCAATGCTCTTCGCTCAAAAGTATTGGAGCCGGAGCGTTTCGCGACTGTAGTTCACTGACTAACCTGACTTATGCATTTATGGGGTGCTCGTCGCTGGTTTCCTTAGCCGGGGATATGTTTGCAGGGTGCCATAAGGTTACGAATATTACTAGCCTGTTTAATCAGTGTGCTTCCATTGTCTTACTCCCTGAAAAACTATTCAGTGATCTAACTGCTTTAACAGCAATGGGAGCTACATTCCAGGACTGTACATCGTTGAGTGCATTGCCAGCGGATCTTTTTTCAGGTTGTATTAATATCACTTCATTAACGCTGACTTTCTCCGGCTGTACGGCTTTATCAGTATTACCCTCTGAGCTACTCAAGAATAATTCGTTGCTGATTAGTGCGGGTTCCACATTCTACGGTTGCACGTCTCTTGTGAATATTCCTTCATCACTGTTTAAATACTGCCCGCTTATTACCTCATTTGGCGCAACGTTTCAAAACACCGGGATAGTGGAAATACCTGGAAACCTGTTCAGTAATAATCCGCTCGTTACTGCTTTTGGTCAGACTTTCAGAGGCTGCAAAAATCTGCTTTCAGTCCCGGAAAATCTTTTCACCGCCAGCATCAATGCAACAACGTTCACAAATGTTTTTTCCGATTGTAACTCGCTGGAACAAGTGGCTTCAGGTCTTCTTAACTCAACATCAGTAACAACGATGGGTTATCTTTTCGACGGATGTTCACGGCTTCATACTGACGTTAACGTAATATTCAATCTTAGCAGTTATCCGAATATTGTGACTACGACAGCAGCGTTTCGGGGATGTGCAAACATGACTGGTAAAGGATTAATATTCATTTCTAAAATGACGAATATCTCAGCGCATTATTATACATTCAACAACTGCGTAAGCCTTGATGACTACGATAATTTACCTAATAACTGGATAATAAATAGATTATGAAAACTTTTAAAACGATGAAAAATGTTATCGGATTTTGCCAGACTGATGATTTCTTTCTTGAGTATATTCAACGCCTCATTGATGCCGGTGTGGTATCTGTTTATGCAGGTGATATCAGCGAGAAAGAGAAAATGGTTAGTGATGAATTTTATGAACGTCTCTGCCAGGTTTTTGGCGTATTAGATGGTGACTAACCGTGAATAGCATAGAATCTTCATGAGCGGCTGATCTTGGTTTTTGGTGTGTAGGTAGACGAAGAATCGCCACTCTGAAAGTTGATAGCGACCTTTTTTGCACAGTGCAAAACCCCTTTTTTAACTGCTTCGAGGTATGCAAAAAAGCGCGCTAAATTATGCAAAAAAGGTCGCCGCGTTACAACAGCGGCGGTGAAAACAGCGGTAATGTTGTGGCATAAGGGGTCACGATAAGCGTTATTCCCTTCGGCGCCCCTTCTTTCTGAAAAGCATGAGCGCTCAGATATTTAATATTGATCGGCAGCAGGGTTAACTCGCGTAACTGCCTCTCCAGCGATTGTTCCAGTCGCGGATTATCCGCAGTGATCAGAAGCACCTGCTTCTCCTGCAGGTCACTTTTTTGCACCAGCCACGCGCCGAAAATTACTGCGATTAACCCCACTTCCTCATGGCTAAAACGCACTTTCCAGTCAGTTTCAAAATCCTCCAGCGCCGCCTGCGTTGTGCGCACTAAACGCGGGTACAGACGGCTAATCTCCTCCGGTAGCGCGTTATCGATTCCGATAGCGAAGACGCTGCGGTGCAGCGCCTGAGAAAGATGAATATAGAGTTGGTCGCTCAACCCCTGTTCATCGCTAAAGGCGTGGCCGGACAGACGCTGAAAACGGTAAATCAGGCCGGAAATCGCCAGGTGCAGCCGTCGGTCCTGCTGATGACCGTCGTGGATGGGATCGGGCGTTTTCAGCAACATAAACAGCAGGGCGAGAAACAATCGCTCCTCAGGGGGCAGCGCTGTCACGGCCCGCCGTTGCCAGTGGCGTACAATCTCTTGTGCAAGGGAGAACTCCGTAGCGGCCTGTACCCATCTCTGCTGCTCACGGGTGAAGAAGGGACTCTGTCCGACATGGTGTTGCAGCAGGCAATACTGCAAATAGAGACGCAGAAAGTGCCTGTCACGGCAGTCAAAATGCCGGTTAAGCGCCCGTGCGCAGCGGTTGACCAGAGCCTGCAGGTTGGTGTCGTCATACAGCGTGCGCGCGACACCCTGCTGTTTAAGCTGCGTTTTTAATGCCGGGGTAAAATGCTGGTTGACAAAATGCGGGCATAAGCGCAGGGCGCGTTTTAACCCGTGTAAGAGGCAAAGACGTTGATTAAGCTCGGTTCCTTCAATCCGGTAGCGGTCATCCCGACTGACAGTAATGGTCAACTGATGGTCGCGCTGAATCTCCTGCCCTGTTTCGAGAATATCTTCGCGGACAATGTGCTCATCAACGTCATTTAATGTACTGAATGTCTTGGTGGTGACAATTTGCTCCGGCAGGAAAAGCGTCAGCAGTACCTGGCATCGGCGCTGGGGACCGGAAAGTACAGATGGTGGAGCAAGCGTTGGCATCATCCGTCAGGTCTCCGGTAAGTATGTCAGCTAAGAATAGCTAAAGTTTGTTTATAGAAATGGTGAATGAAAGGCTTTCCGTCTGGAATACGGAGGAGGGTCACAGAATTTTTAACGTAGCGACTGAAGGTGTGACGCGTAATCTCTGAATGTACTTTCGCGCTGTTTTATCTTTGGCTGAAACCGGGCTCCGCCAACGAGAGTGGCCGAGCCGGTATCTCATTTCTGCATGTTATGCGCCTGACTTAGCGTTAACCCTACGTCACCACCCGGATGTACAGCCAGAAGTGTCTCTTTCGAATAACCGCTCTCGTTCATCAGACAGGCGCAGGCGGCATCGAAAATCGCCAGCACCAGAACGATTGATGTCGTGGCTAACATATTGAGTGGATCGGCTTCTTGCCGCACGCCGGTGGAAATCACCAGACGAGCAGCTTTGGCAATGGCGGAATCTGGATTTTCCGTGACGCTAAGGATGGGAACATTTTTCGCTGCGAGTCCAGGCAACAGCCGGGTGAGCTCATCAGAATTGCCGCCGCGTGAAAGCATGATTACCAGATCGTCGGTACGTAAAAACCCCAAATCGCCATGCGCGGCGTCAGTCGCATTGAGGTATATCGCCGGGCGCTCAACGCAAGCGAGCATATGCGCGACTTTTCGTGCCGCTATGCCGGAAGTCCCGACGCCAGTGACCACGATTTTACCCTGACAGCCGCGCAGTTCAGCCATCAGCGTCTGCCATTGTTCCGCACTCAGATGGCGTTCCAGAGCCGCCAGCTCTTCGCTGTACAGTTGCCAGACGTGAGTGGCTTGATGCCATGTATGATTCATGCGTCCCCCTGCATCAGTTGACGGTATTTCATATGGTCCTGATACATCTCGTGGAATACCTGATATTTACGATCGTAATACTGCTTAATGCGATTGGTCTGTGGAGTGACGGTTTTCCCAATCCGGCTCATCGCCGACATTGTTTCAGGGAAGGTTTCAAACACGCCGGCGGCAAGGGTACCCATCATGGCGCCGCCCAGCAGCATGGCTTCACTCTCTTCGGGGAGCAGCATGGCGCAGCCAGTAGCGTTAGCGTGTTCCTGAACGAAGATCGGATTTTTGGTGCCGCCACCGCTGGCCATGATCGTATCGATGCTGTAACCGCTGTGATTCATCGTCTCAATAATATGCCGGGTACCTAAGGCAATTGCCTGGATGGACGCCAGATACTGGAGCGCCATATCCTCCGGCGTGCGGGAGAGTTTCAGTCCGGTAATCACGCCAGTTAAGGTCGGATTCGCGCGCGGCGAACGGTTGCCGTGGAAGTAGGGGAGAATGTGCATGTCGCGGGTTAAAAAAGCGATATCTTCCGGCTCGCCGGCCATTTTCCGCAGCAGCGCATTCAGCACTTCATAAATTGTCTGCCCCTGGGTTTTTGCCTGCGCCAACAGAGTTTCATAGCACGGATGCGACTGAATAATATGGTCGATTAATGCACCCGTGGCAGACTGACCACCTTCGTTGAGCCAGTACTCTGGCAGGACAGCAGAATAATAAGGCCCCCAGACGCCGCCGATAAAACGCGGCTCTTTGGAGATCGCCATATGCCCGGTGGAGGTCCCGCCAATCAACGCGATACGACGGTCAAAATCCGCCACTTCGCCAGAAACGCCACAGGCGCCAAGCGTACCGAGCGTGCCGGCGTGGGCATCAATAATGGATACGCTCACCGCCGTCCCTGGGATCAGGCCCAGTTCACTGGCGGCGCGTTGGGTCAGGCCGTGACCCAACGGCTCCCCCATGGTTTTGACGTAACGACCGATTTTTGCCGCGTCGTGCTCCAGCAGCTCTTCCAGTCCAATCTGGCGGAAATAGCTGGCATCCCACTTATCCTCATGGCCCATGTAGGTCCATTTACAGACGGTGGAACACAGCGATCGGGTATCGTCGTTGGTTGCCCGCCAGGTCAGAAAATCAGGCAGGTCAAAATAGTATCCGGCGTTCGCCCAGGTGTTGGGCATATGCTGCTTCAGCCACAGCAGTTTTGGCGTTTGCATTTCCGGAGAGATAATTCCGCCGACGTAGTCCAGTACCCGGTGGTGCAGGGCATTGATACGCGCAGCCTGAGAGATGGCACGGTGGTCCATCCAGACGATAATGTTCTGCTCGCTGCGCCCGGAAGGGCTGATGGTCAGCGGTCTGCCTTCTTTATCCAGTACCACCAAAGAGCAGGTGGCATCAAATCCCAGCCCTTTAACCTGAATGGGATTGATATCTGACTGGTTGATCGCATCACGAACCGCGTTGCACACCGCCTGCCAGATGTTATCTGAAGACTGTTCAACGAAATCGGCCTGCGGACGATAAATGTCAATGGCACGGCTGGCCTGACCGACCATTCTGCCGTTGAGGTCAAACACGCCTGCACGGGCGCTTCCGGTTCCTACATCCACACCAATAAAATAGCTCGCCATAATTTTTTCTCCTGAAATCAGGCGTTACGGTTCTGTAATGCGATAAAGAGGATCAGCACTGCGCCCCAGAGCGCCATCGTCAGATAGCTGCTAATCCCCAGCAAGTTAAAGCCGCTTTCCAGCATCTGTAGCACAATCAGTGCCAGCACCAGACCGACAATGCGCCCGAAACCGCCGTCCGGGTTGATACCGCCCAGTACGGAGGCGAGGATGGTCACCAGCAGGTATGATTCACCGTACCCGGCTTTTGCGGAGTTAAATTTCGCCATCATCAAAATGGCTGCCATCCAGCCCAACAGGGCAGAAATGATGTAGACGGAAATTTGCACCCGAACGGTACTGACGCCGCTGTAACGGGTCGCCTGCTCATTAGACCCCACCAGATAAAGGCTGCGGCCCAGCGTGGTGTGTTCCAGCAGTACCCACAGCAGTACCGCGACCAGTAAAAAGAGCAACAGCGCCACCGGAATACCGGCAAGCGTGGCGTTGCCGAGGAACTGAATGGCCGCCGGGAAACCGGAAATTACCGTTCCATTGGAGAGCAAAATATTGAGGCCGGAGATGAGCGTCATCGTTCCCAGGGTGGCAAGAATCGGGGAGACGCCAACCCAGGCGACAAGCGCGCCGTTGAGCGTACCAATCGCCACGGCCACCGCCAGCCCCGCCAGCAGGGCGAGCACCAGAAACAGCGGATTATCCGGATGAGTGACAATCACCGCCGCCATGACCAGTGAGCAGGCGTTAGCCCCGGCGATAATCGACAGGTTAATGCCCCCGGTCAGCATCGTGATGCCCATTCCCAGCGCCAGCATACCGAGAATCGGCAGTTGTGAGCCAATGGACTGGAAATTTGCCACACTGAAAAAACGGCCGCCAAGCAGGGCGGAGAAAGCCAGCACCACCACAATAATAATGATGCACTGCAGGCGAATGATGGCATCACCGGGTAAAAATCTGGCGATTGTTTTCATCTTAAAGCTCCCTTGCCAGTTTGCGTTTTTCATTCCAGGCCGTAGCGCTAATGCTGATCAGGATAATGGCGCCACTGAAAACGGTGTGCCAGTAAGAAGAGACGCTGAGCAGGGTCAGGCCATTTTGTAAAAAGGCCAGTAGAATGACCCCGAGCAGCGTACCGGTTAACGTACCGCGACCACCGCTCATACTGGTGCCGCCGAGCACCACTGCCGCCAGCACCGTCAGTTCAAAACCAAGCAGGGAGTTTGGCGCGACGGACTGGGTGATCTGCGCCTGCACCACGGCGGCAACACCGGCGAGAATACCCATATAGCCGTAAACGTAGAAATGCAGTTTCAGCAGATTCAGTCCCAGGCGAGAAGCCGCATCCCGATTGCCGCCCATGGCGTAAATCTGCCGTCCAGGACGGGTGTAGTTCATCAGCACCGCGGTAAAGACAATCACTGCCGCCAGACAGAGTAGGGGGAGCGTAAGGCCGTAATCGTAACCGTCCGCTGCAGTGAATGAAAACCAGTTGATGCCGTTCATAAACCAGTCGGGGAAACCGTACAGCCAGGTACCTTTGGTGGTGTAGACCAGCAGGCCATAATAAACATTCAGCGTGGCGATGGTGATGATGATCGCCGGTACGCGCAACCTGTAGACCAGAATACCGTTGATAAGCCCCAGAACCAGACCCACCGCCATCGCGATAATCAGCGCCAGCACAAAATTGCCGCCGTGGCCAATGATCCAGCTTGCCATTGCGTACTGCGCGATAGCGGTCATTGCCGGGAATGAAATGTCAATGCCGCCGGATATTAAGACCACAAACAGCCCACAGGCGAGAATGCCCAGAATGGCGTAGCTGGTGGCGACATCCGTCAGGTTGCCGAGCGAAAGGAACTCGTCGGTGCTGATGCTCAGGCCAACGGCCAGCGCGACCACCAGCAGTCCCAGCCAGAATTCATGTTGCCCGATTAAGCGGGAAAGACGCTCATTATTCATTGATGACCTCAACTACTTCAGCAATCTCCTCTTCGCGACAGCGATGAGGGTTAAACTCCGCCACCAGTTCGCCGCGACGCATCACCAGCACGCGGTGGCTGTTGTAATAGGCTTCCGGGATTTCATCGCAAATCATCAGAACCGCCATGCCCAGCTCCGCAAGATCGCGAGCAATCTGGTAGATTCCCTCTTTGTTGGCGATGTCCACGCCAACGGTGGGAGAATCCAGAATCAGGATACGTGGGTTGGTCGCCACCCATTTGGCAATAGCGATGCGCTGGGCGTTACCGCCGGAGAGCGTTTTAACCGGCAGCTGCGGATCGGCGACTTTGATGTTCAGTTCGCGGATCAGATCGGCGACCAGCTTTTGCGCCTTGCCATGATCGAGCAGGCCGCTGCGGGTATGCAGTTTGTCAAACACCGTGACGATAGTGTTATCGTAGATTGACTGCTCCATGATCAGCCCCTGGGTCAGGCGATCCTCCGAGACATAGCCGATCCCGTGTTTGATGGCATCGCGATTACTACGTAGTCTGACTGGCTGGCCGTTAATCCGCATTTCGCCGCTTTCCGGATGGGTCATGCCAAACAGGCTAAGGCAAAGTTCGGTTCTCCCGGCTCCCAGCAGGCCAACGATCGAAACAATCTCGCCGCGGCACAACGACAGGTTGATATTGTGATATTTCCCCTTGCGGCTCAGGTTACGCAGCTCCAGCATGGGTTCCTGTTCAACGGGCGGTTTTTCCGGCAACGGACTGTAGTGGAAGCGTTGGCCGGTCATCAGGAAGGCCAGCTCGTGACTGTCGAGTTCGCTGGCAGGGAAAGTGCCGACCAGCTTGCCATCGCGCATCACGCTGATGCGATCGGCCACTTCCATCACTTCATCCAGTCGATGGCTGACAAACACCACGCAGATCCCGGCCGCTTTCAGCTCATTGACGACTCGCAGCAGGCCGTTAACCTCCTGACGCGTCAAAGAGGCCGTAGGCTCATCCATGATCACCAGACGTGCATTGGCGGCAATCGCCCGGCAAATGGCCACTAACTGGCGGTCGGCAATAGAGAGTTTTTCAACTTTTTTATCCGGGTTGATCGTTACGCCTATGCGCTTCATTGCGGCCAGCGCCTGCTGTTTCATTGCGCCGCGGCGTACCCAGATGTCGCCGCCGGGCAGATAGCGGTTAACGGCAATATTCTCCGCCACGCTGAAGTTTGGAAACAACGACAGATCCTGATAGATAACCTGAATACCGTAGTGCGAGGAAAGCTGGGGTGTCAGGTGGTGAAACAGTTTACCGTCAAGCTGAATCTGCGCCCCTTTCTCCGGGTGATATACCCCGGAGATCACTTTAATAATGGTGCTTTTGCCGCAGCCGTTTTGACCCGCCAGACAGTGAACTTCCCCTTTCTTCAGCGTCAGATTCACATTATCCAGCGCCAGCACGCCCGGAAATTGCTTGCTGATATTCTCAAGAGTGATAAATGCGGTGGTGTCTGTCATGGACAATACCCCTGCGAGCGTCCGGCTGGACGCTGAGTTGTTAATTTGTCGATAGCGCCGACCAGACGGCCGGCGTCAGAGTTACCTGGTGTTGGCGTGATGCCCTAGAAACCGAGTGACTGGGCGTTGTCTTTCGTGACCTCAAGGATTTTGTTAAAGCGGATTACTTTCTTATCCATGTCGACATCCGCTTTCCCTAAACCGTCAATTGTCAGATCCGGGGTGACCTCTTTGCCCTGCAGCAACTGGTCAGCTACCGTAACCAGCGCATAACCTGCGTCTTTTGGGTCCCACAGCAGCGCTTTCTTGATGTCGCCGCGCATCAGATAAGGGGCCGCCTGGGCTGGCATCGCAATACCAACCACGGCGATTTTATCTTTAGCTCGTTTTTTCTGTACCGCCTGGCCCGCACCAATTGGGCCCAAAGAGCCGAAACCAATGATCCCTTTCATCTGCGGATAGGTTTTCATCAGATCCAGGGTGGTGGAGTAGGATTTATCAATACTCTCAGCGACTGGCAGACGTGAAGTGACTTCGAACATCTCTGGGTATTTTTCTTTCTGGTATTTTATGGCGTAATCAGCCCAGGCGTTATGTAAGGGAACGGTCAGCGAGCCGACATAGATAGCATAACCCCCTTTACCGCCCATATCTTTTGCCAGCTCATCGACATTGGCCTGCGCATATTTTTCACTGTCGATGGTCTCAATATCCCACTGACCAATTTGCTGATCCGGCGACTCATGCGTCAGGACGACAATGCCTTTATCGCGCGCCTTCTTCAGTACGGGTTCAAGGACTTTGGCATCATTAGGCACCACAATGATGGCGTTCACGTTTTTGGCAATCAGATCTTCAATCACCTTAACCTGTTGGGCCGGATCCGGTGTGGATGGTCCGGTCTGATAAGCGTTGACATCCAGTTTCTTCGCTGCTTCGTTGACGCCGGTTTCCATTCGGTTAAACCATGGAATACCGGTGACTTTAGCCACCACTGCAATTTCGTATTTCTCTGCCGCAAAGGACGTGCCAGACAAAACGCATGCAGAAGCCAGGGTTGCACTGAGTAATGCGAGTTTGAATTTCATAATTGTACCTTTTGTAGGGAGCAGGGCATGTCACGGCGTGAGGTTAACAACGAAGGGAAGAGGTAATGAATATAAAGTTGTGAAAATGTGATTAATAACCATTTTTGTTAACTTGTAGATAAAATTTAGTTAAATTTTAGTTAATTTAAATGATGTGACATTCATTCATCGTGTGATTGTGTTAATGATATAATTTATATTATCATTTATTTAACATATAATTTACAATATGAGCGTTTGAAGCGGCTGAATACTCCGGCTTATGGTTGTCTGTAAGTGAAGAAATTTGCAAAATTGAGAACTGAATCGAGACCAGAAATCGATGCTCACTATTTTCTCGTTCGATGATATTCTCACGGCAATCTCATCAACGACCGTAACTGATGGCGGTCAGGATTTAGCCGTGGAGAGTTCATGCACCGCGTTCATCGTCTCGTCATAACGTTCTTGTTCGCTGTCCTGTCTTCTGGTGTCAGCGCCCATCCACACAGTTTCATCAGTTTGCAAACGCAGGCCGTGGCGGAAAAGGGTCTGCTCACCGGTTTCAAAATGCGCTGGACGATGGATGAAATGACCTCTGCCGATCTGCTTTATGATGCGGGTAATGCTAAGCCAGGCAGCGAAATCTGGAAGAAACTGGCGGCGGAAGTGATGGCTAACGTGCTGGGCCAGCACTATTTCAGCGAACTGTGGCATAACGGCCAGCGGGTGAAATTTGAGAATCGCCCCGATGGCTATGGCCTTGAGCGCAACGGCCACCAGGCGGTGCTCACTTTTACTCTGCCGCTGGCGAAGCCGCAGCCTCTGGCCGGGCAAATATTTACCTTTTCGACATATGATCCCACTTATTTTGTCGATATGTATTACGACAAAGCGTCAGACTTCACCCTGCCGGCTGCAATGAAGCCGATGTGTACAGCGAAAGTCATGACGCCGAAACCAAATGAAAAAATGTTGTCTTATGCCCAGTCGCTGGATAAAGCGGATGCCCCGCCGGAAGATATGGAACTGGGAAGCTACTTCGCACAAAAGGTGACGCTGCAATGTCAGTAATTTTCACGCAAACCGGACGTTCGCCGCGCTGGCGTCAGCTGTGGCCGCTGGCGCTATTTTTGCTGCTGGTGGCAGGCGCGGGCTTCTGGCTATGGCGAGCGTGGCCGCAGGTGCTGCTGCAAAGCGCCATCTGGCAGCGTGCGCTGAATGTCGAACTGAGCGCGTTGTTACAGTCGGTGGCGAACAATCCTTCCGCTGCGGGGCTATCGTTGCTGGGATTTAGCTTCGTATATGGTGTTCTGCATGCTCTGGGGCCCGGGCATGGAAAAATGGTGATTACGACCTGGCTGGCTACCCATCCCTCGAAACTGAAATCAAGTATCGGTCTGACGCTGGCCGCGTCGTTGTTGCAGGGAATGGTGGCAATCGCATTAGTGGTGGCGGTGCTCTCCTTGCTACAGCTTCCGGCAAGACAGTTGCATCTGAGTAGTTTCTGGCTGGAGAAGGGGAGCTACCTGCTGGTCGGTGCGCTGGGGGTGCTGCTATGCTGGCGGGCGCTGAAAAAGCTGCGGATGCTGCTGCGACGACCAAAATTTACCGCTTTCACTCCGCACCATGTTCATCATGCTAACTGCGGCTGCGGGCACCAGCATTTACCGACTCCGGAACAGCGGCAAAGCGGCGACGACTGGCGGGCGCGGCTGGTGATTGTACTATCGATGGGGATGCGGCCCTGCTCCGGGGCCATTATGGTGTTGCTGTTCAGCAAAGTTATTGGCGTATTTGGCTGGGGGATGGCGGCGGCAATGGCGATGGCGGCAGGAACATCGTTGACGATTAGCAGCCTGGCGCTGCTGGTGCACGGTTTTCGTCAACTGGCGGTCAGGCTGAGCGCGAATCGGGCGCCGGTACTCTGGAAGCAGGTCGGCTGGGCAACGCTGGCGCTGGCCGGCGGCATGATTTTACTGGCAGCAGCGGTGGTGATGTGGAGTAGTGCGATGCCACAGGGCGGCGGCCTGCGTCCGTTTTAAAGAGAGAAAAAAGAGAGAAAAAAGGAAGCCGTGGCTTCCTTGAGGCTGATGACAAACCTGATTTAGATATTGTGCTCGCATTTCTGCCGGGTGGCGGCTATCGCCTTACCTGGCATGTAAAACCAATAATATCATCATGTTATGGGTTTTTCGTAGGCCCGCGCAAGCGAAGCGCCGCCGGGCAATTCCGGAAAAACGCACTTTGTCAGCAATCTGAAGGAAGCCGTGGCTTCCTTTTTGCTTTTCAGTCAGTGAGGAATTAGCGCTTCAGCGCTTCGCTCAACTGCTCGCGCATATTCGCCAGCATGGCTTTCACGACGCGCGGGTTACCTGCAACGATGTTGCCGGTCAGCAGATAGTTATGGCCGCCGGTAAAGTCGCAGACAATCGCGCCTGCTTCACGGGCGATCAGTTCGCCCGCCGCGAAATCCCACGGCTTGAGACCAATTTCAAAATATCCGTCAACGCGGCCAGCGGCAACGTAGGCCAAATCCAGGGCCGCGGAACCGGTGCGGCGGAAATCTGCGCATTCGGTATACATGTTGCCGAGGATGTTCATGTAAGCGGTGGCGTGCTGTTTCGCTTTGAACGGAAAGCCGGTGGCGATGATGGTGCCGTCCAGGTCGCGAGCGCTGCTGCCGCGCAGACGGTAGCCGTTTAGCTGCGCGCCCTGACCGCGGGTCGCGGTAAACAGTTCGTTACGCATGGGATCGTAAACCACCGCCACTTCAGTACGCCCTTTAATACGGACGGCGATGGAGACGGCGAAATGAGGAAGACGTTTTACGAAGTTGGTGGTGCCATCCAGTGGATCGATAACCCATTGAACATCCTGATCAATACCTTCGTGTTCACCGCTTTCTTCGGTGATGATGGTGTGCTGAGGGTAAGATTTGCGAATGGTTTCGATAATAATCGCTTCGGCGGCTTTATCGACGTTAGTCACAAAATCATTGCTGCCTTTCTGACTAGTTTCTACGCTGTCTGGCGTTTCGTAGTGCTTGGCAATTAAATTACCCGCCTTGCGCGCTGCGCGCACGGCGATGTTCAGCATCGGATGCATCGGTCTCTCTCACTGGATGTTAAAGAACGGGAAAAAACGGCACATATAATAGCAGTGAAATCTGCTTATGTCTCCGTTTTATGGTAGCATGCACGAATAATCTTTAGTCGAAGAACCGTAATGCTGCAAAATATCCGAATTGTACTGGTAGAAACCTCACACACCGGCAATATGGGCTCTGTCGCCCGCGCAATGAAAACCATGGGGTTAACTAATCTCTGGCTGGTTAATCCGCTGGTAAAACCCGATTCTCAGGCTATCGCTCTGGCGGCCGGCGCCAGCGACGTGATTGGCAATGCAAATATTGTCGATACCCTCGATGAGGCGCTATCGGGGTGTAGCCTGGTGGTCGGTACCAGCGCTCGTTCGCGTACGCTGCCGTGGCCAATGCTCGACCCTCGCGAATGTGGCCTGAAAAGCGTCGCTGAAGCCGGGCATGCGCCGGTTGCGCTGGTATTTGGCCGTGAACGCGTCGGGCTCACTAATGATGAACTGCAAAAGTGCCACTATCATGTAGCCATCGCGGCGAACCCGGAATACAGCTCATTGAACCTCGCAATGGCGGTGCAGGTGATCGCCTACGAAGTACGCATGGCCTGGCTGGCGGCGCAGGCGCAAAACGCGCCCGCCGTTGAACACGAAGACACTCCTTATCCGCTGGTCGATGACCTGGAGCGTTTCTACGGTCACCTTGAACAGACGTTGCTGGCAACCGGTTTTATTCGCGCCGGTCATCCGGGACAAGTCATGAACAAGCTGCGCCGTCTGTTTACCCGCGCCCGCCCGGAGAGTCAGGAGCTGAATATCCTGCGCGGTATGCTGGCGTCGATCGAGCAGCAGAAAAATAAAGAGTAGTATTGCACGTTATTACCCGGCGGCGCGATGCTTGCGCAAGCCTGCGGTTGTGTCAGTTGGATAAGCGTAGCGCCACCCGACAATCGCGGTGGGAGCACGGAAAGCTTAATACCTGACTAAAACAGTCAAGTAAATAGTTGACCAAATTACTCGGGAATGTCAGACTTGGCCTTGCTATGCAATACCCATTTTAATAAAAAGCCCGGGCAGGGGCGAGTTTGAGGTTAAGTAAGACATGAGACTGACATCTAAAGGGCGTTATGCTGTGACCGCGATGCTTGACGTTGCGCTCAACTCTGAATCAGGTCCGGTTCCGTTGGCGGATATTTCAGAGCGTCAGGGAATATCGCTTTCCTATCTGGAGCAGCTGTTCTCTCGCCTGCGTAAAAATGGCCTGGTTTCCAGCGTTCGTGGGCCGGGCGGCGGTTATCTGTTGGGTAAAGAAGCGGGTAGCATCGCCGTTGGCGAAGTTATCAGCGCAGTGGATGAATCCGTTGACGCCACCCGTTGCCAGGGTAAAGGCGGCTGCCAGGGCGGCGATAAATGCCTCACTCATGCGCTGTGGCGCGATCTGAGCGAGCGGCTGACCAGTTTCCTGAATAACATCACGCTGGGTGAACTGGTGAATAACCAGGAAATCCTTGATGTCTCCGGTCGTCAGCACAATCATGAATCTCAGCGTAATGCCCGTGCTCAGGATGCTATCGACGTTAAACTGCGCGCGTAGTTCTTATTTTGTTTCATCTTGCAGCTGTCCGGCTGCAAGATGAAACGCGCTGAGTAAAAACGATAAAAAGATTTCAGAATCAGGCCGGGATATTCCATCATCCTGTCTACTCGGTCGTACATCAAGCCGGTTGCCTGATTCCTTGCATTGAAGCGATGTACGGAGTTTATAGAGCAATGAAATTACCGATCTATCTCGATTACTCCGCAACCACGCCGGTGGACCCGCGTGTTGCCGAGAAAATGATGCAGTTCCTGACGCTGGACGGGACCTTTGGTAACCCGGCCTCTCGTTCACACCGTTTCGGCTGGCAGGCTGAAGAGGCGGTAGATATCGCCCGTAATCAGATTGCCGATCTGGTCGGCGCCGATCCGCGCGAAATCGTCTTTACTTCCGGCGCGACGGAATCCGACAACCTGGCGATTAAAGGTGCAGCCAACTTTTATCAGAAAAAAGGCAAGCACATCATCACCAGCAAAATTGAACACAAAGCCGTGCTGGACACCTGTCGTCAGCTGGAGCGCGAAGGGTTTGAAGTGACCTATCTCGCCCCGCAGCGTAACGGCATTATCGATCTGAAAGAACTGGAAGCAGCGATGCGTGATGACACCATCCTGGTTTCCATTATGCACGTCAACAACGAAATCGGCGTCGTGCAGGATATCGCGACCATCGGCGAAATGTGCCGCGCCCGCGGTATTATCTATCATGTTGACGCGACCCAGAGCGTGGGCAAGCTGCCTATCGACCTGAGCCAGTTGAAAGTGGATCTGATGTCTTTCTCCGGCCATAAAATCTATGGTCCGAAAGGTATCGGTGCACTGTACGTGCGTCGCAAACCGCGTGTGCGTATCGAAGCGCAGATGCACGGCGGCGGTCACGAGCGCGGCATGCGTTCCGGTACGCTGCCTGTCCACCAGATCGTCGGTATGGGCGAAGCCTACCGTATCGCGAAAGAAGAGATGGAAAGCGAAGTGGCCCGCCTGCGCGGCCTGCGTAACCGTCTGTGGGAAGGCGTAAAAGACATGGAAGAGGTCTACCTGAATGGCGATCTTGAACAGGGCGCGCCGAATATTCTTAACGTCAGCTTTAACTATGTTGAAGGCGAATCGCTGATTATGGCGCTGAAAGACCTGGCGGTTTCCTCCGGTTCAGCCTGTACTTCCGCAAGCCTTGAGCCATCCTACGTGCTGCGCGCGCTGGGGATGACCGATGAGCTGGCGCACAGCTCCATCCGTTTCTCTTTAGGTCGTTTTACAACCGAAGAAGAGATTGACTACACCATCAATCTGGTTCGCAACGCCATTGGCCGTCTGCGCGAGCTTTCTCCGCTGTGGGAAATGTTCAAACAGGGCGTGGATCTGAACAGCATTGAATGGTCACATCACTAATTCGGTTTCAATAAGGAGAATTCATCATGGCTTACAGCGAAAAAGTTATCGATCACTACGAGAATCCGCGCAACGTCGGCTCTTTCGACAATAGCGACGAAAATGTCGGTAGCGGCATGGTTGGCGCGCCGGCATGTGGCGACGTGATGAAGCTGCAGATTAAAGTCAACAATGAAGGTATCATTGAAGACGCGCGTTTCAAGACCTACGGCTGTGGTTCCGCCATCGCTTCCAGCTCCCTGGTGACCGAATGGGTGAAAGGGAAATCGCTGGATGAAGCGCAGGCGATTAAAAATACCGATATTGCCGACGAGCTTGAGTTGCCGCCGGTGAAAATTCACTGCTCTATTCTGGCGGAAGACGCGATTAAAGCCGCGATTGCGGATTACAAAAGCAAACGTGAAGCAAAATAATTAAGAGTTGAGGTTTGTTATGTCGATTACTTTAAGCGACAGTGCGGCAGCGCGAGTCAATACCTTTCTGGCCAACCGCGGAAAAGGGTTTGGTCTGCGTCTGGGAGTGAGAACTTCCGGCTGTTCAGGTATGGCTTATGTACTGGAGTTTGTTGACGAACCGGCGGCAGAAGACACCGTGTTTGAAGACAAAGGCGTGAAGGTCGTGATCGACGGCAAAAGTTTGCAGTTCCTCGACGGTACGCAGCTGGATTTCGTCAAAGAAGGTCTTAACGAAGGGTTTAAGTTCACCAACCCGAACGTGAAAGACGAGTGCGGCTGCGGCGAAAGCTTTAACGTGTAATCACGTTTCTCTGTTATACCGATTAATTCGTGTTGCAGAAAGGCGGCAAGCGAGTGAATCCCAGGCGCTTACTTAAGTAAGTGACTGGGGTGAACAAGTGTAGACAACGCATCTGCAGCGCGAAGTAAGAAGGTATAGCCCCACCGTAGTCTCGCTGCGCGTGGGGTTTGCTTTATCTCGTTAACCCTGAGGTCGCTATGGACTATTTTACCCTCTTCGGGTTACCGGCCAGCTATACCCTTTCGTTAGAACCCCTGGCTGCCCGGTACCAGGAGCTACAGCGCCAGTATCACCCTGATAAATTCGCCAGCGGTACCGCGGCTGAACAGCTTGCCGCCGTACAGCAGTCCGCGACCATCAATCAGGCGTGGCAAACTCTTCGTCATCCGTTGACCCGCGCCGAATATCTCCTTTCGCTTCACGGTTTTGATCTCGCCAGCGAGCAGCATACCGTACGCGATACCGCGTTTCTGATGGAACAGCTTGAGCTGCGGGAAGAGCTGGATGAAATAGGCAAAGCGAAAGACGAGGCGCGGCTGGAAGGCTTTATCAAGCGTGTCAAAGCGCAATTTGATACCCGGCATCAACTGATGGTTGAACAACTGAATAACGAGACGTGGGAGGCGGCGGCGGATACCGTGCGCAAGCTGCGTTTTCTCGATAAACTGCGAAGCAGTGCGGAACAACTCGAAGAAAAACTGCTCGATTTTTAATTTTCGGAAGCAATTATGGCCTTATTACAAATTAGTGAGCCTGGCCAGAGCGCCGCGCCGCACCAGCGACGTCTGGCGGCGGGTATCGACCTGGGCACCACCAATTCGCTGGTTGCTACCGTGCGTAGCGGTCAGGCCGAAACGTTAGCCGACCATCAAGGGCGCTATCTGCTGCCGTCGGTAGTTAACTATCAGGCCTCGGGTTTGACGGTTGGCTATGCGGCGCGACAGAACGCGGCCCAGGATCCGGTCAACACCATCAGCTCCGTCAAGCGCATGATGGGGCGCTCTCTTACTGATATCGAATCCCGCTACCCGCATCTGCCTTATCAGCTACAGGCAAGCGAAAACGGTCTGCCGATGATCCAGACCGCCGCTGGTCTGCTGAACCCGATTCGCGTCTCTGCCGATATTCTGAAGGCACTGGCTGAGCGCGCCACCGAGGCGCTGGCAGGAGAGCTTGATGGCGTAGTGATTACCGTTCCGGCCTACTTCGACGATGCCCAGCGTCAGGGGACCAAAGACGCGGCGCGTCTGGCGGGTCTTCATGTGCTGCGTTTGCTGAACGAACCGACAGCGGCGGCGATTGCCTACGGCCTGGACTCCGGTCAGGAAGGGGTCATTGCGGTTTACGATCTCGGCGGCGGTACTTTTGATATTTCCGTGCTGCGTTTAAGCCGCGGGGTATTTGAAGTGCTGGCCACCGGCGGGGATTCCGCGCTTGGCGGCGATGACTTCGATCATCTGCTGGCCGATTACCTGCGCGAGCAGGCGGGTTTCAGCGATCGTAGCGATAACCGCCTGCAGCGTGAACTGCTGGACGCGGCCATTGCGGCGAAAATCGCCCTCAGCGACGCCGATGTTACGCGCGTAAATGTTGGCGGCTGGCAGGGGGAAATCACCCGCAGCCAGTTTAATGACCTGATCGCGCCGCTGGTGAAGCGTACGCTGCTGGCCTGCCGTCGCGCCCTGAAAGATGCTGGCGTGGAGGGGCATGAGGTGCTGGAAGTGGTGATGGTCGGCGGCTCTACCCGCGTGCCGCTGGTACGCGAGCGCGTCGGAGAGTTCTTTGGCCGTTCCCCGCTGACCTCCATCGATCCGGATAAAGTCGTCGCCATCGGCGCGGCGATTCAGGCGGATATTCTGGTGGGCAATAAGCCGGACAGCGAACTGCTGCTGCTCGACGTTATTCCGCTCTCGCTGGGTCTGGAAACCATGGGCGGTCTGGTGGAGAAGGTGATTCCGCGCAACACCACCATTCCGGTCGCGCGCGCCCAGGAGTTCACCACGTTCAAAGATGGTCAGACGGCGATGTCTATCCATGTGATGCAGGGCGAGCGCGAGCTGGTGCAGGATTGCCGCTCCCTGGCGCGCTTTGCGCTGCGCGGCATTCCGCCACTACCGGCGGGCGGGGCGCATATTCGCGTGACTTTCCAGGTGGATGCTGACGGTCTGCTGAGCGTGACGGCGATGGAGAAATCGACCGGCGTCGAGGCTTCTATCCAGGTGAAACCGTCCTATGGCCTCACCGATGGCGAGATCGCCAATATGATCAAAGATTCAATGAGCTACGCTGAACAGGATATTCAGGCACGTATGCTGGCCGAGCAAAAAGTCGAAGCCGCACGTGTTCTGGAAAGTCTGGCGAGCGCGCTGGCCGCCGACGCCGCGCTGTTAAGCGCCGCAGAGCGTCAGGCTATCGATGACGCTGCGGCGCAGGTTCGCGCCGCAGCGGCAGGCGATGACGCCGATGCGATTAAAGAAGCGATTAAAAATATCGACACACAAACCCAGGAATTTGCCGCACGTCGTATGGATCAATCGGTCCGTATTGCGCTGAAAGGCCAATCCGTGGACGAGGTTTAAAATGCCAAAAATTGTTTTTCTGCCCCATCAGGACCTGTGTCCGGATGGCGTAGTTGTGGAAGCTGAAACGGGTGAGACCATTCTTGATGCCGCGCTGCGTAGCGGAATCGAGATTGAGCACGCCTGCGAAAAATCTTGTGCCTGCACCACCTGCCACTGCATCGTACGCGAAGGCTTTGACTCGCTGGCTGAAAGTACCGAAGATGAAGACGACATGCTGGATAAGGCGTGGGGGCTGGAGCCCGATAGCCGTCTGAGCTGCCAGGCGCGCGTGACCGACGAAGATTTGGTCGTCGAAATTCCGCGCTATACCATCAACCACGCACGCGAGCATTAATATGGGACTGAAATGGACCGACAGTCGTGAAATCGGCGAAGCGCTGTATGACGCTTTCCCGGATCTCGACCCGAAAACCGTTCGCTTCACCGATCTGCACCAGTGGATTTGCGATCTCGAAGAGTTTGATGACGATCCGAACGCATCCAATGAAAAAATTCTTGAGGCGATTCTGTTAGTCTGGTTAGACGAAGCCGAATAATTTTCGCGTCATGATCCCCGTTGCAGAGGTGTTGTCCACGTTGCTGCAACGCGAATCATTTAGAGTCTATCCCATTAGGGCTATTTTGCTTGTCATTTTGAACCTGGGCAGTGCTCAGAATCCTCACGTACTACGTGTACGCTCCGGTTCTTCCGCGCTGGCCGTGTTCAAACTGTCTGCGCCAATAACGCCTGGTGGGATAGGCTCTTAGCGAGAAAAATCTAACGGGCTGCCAGAGGGTGGCCCGTTTGCTAATAAGGATAAATAAAATGACCGAAGCTATGAAAATTACGCTTACTGCTCAACCAGCCGATGCGCGCTGGGGAGAAAAAGCGTCTTACAGCATTAATAACGACGGTATTGCCCTGCATCTGAACGGCAAAGACGACCTGGGATTGATCCAGCGCGCGGCGCGTAAAATTGACGGTCTGGGCATCAAACACGTTGCGCTTGACGGTGAAGGCTGGGATAGCGATCGCGCCTGGGCGTTCTGGGCGGGTTATAAAGGGCCGAAGGGGAGTCGTAAAGTTGAGTGGCCAGCCCTGGATGACGCGCAGAAAAGCGAACTGGACAACCGCCTGACCATTATCGATTGGGTCCGCGATACCATTAATACGCCTGCGGAAGAGCTGGGGCCGGAACAGCTGGCGCAGCGTGCGGTAGACCTGCTGTGCAGCGTCGCCTGCGACAATGTCACTTACCGCATTACTAAAGGCGAAGACCTGCGCGAGCAGAATTACCTCGGCCTGCACACCGTTGGCCGCGGGTCCGAGCGTCAACCGGTTCTGCTGGCGCTGGATTATAACCCAACCGGCGATAAAGACGCCCCGGTGTATGCTTGCCTGGTGGGTAAAGGTATCACCTTTGATTCAGGTGGTTACAGCATCAAGCAAAGCGCATTTATGGATTCGATGAAGTCCGATATGGGCGGCGCGGCGACGGTAACCGGTGCGCTGGCGTTTGCCATAACCCGCGGCCTTAATAAACGCGTGAAGCTGTATCTGTGCTGCGCTGATAACCTGATTAGCGGCAACGCCTTCAAGCTTGGTGATATTATTCGTTATCGCAACGGTAAAACCGTCGAAGTTATGAATACCGATGCTGAAGGTCGTCTGGTGCTGGCGGATGGCCTGATTGACGCGTCCGCGCAGCAGCCGGAGCTGATTATTGATGCCGCCACCCTGACCGGCGCGGCGAAAACCGCGCTGGGCAATGATTATCATGCATTGTTCAGCTTTGATGATAATCTGGCGAATCGTCTGCTGGCGAGCGCGCAGGCGGAGAATGAAGCCTTCTGGCGCCTGCCGTTGGCTGAGTTCCACCGTGGTCAGTTACCGTCGAACTTTGCTGAACTGAATAACACTGGCAGCGCGGCCTATCCGGCTGGCGCCAGTACGGCGGCAGGCTTCCTGTCCCACTTTGTGGAAAACTATCAGCAAGGCTGGTTGCATATCGACTGTTCGGCGACTTACCGCAAATCTGCGGTTGAACAGTGGGCGGCGGGGGCGACCGGTCTCGGCGTGCGTACCATCGCAAATCTGCTGACCGCGGAATAATCTTTGACCCTCTCCCCACAGGGAGAGGGCGCTGTGCGGCTTTCTCCCGCGTTGCCTGCGGGAGATGGCGGGATTGGGGCATCACCGTTCTGGAACCACTATGTCCGAAACTAAAAATGAGCTAGAAATCTTGCTGGAGAAGGCGGCCACCGAGCCCGGTCATCGCCCGGCATTTTTCCGTACCTTGCTGGAAGCCACCGTCTGGGTTCCGGGAGCTGCGGCAGAGGGTGAGCCGGTCGCTGAAGATAGCGTGCTGGATCTGCAGCACTGGGAAAAAGACGACGGCACATCAGTGATCCCTTTTTTTACTTCTCTGCAAGCGTTGCAAGAGGTTGTTAAAGACGAGCAGTCTTTTGTCGCGATGCCGGTGCGTACGCTGTTCGCCATGACCCTCGGCGAAACGCTCTATCTCAACGCTAAGCTGCCAACCGGCAAAGAGTTTGCGCCGCGCGAGATTAGCCATCTGCTGGGGGAAGAGGGGAGTCCGCTCAGTTCCCAGACCGTGCTTGAAGGCGGGGAGTCGCTGCTGCTTTCCGAAGTTGCCGAGCCGCCCGCGCAGATGGTGGATTCGCTGACCACCTTGTTTAAAACCCTGAAGACGGTGAAGCGCGCTTTTTTGTGCTCCATTAAAGATAGCGCCGATGCGCCAGCCAACCTGTTGATTGGTATCGAAGCGGAAGGCGATATTGAGGAGATTATTCAGGCTACGGGCAGCGTCGCCACCGATACCTTTCCCGGCGACGAGCCGATTGATATCTGTCAGGTGATGGAGGGGGAAAAGGGGATCAGCCACTTTATGATTGCCCACATCACGCCGTTCTATGAAAAGCGCTGGGGCAGTTTCCTGCGCGACTTTAAGCAGAACCGCATTATCTGAATATCACCGGGGGCTTGCGCCCCCGGTGTGTTATCTACTGTGTCGGTTCAATGGGCAAATCCGTTCGCGCCCCCCATTCGCTCCATGAGCCATCATACAGGGACACACCGTTGACGCCCAGGGTGGTGAGCGCCAGCACCACGACTGCCGCCGTTACGCCGGAGCCGCAGCTGGCAATGATTGGCCGCGTAAAATCCACTCCCTGACGGGCGAAAATCTCGTTCAGCTCATCGACGGTTTTTAGTTCGCCGTTCATGACCAGTTCAGTCCAGGGTACGTTCAGCGCACCGGGAATATGCCCTTTGCGCAAGCCTGGACGCGGTTCCGCGACGATGCCATTAAAGCGCGCTGCCGGGCGGGCATCGACGATCTGCGCCGATCCCTCATGACTGACTAACAGCACATCGGTCAGGCGTTTGATCACCTGCGGATCGAAACGGCCGTCAAAATCCCCTTCCGCCAGATCCACAGGCCCTTGTTCCAGCGGTAGCTCATCGCGACGCCAGCCTTCAAGCCCGCCAGCAAGAATCGAGACCTTTTCGACACCGAAAGTCCGCAGCATCCACCAGGCGCGCGGGGCGGAGAAGAGATTGCCTTCGTCGTACACCACCAGATGCTTATCGCTGTTAACGCCAAGTTCGCGCATCGCGACGGCGAATGTCTCCGCGCGCGGCATCATATGCGGCAGCGGGCTGGTATGGTCGGAGAGCGCTTCAATATCGAAAAAGAGCGCGCCGGGAATGTGGCCTGCCAGGTATTCGGCGTTGAGATCGCGATCTTCTTGCCCCGGCGCCGCCATCCGCGCATCGATTATCTGGATTTCCGGGTCATTAATGTGTTCCGCCAGCCAGTCGGCGGCGACAAAAAATGAGGTAGACATAAGTGCCTCCGTGTCATCAACAATTAAGTGATTGTTGTTGTTTTTTGCCTTATGGACAAGGCATTTTCAAGAGGAGGCGGCGGTAATGTGAGACGCCCCCGAACGGGTCGGGGGAACAGACGCTTAAAACTGGCTTTGCCGCAGGTAGCGCCAGGCGTACTGCGCATACAACTCCGCACCGTTTTTCATCACCTGCTCATCAATATTAAAGCAGCCATGATGATGCGCATAATCGCTGCCTTTCTCTTTATTACCTGAGCCTAGCAGTGCGAACGCGCCGGGAATATTTTCCATATAAAAGCTGAAATCTTCGCCGCCGGTGGTCGGCCTTTCGTTGAAAAGAACATCCTCGCCAAAGGCGTCGCGAATAACCGACTGCGCCAGCAGTGCGCTGCGTTCCTCGTTGATCACTGGCAGCGTGCCGTAGCGGTACTCCACCTCGGCAGTCGCGCCATAAACAGCGGCGGTGTGCTCCGCGTAGCGGGCGATCGCCGCCTCCAGACGTTGGCGGGCTTCAATGCTGAAGCAGCGCACGGTGCCATCAAGTACGGCATTTTCGGCAATGACGTTAAAGCGCGTGCCGACATCCATTTTGCCGATGGTGACCACGGCAGACTCCAGCGGTGACGTTTCGCGCGCCACGACAGCCTGCAGGTTCATAACGAAAGCCGAAGCGACCACCGCCGCATCGACGCACGCTTCCGGCATTGAACCGTGTCCGCCGCGGCCGCGGAAAGTGACTTTCAGTAAATCCGCCGATGCAAATGATGATCCGACGTTGCAGGAGATTTTTCCGGACAGCGTGACTGACCAGATATGCATACCAAAAACGTTATCCACGTTGTCGATTGCCCCCTGTTCGATCATCGCCTTCGCGCCTTCGGCAATCTCTTCCGCAGGCTGAAAGATCAGCCGCACGTTACCCGCAAGCTGTTCGCGGATTTCATATAACGCGCGGGCGGCGGTCAGCAGCATGGCGGTATGTGAGTCATGACCGCAGGCGTGCATTTTCCCTGCGGTTTGCGACTTGTAGCTGAGCCGATCGTTTAGTTCCAGCACCGGTAACGCATCCATATCGGCGCGCAGGGCTACCGTTTTCCCCGGCTGGCCGCCGGTGATGTCGGCGATAATCCCGGTGGGATGGGTACGACGGAAAGGAATGCCGATGGCCTCCAGCCCGGCGGCGACGCGATCGGTAGTGCGCTCCTCCTCCCAGGGGAGTTCCGGGTGGGCGTGAAGGTCGCGGCGAAAAGCGATCATCGCCTGTTCTTCCCTTGCGATAATGGCTGTAATAGCTGGATTAATCATTTTGTATCTCCATATATAGCTGAACGTTCAATGTGCTCAACTGACAGCGGGCGTCAGGTAGCTGACCAGGATCCCGGCTAACACCACTGAAACCATGGTGACGGAGATAAACCCGCCAACCAGCATCGGCGCCAGCATGTGGTGAGTCAGTATCTGCCGCTCTTTTTCATCATGAGTGAGGGCGTTGATAGCTTCGTTGGTAATAATGTAGTCGGCGGGAAAACCGTACAGTGCGGTCAGAGAGATGGCGTACGACATTGGACCGCTAACGCCAAGCAGTTTCCCGACCAGCCAGGAGACGATAAACATGCCGATGACCGCCGTGGCGATTAATACCACCATCGGGAAAATCAGGCGCAGCAGCATCTCCGGGGTCGCTTTATTCAGCGTATCAAAGATAAATAGCATCAATGCCATAATGGCGAAACCAAAGCCGTTGGCTTTATGCAGGGTGTGTTTTTCCAGGAAACCTAACGAAGCAAAGACCACGCCAAAAAACAGACACAGCACGAAGGGGCTAATGTTGACCAGCGGTTTTGCGAGATCGGAGACAACCCAGGCCAGACAAGCGACCAGCGCCAGGCGCAGGAATTTAAAGTAGTTGCTGTTATAGCCGACGGGGATTTTGCTGAACAGGCGCGGCATGTGTTCCTCGCCAACGGCGGTGAGGGGCTGCTCATTAGGGATACTATCAGGTTGGTACTCGCCGCGGCGATAACGGGCAAGAACCGCTTTGCCTTCGCGCTGCAGCATAATGGCGGTCAACGGGTATCCGGCGAAGCCTTGCATTACGTAGATCAAAATAGCGAAGACCGACAGGTCCACCAGCCCGGCGTTACTCGCGCCTTGCGACATAATCAGCGATGACACAATCCCGCCGACCAGCGGAGGAATGGTCACCAGTGCGGTGTTGCGGTCAAACAACACCATAGATACGGCGAAAACCCCCGCCGTTATTCCGGCAATACCGGCGAAGGAAATGACCACGGTCTTCCACTGCTGCACTAATTCTTTAAGCGACAGCAGTGTACCCATATTGGTGATTAATAGATACATCATCATTATGGCGACAGGGGTACCTATTCCGGCCTGGCTGACAATATCCGCCGGGAAAAATGTCCAGTAACCAATTAAAAACAACACCGCGCAGACAAATACCGAAGGAATCCAGGCTTTTGTGCGAGTAGAAACAACGTCGCCGATATAAAGAATGAAAATAATAACCGACAGTGCGACCATTTGTGACATAAATAATTTCCATATTATTCATCCCGTAAATGTTTTATGGGATGGGTTGATGTTGTGTTATCGAAGAAACTGCGGAACTGGCAGCTAATATCGTCGCCTCAGAGGGATAATTTATAATTAAAGGCATTGATAGATATCAAGTAATGGAAATTATGTAGGTTGTCAATTTATATGTCTGATGAGAGTAATAATTCAGAAAAAAAAGTCATATCGCCGATGATATTCAATACGGATACCCGTTCCCTTTCAGGATGCATATTGGTCAGTCGCCAGAATCTATCCGGTCACTTCGCTTGCGTAAGCTTACAGGTTCCTTTTCGCCGCCATTCAGATGCAACGCGGATGATTTTTTCTATGTGAGAAGAATGTTGCTCTTTGATATTTTGATAATTAATTCATTGCAGATATTCGTTATCCACACCCATTTTTGTTTCACATCGTTCAATATCACCGGCTGGCGAGCCATTGGTAATTTTGTCGTTAAGGCATAATAATGTGTTCACTGAATGTATCTGGCTCTCGGGCCGAGGGGTTAGAAGGATGAAACCATTTCGTTTGGCGGCGCTCTCGCTGGCGCTACTCACCGCATTATCGTTGACTGGCTGCGATGACAGCGGCAAACCACAGGCGGTCGCCCCTGCGGCCTCCGCGGTAGCGGATAAAGACAGCGCGAAACCGGACAGCGACAGGCTGGCGGCGCTGGCGGAAAAAAGCCAGGGCAAAGCGCTGACGCTGCTTGATGCCTCAGAAGCACAGCTTGACGGCGCGGCGACGCTGGTGCTGACCTTTTCTATCCCTCTGCAGCCGGATCAGGATTTCTCCCGTAGCGTGCATCTGGTGGACAAAAAAAACGGCAAAGTGGACGGTGCCTGGGAGCTGGCGCCGAACCTGAAAGAGCTGCGGTTTCGCCATCTGGAGCCAAAACGTGAGCTGATTGTCTCGGTAGACCCGACGCTGACGGCGCTAAATCACGCGACGTTTGAGCGCAGTTTTGAAAAAACCATCACGACCCGCGATATTGCCCCGAGTATCGGGTTTGCCAGCCGCGGCTCGCTGTTGCCGGGGAAAGTGGTCGCCGGTCTGCCGGTGATGACGCTGAATGTTGATAATGTCGATGTGAACTTTTTCCGTGTCAAACCAGAATCGCTCTCCGCTTTTGTCAGCCAGTGGGAATACCGTCATTCGCTGAGCAACTGGGAGTCGGATGAGCTGCTGAAAATGGCCGATCTGGTCTATACCGGCCGTTTCGATCTCAACCCCGCCCGCAATACGCGAGAAAAACGGCTGCTGCCGCTGGCGGATATCAAACCTCTGCAACAGCCGGGCGTCTATATCGCAGTGATGAATCAGGCGGGCCGCTACAGCTATAGCAACGCCGCGACGCTGTTCACGCTCAGCGATATTGGCGTATCCGCGCACCGTTACCATAACCGACTGGATGTCTTTACCCAGAGTCTGGAAAACGGCGCGGCGCAGTCCGGTATTAATGTGCAGTTGTTGAATGCCAAAGGGCAGATTCTGGCGCAGGCGGAAAGCGACGCTCAGGGCCACGTCACGCTGCAAACCGATAAAGACGCTGCGCTGCTGCTGGCGCGCAAGGACGGGCAAACCACGCTGCTGGATCTTAAACTTCCGGCGCTGGATCTGGCTGAATTTTCTATTTCCGGCGCGCCGGGTTTCAGTAAGCAGCTCTTTATGTTTGGTCCACGCGACCTTTATCGTCCCGGCGAAACGGTGATGCTTAACGCGTTACTTCGCGATAGCGACGGTAAACCGCTGACAGAGCAACCGGTAAAGCTCGAAGTGGTACAACCGGACGGCCAGGTTATCCGTTCAACGCTCAGCAAACCGGTTAATGGCCTGTATCAGTTTACGTATCCGCTCGATAGTGGGGCAGCGACCGGAATGTGGCATATACGCGCCAGCACGGGCGATAACCAGCCGCGCGAGTGGGACTTCCATGTGGAAGATTTTATGCCCGAGCGCATGGCGCTAAACCTGACGCCGCAAAATATGCCGATTGCGCCTGTGGCGGATGTGCGTTTTGCCGTTACCGGCGCGTATCTGTACGGCGCGCCGGCCAGCGGTAACCTACTACAGGGCAAACTGTTCCTGCGCCCGCTGCGCGACGCGGTGCCTGCGCTGCCGGGCTTCCAGTTTGGCGATATCGCCGAAGAGAACCTTTCCCGTAGCCTTGATGAAGTGCGGGCCACTCTTGATGAGCAGGGGCATGCCGAAATCACCGCCGCCAGCCAATGGAAAGAGAGCCACTCGCCGTTGCAGGTGATCCTGCAGGCCAGCCTGCTGGAATCTGGCGGACGCCCGGTTACGCGTACCGTCCGGCAGCCAATCTGGCCAGCCGATACGCTACCGGGCATTCGTCCGCAATTTCCCCTGAAAGAGGTTTACGACTATCGCACCGACAGAACCGTCAGGCAGCCGGTCGTCGATGAAAACGGCGACGCCGCGTTTGAGATTGTCTACGCCGATGCCAAAGGCGAGAAAAAAGCGGTCTCCGGTTTGCAGGTGCGCTTGATTCGCGAGCGCCGGGACTACTACTGGAACTGGTCCGATAACGAGGGCTGGCAGTCGCAGTTCGATCAAAAAGATCTCCTGGAAGGCGAGGCGTCGCTGGATCTGTCTGCCGGGCAGACGGCGAAAGTGAGCTTTCCGGTTGAGTGGGGCGCGTATCGCCTGGAAGTCAAAGGGCCGGAAGATGTCGTCAGCAGCGTGCGCTTCTGGGCCGGTTACAGCTGGCAGGATAACAGCGACGGCCAGGGGGCGACGCGCCCGGATCGCGTTACCATGAAGCTGGACAAACCGGCCTATAAACCGGGCGATACCATCAAGCTGCATATTGCCGCTCCGGCGGCGGGTAAAGGTTATGCGCTGGTGGAATCGAGCGACGGGCCGCTGTGGTGGCAGGAAATAGAGGTTCCGGAACAAGGCATGGATCTGTCTATTCCGGTAGATAAAGCCTGGAATCGTCACGACCTGTATCTCAGCACGCTGGTGATTCGTCCGGGAGATAAATCACGCTCCGCGACGCCAAAACGGGCGGTGGGTCTGCTGCATCTGCCGCTTGGCGATGAAAATCGCCGCCTGAACCTGGCGCTGGACGTGCCGGATAAAATGCGGCCGAACCGGCCGTTGACGGTTAACGTTAAAGCCAGCGTCAAAGATGGCGAGACGCCGAAGCAGGTGAACGTTCTGCTCTCGGCGGTGGATAGCGGCGTATTGAATATTACCGATTATGCGACGCCGGATCCGTGGAACGCGTTCTTTGGCCAGAAGCGCTACGGCGCGGATATTTACGATATCTACGGCCAGGTGATTGAAGGACAGGGGCGACTTGCCAGCCTGCGCTTCGGCGGTGACGGCGATGAGCTCAAGCGTGGCGGCAAGCCGCCGGTCAACCACGTCATGATTGTCGCGCAGCAGGCGCAGCCAGTGGTACTGGATGATAAAGGCGAAGGCACGGTCACCCTGCCAGTCGGTGACTTTAACGGCGAACTGCGGGTAATGGCCCAGGCGTGGACGGCCGATGATTTTGGCAGCAGCGAAGAGAAAGTTATCGTTGCCGCGCCGGTAATAGCTGAGCTGAATATGCCGCGTTTTCTCGCCAGCGGAGATACCGCTCGTCTGGCGCTGGATCTCAGCAACCTGACCGATAAGCCGCAAACGCTTAATGTTGCTCTGACCGCCAGCGGCCTGCTTCAGCTGGAAGGCGGAGAACTGGCGCCAGTACAGCTTGCCCCCGGCGCGCGCAGCACGCTGTTTGTCTCCGTTCGCGCGAATGACGGTTTTGGCGACGGACAGGTTAACGCCACAATCAGCGGCCTGAATCTGCCGGGCGAAACTTTTACGCCGATGCAGAAACAGTGGACGCTGGGCGTGCGCCCGGCCTTTCCGGCGCAAACCGTGAGTTCCGGCGTGCTCCTGCAAGCGGGTGAAAGCTGGCAGGCTCCGGCCGCGCAACGTCAGGGCTTCTCGCCCGCCACGCTGCAAGGGCAACTGGTGTTGAGCGGCAAACCGCCGCTGAATCTGGCGCGCTATATTCGCGATCTGAAAGCTTATCCTTATGGCTGTCTGGAGCAGACCACCAGCGGACTGTTCCCGTCGCTCTACACTAACGCCGCACAGCTTAAGGCGCTGGGCATTCGTGGCGACAGCGATGAAAAACGGCGCGCGGCGGTGGATATCGGCATTTCGCGTCTGTTGCAAATGCAGCGTGATGATGGCGGTTTTGCCCTGTGGGATAAAGAGGGGCCGGAGGAGTACTGGCTGACCGCCTATGCGATGGACTTTCTTGTGCGTGCGGGTGAACAGGGCTACAGCGTGCCGGTTAACGCCGTCAACAACGGCAACCAGCGCCTGCTGCGTTATTTACAGCAGCCGGGGCTGATCACCGTTCGCTATAGCGATGATGCCCGGGCCAGCCGCTTTGCCGCTCAGGCTTACGCCGCGCTGGTGCTGGCGCGACAGCAAAAAGCGCCGCTCGGCGCGTTGCGCGAAATCTGGAGCCGTCACGACCAGGCGCGTTCCGGGCTGCCGCTGCTGCAACTGGGGATTGCGCTGAAAGCGATGGGCGATGTGCCGCGCGGCGATGAAGCCCTGAAGCTGGCGATGATCACGCCGCGTCAGGATGCTAATCGTTGGTTTGGCGACTACGGTAGCGAGTTGCGCGATGATGCGCTGAAGCTGGCGCTGCTGGAGGAGAACACGCTGCTGCCGGAGGCGCAAAATACCCTGTTAAGCCAGCTGGCGGAAGACGCCTATGGCCAGCGCTGGCTCTCAACGCAGGAGAGTAACGCTCTGTTTCTTGCCGGGCGCAGGTTGCAGGAGAGTCCTGGCGACTGGCAGGCACAAACTTCCCTGCAGGCCGGGCCACTCTCCGGCGATAAGGCGCAAACCCGTAATCTGACCGGCGACCAGCTGGCGGCGCTGCAGGTGAGCAACACCGGTCAGCAGCCGCTGTGGCTACGCCTCGACAGCAGCGGCTATCCGCAGAGCGCCCCGCAGCCGGGCGGCAACGTGCTGGGGATTGAACGGCAGATTTTTGATACCCAGGGGCAGCAAAAATCGCTCACTTCGCTGCGCAGCGGCGAGCTGGTACTGGTGAAGCTGGAAGTCACCGCCAGGCGTAACGTGCCTGACGCGCTGGTGGTGGATTTACTGCCGGCGGGGCTGGAGCTGGAAAACCAGAATCTGGCCAACAGCAGCGCCAGCCTGCAGGAAAATGGCGAGGTGGTGCAGAGTCTGCTGAACCAGATGCAGCAGGCGGATATCCAGCACATTGAGTTTCGCGACGATCGTTTTGTGGCCGCCGTGGCGATCAATGAAGGTCAGCCGGTGACGCTGGTTTATCTGGCGCGCGCGGTGACGCCGGGAACGTATCAGGTTCCGCAACCGCAGGTGGAGTCCATGTATGTCCCGCAGTGGCGGGCAACCGGCGCGGCCAGCGGCCCGCTGACCGTTGCTCCTTAAATGCGCGCGCTGAGTCGCATAAAGCGTCGCTGGCGCTGGCTGGCGGCGAGTATTGCCCTGTTGTGGCTGGCGGTGCTGGCGGCCGACAGAGTGTGGCCGCTGCCGCTGCATGACGTCACGCCTGCCAGAGTGGTGGTGGCGGAAGACGGGACGCCGCTGTGGCGCTTTGCCGATGCCCAGGGTGTCTGGCGCTATCCGCTGACGCTTACCGATGTGTCACCGCGCTATTTGCAGGCGCTGATCCAGTATGAAGATCGCTGGTTCTGGGATCATCCCGGCGTAAATCCCCTGGCGGTCGCCAGGGCCGCCTGGCAGGATCTGACCGCCGGGCGGGTGATCTCCGGAGGCAGTACGCTGACAATGCAGGTAGCGCGCCTGATTGATCCGCATCCTCGTACCTTCGGCGGCAAGCTGCGTCAGCTTTGGCGGGCGCTACAGCTGGAGTGGCATCTGTCAAAAAGCGAAATTCTCACGCTATATCTCAACCGGGCGCCGTTCGGCGGGACGCTACAGGGTATCGGCGCGGCCAGTTGGGCCTATCTCGGTAAACCGCCCGCGCAGTTAAGCTATGGCGAAGCGGCGCTGCTGGTGGTGCTGCCCCAGGCGCCGAGTCGCCTGCGTCCGGACCGTTGGCCGCAGCGCGCCCAGGCGGCGCGCGATAAAGTATTGCTGCGGATGCAAAGCCAGGGCGTGTGGCCGTCAAAAGCGGTGCGCGAAGCTATCGAAGAACCCGTATGGCTGTTTCCGCGCCGGATGCCGCAGCTGGCGCCGCTTTTTTCCCGCCGCGCGCTGGCGGGCAGCCGTGACGAGAAGGTGGTGACAACCCTCGATGCCGGGCTGCAGCGACAACTGGAGGATCTGGCGCTGAACTGGAAGTCGCGCCTGCCGCCGCGCAGTTCGCTGGCGATGATTGTTGTCGATCATACCAATATGAAAGTACGCGGCTGGGTGGGGTCGGCGGATATTCGCGATGACAGCCGCTTTGGTCATATTGATATGGTGTCGGCTATCCGCTCTCCCGGCTCGTTACTCAAGCCGTTTGTCTATGGTATGGCGCTGGATGAAGGGCTGATTCACCCGGCTTCTTTGTTACAGGATGTTCCGCGCCGCTTTAGCGACTATCGTCCGGGCAACTTTGATAGCGGTTTTCACGGCCCGGTTAGCGCCAGCGACGCGCTGGTCCGGTCGCTGAATCTTCCGGCGGTGCAGGTGCTGGAGGCCTACGGACCGAAACGTTTTGCCGCCCGGCTACGTAACGCCGGGTTGTCGCTGGTGCTTCCCGGAGGCGCGGAGCCAAATCTGTCGTTGATCCTCGGCGGCGCCGGAGCGCGCCTTGAGGATATGGTGGCGGCCTACAGCGCGTTCGCCCGTCATGGTAAGGCGGCGCGACTGCGTATCACGCCGGGCTCTCCGTTACTGGAACGGCCGCTGCTGTCGCCGGGGGCGGCATGGATTGTGCGGCGCATTCTGGCCGGTGAAGCGCAGCCTGTTCCCGATGCGTCGCTGACGCAGGTGGTGCCGCTGGCGTGGAAAACGGGCACCAGCTACGGCTATCGCGATGCCTGGGCAATCGGCATAAATGCCCGTTACCTGATCGGTATCTGGACCGGGCGACCCGATGGAACGCCGGTCGTCGGGCAGTTTGGCTTCGCCAGCGCGGTGCCGTTGCTTAATCAGGTCAATAACATGCTGTTGGCACGACCGACGATGAGCCGTGGCGGGTTACCGACCGATCCGCGCCCGCCATCGGTGAGCGCCGGAACCATTTGCTGGCCCGGCGGGCAGAATTTGCCGACGGGCGATGCGAACTGCCGCCGACGGCTGGCAACCTGGCTGTTGGATAAGAGCCAGCCGCCGACGCTGCTGCTGCCGGGGCAGGAAGGTATCCGCGGGATCCGTTTCCCGATATGGTTAAATGAAAAAGGGTTACGAACGGCGGCGGATTGCCCTGGCGCGATGGAGAAAACGATCGACGTCTGGCCGCTGCCGCTGGAGCCCTGGCTACCCGCAGGCGAACGACGTCTCGCCAGGTTGCCCGCGGCAGCGGCGGAGTGTTCGCCGCTGCAAATCGTCAATGCCGCTCCGCTGGGGCTATCAGGTATTCGCGAGGGGACGGTAATTAAACGTCTGCCCGGCGAGCGCAAGGTTATGCTGCCGTTGCAGACGACCGGCGGGGAAGGGCGGCGCTGGTGGTTTCTGAATGGCGCGCCGCTGACGGCGGAAGGGGCCGGCATCACCCTTAATCTTGAGCGTGCCGATAGTTACCAGTTGGTGGTGATGGATGAGAGCGGGCAGATTGTTGCCGAGAATTTCACCGTGCAATAAGCGGCGTGAGGCTTAATTGGCCGGATTTGTTGTTTACGGTCGCTTTTTTTTAAAAAAATGTTACCTAAACACATAGGCAATCGCCATAGATGATGATTATAATTCGCGCCTTATTTATACCCTAAATAATTCGAGTTGCGGGACAAAACGGTTAACCGCTTTAAACCGCGTTTCTGCTGGCCTCGTCAAGGCGAGGCCACAGGCCGAATTACGCGGCGAGAGCGTGAATCCCCGGGCACATCGATAGTTATGTGACTGGGCTGAGTGACAAATCTGCCGGGAGCAGATTTGAACATCGCTTGCGACGGCCTGTAAGGGCAAGTCGCATGGATGAGACGCGTCGTTCAGAAGTCAACGCATCTGCAATTTGAAGTATGATGGGTATATCGGTCTCATCTGCGAACCAGAACAACATATATAAAGAGGTTATCATGGCTATCGAACGTACTTTTTCCATCATCAAACCAAACGCGGTGGCAAAAAACGTTATCGGCAGTATCTTTTCTCGCTTTGAAGCAGCAGGGTTCAAAATTGTTGGCACCAAAATGTTGCATCTGAGCGTTGAGCAGGCTCGTGGTTTCTACGCTGAGCACGAAGGTCGCCCGTTCTTCGACGGTCTGGTTGAATTTATGACTTCCGGTCCGATCGTGGTTTCCGTGCTGGAAGGCGAAAATGCAGTACAGCGCCACCGCGATCTGCTGGGCGCAACCAACCCGGCGAACGCGCTGGCGGGCACCCTGCGCGCTGACTATGCGGACAGCTTCACCGAGAACGGCACCCACGGTTCCGACTCCGTTGAATCCGCGGCGCGCGAAATCGCGTTCTTCTTTGCTGAAGGCGAGGTTTGCCCGCGCACCCGCTAATCTTCTGCGTCTTTCACGCCACCGCTTTGTTGGCGTTATTCGCATACCCCGGTCACAGCGTTATCTATGCTCACGGGGATTTGCGAACTGGCCGCTTTGCGACAGTTGAAAATCCTTAGAGGATCAGGCCGGCAGTTACAGATTTTTTCATCATTGCCGCGTGCAAACGTGGTATTGATGGGCCAGAATTTGTAGAATACAGCGCCCCGGATGAGCCGTTGCTCTCCGGGGCGTTTCTTTTTCAACCCTCCAGGGGCCATAACGTGTAATAACGAGGCCGGAATCAATTATGTCTGAACAAATAGTCACACCTGATAGCGCCGCGCTGACGGTGCCGAACAACGATGCCAAAATCAACCTGCTGGATCTCAACCGTCAGCAGATGCGCGAGTTTTTCAAAAACATGGGCGAAAAGCCTTTCCGCGCCGATCAGGTGATGAAATGGATGTATCACTACTGCTGCGATAACTTTGATGAGATGACCGACATCAACAAAGTTCTGCGCAGCAAACTGAAAGAAGTCGCGGAGATCCGCGCGCCGGAAGTCGTTGAAGAGCAGCGCTCCAGCGACGGCACCATCAAATGGGCGATTGCCGTCGGCGATCAGCGCGTTGAAACGGTGTATATCCCGGAAGACGATCGCGCCACTCTGTGCGTCTCTTCACAGGTTGGCTGTGCGCTGGAGTGTAAATTCTGCTCTACTGCGCAGCAGGGCTTTAACCGTAACCTGCGGGTGTCGGAAATTATTGGCCAGGTCTGGCGCGCGGCGAAAATTGTCGGCGCGGTGAAAACCACCGGCGTGCGTCCGATCACCAATGTGGTGATGATGGGAATGGGCGAGCCGCTGCTGAACCTGACCAACGTGGTTCCGGCAATGGAAATCATGTTGGACGACTTCGGCTTTGGTCTTTCCAAACGCCGCGTCACGCTCTCCACTTCCGGCGTGGTTCCGGCGCTGGACAAACTGGGCGATATGATTGACGTGGCGCTGGCGATCTCCCTGCACGCGCCGAACGACACCATTCGCGATGAGATCGTGCCGATCAACAAGAAATACAATATTGAAACTTTCCTGAATTCGGTGCGTGGCTACATTTCGAAGTCCAACGCCAACCAGGGTCGCGTCACCATCGAGTACGTTATGTTGGATCACGTCAATGACGGTACCGAACATGCGCATGAACTGGCTGCGCTGTTGAAAGATACGCCGTGCAAGATCAACCTGATTCCGTGGAACCCTTTCCCGGGCGCGCCGTATGGTCGTAGCTCCAACAGCCGTATCGACCGTTTCTCTAAGGTGCTGATGGAGTATGGCTTCACCACCATTGTGCGTAAAACCCGTGGTGACGATATTGACGCCGCCTGCGGTCAACTGGCCGGGGATGTTATCGATCGTACCAAGCGTACGCTGCGTAAACGGATGCAGGGTGAAGCGATCGCGGTGAAAGCAGTCTGATAAATGATGCAACGCACAACCTAGGATGTGTGTTGCGTCACTCTGTTGCATCGCCGGGCGAAATACGCTGTTCTGATTAATAATTACGGTGCGTTTTTGTCGACTTTGAGGCAGTATGTAGCGGTACAACAACCGCTTAGCATTCAATATTGATAAGTCTCTGTGATAGCGCGTCATACGGACTTATACTGTTTGTCTGACGTTGAGCAGATGTCTCGCGGCGCGGGGTTACCGGCGCTGAACTTTAAATTTCACGTACCAGTAGTTGTAACGAATGAATACTGAAGCCACTCAAGATCATCAAGAAGCAAACACCACGGGCGCGCGTCTGCGTAATGCCCGCGAACAACTCGGGCTCAGCCAACAAGCCGTGGCTGAACGCTTATGCCTGAAGGTTTCCACGGTTCGTGATATTGAAGACGATAAGGCGCCTGCCGATCTTGCTTCAACCTTCCTGCGCGGCTATATCCGCTCTTATGCCCGTCTTGTGCATATCCCGGAAGAAGAACTGCTGCCGATGATGGCAAAGCAGGCGCCGATTCGTGCGGCGAAAGTTGCGCCGATGCAGAGCTTCTCGCTCGGCAAACGCCGTAAAAAGCGTGACGGCTGGCTGATGAGTTTCACCTGGCTGGTGCTGTTCGTGGTGATTGGCCTCAGCGGCGCCTGGTGGTGGCAGGATCACAAAGCACAGCAGGACGAGATCTCCACCATGGCCGATCAATCTTCCGCTGAACTCAATGCTGTCGATAACAGCAGTCAACGTATCCCTCTGGATAACAGTACGGCGAATTCCACACCGGACGCTGTTGCGAACAGTGCGCCGGTAGAGGCTCCTCCGGCGCCTGCGGCGTCGACTCCGGCTCCGGTTGATAATAACGCCGTCGTTGCGCCTTCTCAGGCGAACGTTGACACGACGGCAGCGCCAGCGCCCGCAAATCCGGCTTCACCACTGCCGGCCGATCAGGCAAGTGTGGCCGCTGCGGCGACCTCTGTTCAGGATCTGGTGTTGAACTTTACCGCTGACTGCTGGCTGGAAGTCAGCGATTCCACCGGTAAAAAGCTGTTCAGCGGTTTGCAGCGCAAAGGCGGTAATCTCAATCTGAGCGGTCATCCGCCTTATAAACTGAAAATCGGTGCGCCGGCGGCGGTGCAGATTCAGTATCTGGGTAAACCCGTCGATTTAAGTCGTTTTATCAGAACTAACCAGGTTGCGCGTCTGACCCTCAATGCCGAACCATCACCGGCGCAGTAACAGACGGGTAACGCGGGAGATTTTTCATGCATAACCAGGCTCCGATTCAACGTAGAAAATCGAAACGAATTTACGTTGGGAATGTGCCGATTGGCGATGGCGCCCCCATTGCCGTACAGTCGATGACAAACACGCGCACCACTGATGTGGCGGCGACGGTCAAGCAAATTAAAGCTCTGGAGCGCGTTGGCGCAGATATCGTTCGCGTTTCGGTGCCAACGATGGATGCGGCGGAAGCCTTCAGGCTTATCAAACAGCAGGTTAATGTCCCGCTGGTCGCCGATATCCACTTCGATTACCGAATTGCGCTGAAAGTGGCGGAATATGGCGTCGATTGCCTGCGTATTAACCCGGGTAATATCGGCAATGAAGAGCGTATCCGCATGGTGGTGGATTGCGCTCGTGATAAAAATATCCCCATTCGCATTGGCGTGAATGCCGGTTCACTGGAAAGAGATCTCCAGGAAAAATACGGCGAGCCGACCCCACAGGCGCTTCTGGAGTCAGCGATGCGTCATGTTGATCATCTCGATCGTCTGAATTTTGATCGGTTCAAGGTCAGCGTAAAAGCGTCCGATGTCTTCCTCGCGGTCGAATCCTATCGTCTGTTGGCTAAACAGATCGAGCAGCCTCTGCATCTTGGGATCACCGAAGCGGGCGGCGCGCGCAGCGGCGCGGTGAAGTCCGCTATCGGGCTCGGTTTACTGCTTTCCGAAGGGATCGGCGATACCCTGCGTGTTTCCCTCGCGGCGGATCCGGTTGAAGAGATTAAAGTCGGCTTCGATATTCTGAAGTCGCTGCGAATCCGCTCTCGCGGCATCAACTTTATTGCCTGCCCGACCTGTTCTCGCCAGGAATTTGACGTTATCGGTACCGTCAATGCGCTGGAGCAGCGCCTGGAAGATATCATTACGCCAATGGATATTTCGATCATTGGCTGTGTTGTAAACGGTCCCGGCGAGGCGCTGGTTTCGACGCTTGGCGTGACCGGCGGCAATAAAAAAAGCGGCCTGTACGAAGATGGCGTGCGTAAAGACAGGCTGGATAACGACGATATGATCGCGCAACTGGAAGCGCGTATTCGTGCGAAAGCTTCGATGCTTGATGAAGCGCGTCGTATCGATATTCAGCAGGTTGAAGCGAAATAACGTATTGGGAAGCAATACGCTTCCCGTGTATGATTGAACCTGCGGGCGCGAAGCGTCGGGGTTCATTTTTGTATATATAAAGAGACTAAACGTGGCAAAGAACATTCAAGCCATCCGTGGCATGAACGATTATCTGCCGGGCGAAACCGCTCTCTGGCAGCGCATTGAAGGCTCACTGAAGCAGGTGCTTGGTAGCTACGGTTACAGCGAGATCCGTTTGCCGATTGTAGAGCAGACCCCGTTATTCAAACGCGCTATCGGTGAAGTGACCGACGTGGTTGAAAAAGAGATGTACACCTTTGAGGACCGCAACGGCGATAGCCTGACCCTGCGTCCGGAAGGTACCGCTGGTTGCGTGCGCGCCGGTATTGAACATGGTCTCCTGTACAATCAAGAGCAACGCCTGTGGTACATCGGGCCGATGTTCCGTCATGAGCGTCCGCAAAAGGGGCGCTATCGCCAGTTCCACCAGATAGGCGCAGAAGTTTTTGGCCTGCAGGGCCCGGACATCGACGCGGAACTGATTATGCTCACCGCCCGCTGGTGGCGTGAACTGGGTATCTCCGGCCATGTTGCCCTGGAGCTGAACTCTATCGGTTCGCTGGAAGCCCGCGCCAACTATCGCGACGCACTGGTGGCCTATCTTGAACAATTTAAAGATAAGCTTGATGAAGACTGCAAACGCCGCATGTACAGCAACCCGCTACGCGTGCTGGATTCGAAAAATCCTGAGGTACAGGCGCTGCTGAACGACGCGCCGGCGCTGGGCGACTATCTGGATGAAGAGTCTAAAGCGCACTTTGCCGGGCTGTGCGCGCTGCTGGATGATGCCGGTATCCGCTATACCGTGAATCAGCGTCTGGTGCGCGGTCTTGATTATTACAACCGCACGGTATTTGAGTGGGTAACCACCAGCCTTGGTTCCCAGGGGACCGTCTGCGCTGGCGGCCGTTATGACGGTCTGGTTGAGCAGCTTGGTGGCCGCGCCGCGCCTGGCGTAGGTTTTGCGATGGGGCTGGAACGTCTTGTTTTACTGGTCCAGGCAGTGAATCCGGAATTTAAAGCCGATCCTGTTGTCGATATATACCTGGTAGCCTCCGGAACCGGCACCCAGTCCGCAGCAATGCGTCTGGCTGAGCAGGTACGCGATGCGTTACCCGGCGTTAAGCTGATGACCAACCACGGCGGCGGCAACTTTAAGAAGCAGTTTGCGCGCGCTGATAAATGGGGCGCGCGCGTTGCGCTGGTGCTGGGTGAATCAGAAATCGCTGACGGAAACGTGGTAGTGAAAGATTTACGCTCAGGTGAGCAAACTACCGTAACGCAGGATAGCGTTGCCGCGCATTTGCGCACACTTCTGGGGTAATCTCCCGGGAATCATTAGTCAGGAGAAGGACTGCGTGGAAATTTACAATAACGAAAATGATCAGGTCGATGCGCTTAAGCGTTTCTTTGCCGAAAATGGCAAAGCGCTGGCCGTCGGGGTGATTTTAGGCGTTGGCGCACTGGTTGGCTGGCGCTACTGGACCTCCCATCAGTTAGATACCGCCAGAGGCTCATCGCTGGCTTATGAGAATGCGATTTCCGCGCTCAAATCGGATAAGCCAGATGCGCTGAACGCCGCGCAGAAGTTTGCCGCCGACAGCAAAAACACCTATGGTGCCTTTGCTTCGCTTGAGCTGGCGCAGCAGTTTGTTGATAAAAACGACCTGCAGAGTGCTGAAAAGCAGCTTCAGCAGGGGCTGGCGGCCGCTTCTGATGATAACCTGAAATCGGTTATCAATTTGCGTCTTGCGCGTGTACAACTGCAGCTTAAGCAACCCGATGCGGCGCTGAAAACCCTGGATGCCGTGAAAGGCGAAGGCTGGACGGCGATTGTTGCCGATTTGCGCGGCGAGATCCTGCTGAGTAAAGGCGATAAGCAAGGGGCGAAAGCGGCCTGGGAAGCTGGCTCGACAAGCGATGCTTCACCGGCGCTCAGCGAAATGATGCGTATGAAAATAAATAATTTGTCCATCTGAGAGGGACTCGATGCAATTGCGTAAATTACTTTTGCCAGGGCTGCTTTCCGTTACCTTACTGAGCGGTTGTTCGTTGTTCAACGGCGAAGAAGATGTGGTGAAGATGTCGCCACTGCCGACGGTGGAAAACCAGTTTACGCCGTCCACGTCCTGGAGCACCTCTGTCGGCGACGGTATTGGCGAATTCTACTCTAATCTGCACCCAGCTTTTGCTGATGGTGTGGTGTATGCCGCCGATCGTAAAGGTACCGTTAAGGCCCTGAGCTCAGGCGACGGTAAAGAGGTATGGTCGGTTAACCTGGCTGAGAAAGACGGCTGGTTCTCACGTGCGCCTGCGTTGCTTTCCGGTGGCGTCACTGTTTCCGGCGGTCATGTTTATATCGGTAGCGAAAAAGCCAAAGTTTATGCGCTGAATACCAGCGACGGTAGCGTCGCATGGGAGACGAGCGTTGCGGGCGAAGCGATGTCTCGTCCGGTCGTGAGCGACGGCATGGTCCTGATCCATACCTCCAACGGTCAGTTGCAGGCGCTGAACGAAGCCGATGGGGCGATAAAATGGACCGTTAACCTTGATATGCCCGCACTCTCCCTGCGCGGTGAATCTGCGCCGGCTACCGCCTATGGCGCCGCTATTGTTGGCGGTGATAACGGCCGCGTCAGCGCGGTGCTGATGCAGCAAGGGCAAATGATTTGGCAACAGCGCATTTCTACAGCGACCGGGCCGACTGAAATCGATCGTCTTAATGACGTTGATACGACGCCGGTTATCGTGAACGGTGTGGTTTATGTGCTGGCTTATAACGGCAATCTGACAGCGCTTGATCTGCGCAGTGGTCAGATTATGTGGAAACGTGAACTGGGCTCGGTAAACGACTTTATCGTTGACGGAAACCGTATTTACCTGGTAGACCAGAACGATCGCCTGCTGGCGCTGACCACCGATGGCGGCGTGACGCTGTGGACGCAAAGCGATCTACTGCATCGTCTGTTGACGGCGCCTGCGTTGTATAATGGCAACCTGGTTGTTGGCGATAGCGAAGGTTATATGCACTGGATCAATCCCGAAGATGGTCACTTTGTCGCTCAGCAGAAGGTGGACAGCTCAGGCTTCCTGACCGATCCGATCGTTGCTGACGGTAAGTTGCTGATCCAGGCCAAAGACGGCACGCTGTACGCGATTACGCTTTAAATACGGCAGTTGTCTGGTTTTGAGAAACGGCCCCTGGCAGACAGGGGCCGTTTTGACTTTTTAAAAAACGTCGCGATATACGGCGTTGTATCGATTTTTGTATGAGGCATTTAACATGATACCTGTGGTCGCGCTTGTCGGGCGCCCTAACGTTGGAAAATCCACGCTTTTTAACCGCTTAACGCGCACTCGTGATGCGTTGGTCGCGGATTTTCCGGGGCTGACTCGTGACCGTAAGTACGGTCGTGCTGAAGTGGAAGGCCGTGAATTTATCTGTATCGATACTGGCGGGATCGACGGTACCGAAGATGGCGTTGAGACGCGGATGGCGGAGCAGTCGTTGCTGGCGATTGAAGAAGCGGACGTAGTGCTGTTTATGGTCGATGCGCGTGCGGGTCTGATGCCTGCGGATTCGGCGATTGCTAAACATCTGCGCTCTCGTGAAAAGCCAACCTTCCTGGTGGCAAACAAAACTGACGGTATTGATGCCGATCAGGCGATTGCTGATTTCTGGTCGCTGGGGTTAGGCGATATTTATCCGATCGCTGCTTCACATGGTCGCGGCGTGACCAGCCTGCTGGAGCATGTGCTTCTGCCGTGGGTTGACGAAGTGAATCCGCCAGAAGAAGTTGATGACGACGCGGCATACTGGGCGCAGTTTGAAGCGGAACAGAACGGTGAAGACGTTGCCGAGCCGGAAGATGACTTTAACCCGCAGGATCTGCCAATTAAGCTGGCCATTGTCGGTCGCCCGAACGTAGGTAAGTCAACGCTCACCAACCGCATCCTGGGCGAAGAGCGTGTGGTGGTTTACGATATGCCGGGCACGACTCGTGACAGTATCTATATCCCAATGGAACGTGATGAGCGTGAATATGTGCTTATCGATACCGCGGGCGTGCGTAAGCGCGGTAAAATATCTGACGTTGTAGAGAAATTTTCGGTTATCAAAACCCTGCAGGCAATTGAAGACGCTAACGTCGTGCTGCTGGTGATTGATGCGCGAGAAGGTATCTCCGACCAGGATTTGTCCCTGCTGGGCTTTATCCTCAATAGCGGTCGCTCGCTGGTGATTGTCGTCAATAAATGGGACGGTCTGAGCCAGGAAGTGAAAGAGCAGGTGAAAGAGACCCTGGACTTCCGTCTGGGCTTTATCGATTTTGCCCGGGTGCATTTTATCTCCGCGCTGCACGGTAGCGGCGTCGGCAACCTGTTTGAATCCGTACGTGAGGCCTACGACAGCGCAACCCGTCGCGTGGGCACCGCGATGCTGACCCGCATCATGACCATGGCTGCCGAAGATCATCAGCCGCCGCTGGTGCGCGGTCGTCGCGTGAAGCTGAAATATGCCCATGCTGGTGGCTATAACCCACCAATCGTGGTGATCCACGGTAACCAGGTGAAAGATCTGCCGGATTCTTACAAACGTTATCTGATGAACTACTTCCGCAAATCGCTGGAAGTGATGGGGACGCCTATTCGTATTCAGTTCAAGGAAGGGGAGAACCCGTTTGCCAACAAACGCAATACCCTGACGCCGAACCAGATGCGTAAGCGTAAGCGCCTGATTAAACATATCAAGAAAAGCAAATAAGCGATCCACTGGCGAGAAATACGAAGCCGCATCTGTGAACGTGAACTGCACCCTAAAAGTTGGACACCGACTAAGTAAGGTGCAGTTTTTTATGGCAAAGCCAACGTATTTTTTGAAACAAGATGAGGTGTTATTAATCAGTACTGCTCTGGAAAGAGCTCAATATCCCACTTAGCTTTTTGCTGTAGTAAGAACATTGCTATAGTGACGGGCCGGAATCAGGCGGCTTGATAATATTGATATTTTTATCTTTGAAGATTAATTTAGCCTGATCGTCTTACCCGAATTTTCCCGGCGCCCAAATTCTGTAGATCATATATTATTTAATATTAGTCAGACGGATCTCCTGTGTCATACCGCGTAAACTACTATTTTTAATAGGTAGACTGATGCGGTTGGTAAAGAACAATATTGATTTACTATTCAACGCATACTCTGGATGTTTATCAACTGCCCGGAGAGAGTCAAATGAACATCAAATTAGTGACTATTTCGTTGCTTGCTGCTGGTTTTATCCTGGCGTCAGATATGGCTATCGCCAAATTGGCTCCGTTAACAGATAACCAGGTGAAGCAGAGGATTATTGACGACTCTATCGCTTCCTACCCCGGTACATGCGCCTGCCCATTTAATACGGCACGTAACGGAAGTTCATGCGGTCGCCGCAGCGCCTGGAGCAAAGCCGGAGGTTACTCGCCGATTTGTTATAAAAAAGAAGTGACAAAAGAGATGGTTAAAGAATGGCGTCAGCGGAATCAATGAGTTGAAATTCGTGATTCGGATACAGCGGTTTTGATGTTTTCAGCCTGCTAGGGTGTGTCCCGTAACTGTTTTTTGTACAATCTGGCACCTGTTTTGACCACAAAAGTACCTTTAACATGGCTCGTTACGATTTCCCTGATGATGCATGGGCGATAATTTCTCCCATGTTGCC
>NZ_JBDYQK010000020.1:0-101052 GCF_043832615.1 Klebsiella sp. KE9456
CATTGAAAGAAAACAGGCGAATCGCCACACGTTCGGAAAAAACAGCCAGAAACTACCTGAGCATGCTAAAACTGGGGGCGATCAGGTTATTTTTAAGGCGATTGTTAAGTTAAGGGACACAGCCTAGCTTTATTCGTCATCACCCGTGGCTGTTTGTTGCCATGTACGCGGCTTTCCTGGCCACACTCGTTGTGATGATGCGTTCAGAAACGCTGGTAGACTCAGTGTGGCTGCTTATCGTCCTGTTCGTTCTGCTAAACGGTTTTTTCTTCTTTGATGTCTATCCCCGCTATCGCTACGAGGATATTGATGTACTGGACTTTCGCGTTTGCTACAACGGCGAATGGTACAACACCCGATTTGTTCCCAACCAGCTGATCGAGCGTATCCTGCAATCCCCCCGCGTCGCCGATAAACAAAAAACGCAGTTGCGGAAAATGATTGATACCAAAGGTGAGCTTTCATTCTACGATGTATTTTCTCTTACCCGCGACGGAACGGCCCAATAAGACGATTCAGCGTCCGCAACGCCGGAATAAAATGCGCGGCGGACGTATTACCGTAGCCCAAAACCAAGCCGCTTCTGGCGTTTTTCGCGTCAAGATAAAAACGGCTTAACGCTGCCAGATGACGGGCAATCGCCTGCCATAGCCTCCGGTTCTCCTTGCGTGTCGCCAGAGCCCAACAATACGCCCCCCTCTTCACGCAATAACTTGTCAAGGAGCCGACGCCAGATAAAAAGCGGGAAATAATTCACCGCAGGCACACCCGGCGTAAAGTGTAACGTTGGCGAGTCATGATGCGTGCCTGTCTATCATGTCTGCAAACGCTCAGAGAGCACGACAATCAGCTCTTCCTCGTTATCCTTTCCCAGTGATTTCAGCGCTGCAACATACGTTTCCTGATGGCTATGCCGCAGATATCCTTCGGTTGCTCCAGGGCGCTGTCGAGAGTATTGCGCGACGACCTCAGCCGCTTCGCCATAGCACGGCAATGGCAACCGAAGCCCAGTGGCTGCTGATGCGTTACGTGTTTGAAACTCTCGGCTATCGCCGCTACGAGTGGAAATGTAATAGCCTGAACGAGCCTTCTCGTCGGGCGGCGCTGCGGCTGGGATTTCAGTACGAGGGGCGCTTTCGGCAGGCGCTGGTGGTAAAAGGCCACAATCGCGATACCGACTGGTTTTCCATTATCGATAGCGAGTGGCCGCGAATTGATAAAGCGATACGGCAATGGCTGGCCGCCGACAATTTCAGCGCCGACGGCCAACAGTTACGCAGACTGGAAAGTTTCCGTTAACGTCTTTTTTTACGTCCCTGCACGGCCTTAAAGCGGGGATTACTTTTGCAAATCACGTACAGCCGCCCTTTGCGCTTAACGATCTGGCAATCCGGGTGGCGCTGTTTGGCGCTGCGTAAGGAATTAAGTACCTGCATTATTTGCTCCTTTTCGCATCAAGAAAGCCACCGAAACGCTGGCGGAAGCGCGCGGTACTGCCTTCATTGTTGAACGTTTTCTGTTTGCCAGTGTAATAAGGATGCGATTTGGACGACACATCAATTGTTACATAGGGATACGTGACGCCTTCCAGTTCAATCTCACGTTCAGTTTTAATCGTTGAACCGACTTTAAAATACTCGTTGGCGCTGGTGTCATGAAAGACCACCGTGCGGTAGTGCGGATGAATATTGGGTTTCATCATGGCCTCAATAATATGTTATAACATAACAATAAAATACGCCAGACCGATACAAAGATCAACCATGACAACTCCGTGGGTAATAGAGAGTCGGCGGCACTGGCCGCCCTTCTCCGGATTAAGGATTTAACTGATGCGCCAGCACCCGTAGCTGCTCGGCAATAGATTGCAGGTTTTTACCAGATTCCGTTTTAGGCCCGCTAGAGTGGCGTACCACCAGACGAGCCGGGAGAATAGAAGATGTATGGGATGTCTCGTTATCGCCGCTATCAAGGATGCGACGCACGGCTTCTTTTCCCTGCAGATCAAGATCCAACGATACGGTTGTTAGCGCCGGATAAAAGAAAGAGCTTTCATAAGTATCATCGTAACCAATGACTGACTTTTCTCCCGGGATCGGTACCTGATGCTGATGAAACGCGCTCAGCACGCCAAGCGCCATCTGGTCATTGCCCACCAGAACCGCAGTAAAGTTTGGCGTTTCACGCAGCATTTGTAGCGCCCCCGCATAACCACTCTGCGCATCCCAGTTACCGCGAATCACCGTTACTGGCTGTAGCCCATAACTTTCCAGCGTCTCTATCCAGCTTTTCAAACGTAATCTTGCCGATACCGAGCTTTCAGGCCCGGCCAGTACGGCGATCTCCCGATGACCCATTTCATACAGGTATTTGACGCTGGCCCGGGTACCATCAGCCGGATTAAACGAAACGTTAAACACAGAACTATAGGGATCAACATCCAAAAAAAGACAGACGATATCATCGTTATCAACCGCAATTTTCTGTGCTTTTTCAGTCTCAAGCGGCACATTGATGATAACCTTATCTACCCGCTGGGACTTCAGTTCATTGATCGAATCCTGAATACTTTGGTTGACGCTCTCATCGATCATTGAAATAAGCACCTGATACCCTTCCATATTCGCATAGCGTTTCACCGCCGCAGCAACCTGGGACGGCGCATGCAATGCAAGGGAAGTCGTCACCAGACCCACGGTATGACTCCGCTTACCGACCAGTTGTTGTGCCAGACGATTAGGGACATACCGCAATTCTTTAATGGATTTCTCTACCTTACTGCGCGTGGCTTTGGATACATTAGCAGACTTATTGAGTACCCTGGACACGGTCTGATAGGAGACACCCGCATGGCGGGCAACATCTTCTAAGGTCGCGCTTTTAGACTTCATGGTCCGGTTCCTTATATTGTTATCCCTGGATTGTAACAGGGGCAATTTTAAAAAACGCCCATTGCAGCACTTCCTGAACAACAATCCTCACAAAAAGTATGACGTTCACAATACAACAAAATGTGAATAGACTCACTACCCGTAACAAAACCCGCTTATTTATTTGCAGTTAATCACACTATAGCGATCATCCATTTGCCTGGACTCTGATTTAGGACTTTTATGACACTTGTTATGTGAACGTAATACAAAAAATAAGAGGAATGACATGAACACTACGCTACGCACACTCTCCGTTGCGTTGGCCGCTGCGCTGATTTCACCATCCGTGTTTGCCGCTTCCGCTACAGTCCCGGGTATCGATTTTCATGGTTATCTGCGCGCCGGAGTTGGGGTCTCCGGTGACGGAAGTGAAGCCGAATGGCAAAAAAATAAACTGGGACGTCTGGGTAATGAATCCGATACCTATGGCGAGCTGGAGTTAGGTTCAGAAGTTTACAAAAAAGACGACGTCAGTTTTTATCTCGACAGCATGGTCAGCATGGTGTCTGATGGCTCTAACGATAACGAAACAACGCTGGATGATGATGCGCAGTTCGGCCTACGTCAGTTGAACCTGCAAATCAAAGGCCTGATTCCCGGCGATCCGAATGCCGTCATTTGGGGCGGTAAACGCTACTATCAGCGCCACGATCTCCACATCATCGACACCAAATACTGGAACATTTCCGGTTCCGGCGCGGGGATTGAAAATTACACATTCGGCCCAGGCGCCGTCTCATTTGCCTGGATCCGCGGAGACGCCAACGACGTTGACTATCGCGTCGATGGCGACAGCAACGTCAACATTAATTACCTCGATCTACGCTACGCAGGCTGGAAGCCCTGGTCCGGTTCATGGACAGAATTTGGTATCGATTATGCGATGCCGAACACCACCAAGAAGCAAGACACCTACGGCGGGCTATATGATGCTGAAAATGGCGTTATGCTGACCGGTGAAATCAGTCAGGATATGCTGGGCGGCTACAACAAGACGGTGTTGCAGTATGCGAATAAAGGGCTGGCGCAAAACATGGTCTCCCAGGGCGGCGGCTGGTATGACATGTGGCACTACGTTAATGACGCCACCGGCTATCGCGTGATCAATACGGGTTTAATCCCGATTACCGACAAATTCTCCGTTAACCATGTACTGACCTGGGGATCGGCGGATAACATTACTGAGTACACGGATAAAACGCGTATGATCTCGCTGGTGGCTCGCGGGCAATATCAGTTCACCGACTACGTGCGTCTGATTGGCGAAGTGGGCGGTTTTTACCAGAAAGATAGCTACAAGAACAATACCGATTACAAACAGGCAGGTGAAAAATACACCATTGCACTGGGTCTGGCGGATGGTCCAGACTTTATGTCACGCCCGGAACTGCGTATTTTCGCATCCTGGCTGAATGATTCTGAGAATGGTAAGCCGTTCGAAGATCAAACAGCCAACAATACGTGGAACTTTGGTGTCCAGGTAGAAGCCTGGTGGTAATGATATTTAAATCTGTTTTATCTCCCACTGTAAGGTCGTTAATTACCCTCCGGTAATCATTATTGCCATTGAATGCTTGCTATATTTTCGGGATAACCCATTATTGGGTTATCCCATTTTTTATTTACGGCTGGCAAAGTGTTCATCAAGTAATTGTCGCAAGGCATCAGACTGCTTCCCGAATATAGCATGTACCTGTTGCCCAAGAATAATTACACCAAGCGCCCCCTGCTGCTGCAAAGACCGGGAATCAATAACCGCCAGATTATTTACCGTAACCCGTAAACGGGTAATACAGGCATCAACATTAATAATGTTGCTCTCACCGCCAAAGGCCTGAATTAAATTTTCAATCTGTTGTTGTTCCGCATGACTCAACGGTTCCATCTTACGGGGTTGAGAAAAATAATTCAGAAAGGATTTCAAACTCACCATAACAGACTCCTGACAGACAGATAAAAAAACGCCTGCTCTCAGGGGCAGGCGCGGGTAAAGAAAAATTACGCGTTACGGCTAAGGACACGACAATCCCATGCATTTAACGTTAACGGCCCATTCAGCGCCGTCGCGGTAAGACTATCCTGATAGCCCTGCGGCAGGGTTACGCTATGCTGCTGTGCGCTGAAGTTTTGCAGGAATACGTACGTGGTTTCACCATCGGTACGCGCGGTCGCCACCACGCCTGGCGGGAATTCGACTTCAACCGCACGCGGCAGCGCCAGTTCTTCGCTGAGAGTGGCAAAGAGATCCCGCTGGAAGGCCAGATCGTTGCGCGAAGCCACATGCCAGGCCTTGCCCTTGCCGAAGTGGTTCACGGTGACCGCCGGTCTTCCTGCGTAAAAATCATCGCGGTAGGTCGCCAGCGGTTGCGCCGTTTCGGTATGAATCAGTTCACACAGATGGCGTACCTGATACGGTCCCTGCAATCCGCCTTCATTGCCAGCCAGGCCCTGCACAAGATTACGTTCACCATCATTCAGACAGTCGATCTCCTCCGCCCAGATACCCAGCAATTTACGTAGCGGGCCAGGGAAACCACCGAGATGGCACAGGTCCGATTCGTTAACAATCCCCGTCCAGTATGTTGTCACTAAATGGCCGCCGTTAGCCACAAACGCCTCGGCACGTTCGGCAAAGCCGTCGCGAACCATATATAACATCGGCGCAATGACCAGTTGATAAGCGCTCAGATCAACGTCAGCATCAATAATATCAACCGCGATACCCTGTTCCCAGAACGGACGGTAGTGCTCGTTGACGGTATTTTCATACTCCATGCCGAGATTACGCGGCCCCTGCGCATCATCCAGCGCCCAGCGGTTTTGCTGGTCGAAAATAATCGCGACTTTAGCCTCTGTTCTGCACCCCACCACGCCCTGGAGCTTGCTTAACATATCACCGAGTTTAGTGACTTCACGGCCCACGCGCGTGTCCAGATGGCCGACATGGTCGATAACCGCACCATGAAACTTCTCCACCGAACCGCGACTCTTGCGCCACTGAAAATACTGCACTGAATCAGCGCCGTGCGCCACCGCCTGCAGGGAAGAGAGAATATGCATTCCCGGCTTCTTCAGCTTACTGGTCGGCTGCCAGTTGGTCGTGCTCGGCGTGGATTCCATCAATACAAAAGGTTTCCCCCCTTTCAGGCTGCGCATCATGTCGTGATACATGGCGGTGTAGCAGGCCAGCGTGGTTTCGTCTTTATCACGGTGCCACATGGGATAACTGTCCCATGAGATAAAGTCCAGCGTCTGCGCCAGTTGCCAGTAGTCGTAATCGTAGAAATACTCCATGAAGTTGGTTGTGACCGGCAGGTCGGCATTCGCCGCTTTCAGCGGGGCGATTTCATGACGACAGAAGTCAGTCACCTGCGCGGTATTGAAACGATGCCAGTCAAGGTTGAGGCCATGAATTGAGATCTCCCCCTGCGGAGCCGGAGATTCAATCTGCGACCAGTCGCTATAAGTATGGCTCCAGAAAGTGCTCCACCAGGCATGATTGAGGTTATCCAGCGTTTTGTAGCGCGCTTGCAGCCAGTCGCGGAATCGCTGCTGGCACAGATCACAGTGGCACTCGCCGCCATATTCGTTGGAAATATGCCAGCCCAGTACCGCCGGATGATGAGAATAACGCTCTGCCAGCAGCGTATTGATTTTCAAGGTTTTCTCGCGATAAACCGGCGATGACATACAGTGATTATGACGTCCGCCGTGCAGCGCCGGTACGCGATCGCGGCCTACGCGCAGCACCTGAGGGTACTTTTGCGACATCCACGCCGGGCGCGCACCGCTTGGGGTGGCGAGAAACACATGAATGCCAGCGGCATACAATTTATCAAGAATATTATCCAGCCAGCCAAATTCAAATACGCCTTCCTGAGGTTCCAGTTTCGCCCAGCTAAATATTCCCACCGACATGACATTACATTTTGCCTGCTGCATCATGGCAATATCTTTATCAATAATATCGGGGTAGTTCTCCCACTGCTCCGGATTATAGTCGGCGCCATGCAATAGCGCATTGACCTTCGGGCTCAAAGGCGAAAATTTCTTCATAATAAACATCCTGAAATATAAAGCTGAATAATTAATTAAACACTTTCAATGATGGCAATGCTTTTCCCTGGCAATCAAATAGCGCCTGATTTTCCCGCGCATTACCCTCTTTCCACTCATCGTGGATATATTTCATACCGGCAGGCGTCGCCCAGGTATTTCCCGGTACGGCAATCCACGTCGGCTCCCAATAAAAAATACCTTTGCCCCGATGATCCGGAACATCAGCTACCGCCTGCATTAAGTCATGAATATAATTGTATTGCCCCTGGACGGTAGCAGGGTAACCCCCGGCCTTTTCCTCTTTTGCCTGAAAACTGTTTTCGGCGTTATCGCAGTTCTTCAGGGTATAAGCATACGCGGCTTCGACAACAATCACGTCTTTATGATAGCGCTGACTGATATCATCCATATTGGCTTTCAGCGCGCTAATCGGACCATTCCAGTAGGTGTACATCGACAGGCCGATAATGTCATAAGGCACATTGCGTTTGCTGATTTCATCAAACCACCAGCGGAAGGTGTCATTTTTGGTCCCTTCAGCCAGATGGAGCATGATTTTTACCTTCTCACCGTGAGTAAGATTTTCCTTCAGGCCGCTGATAGCGGCATTAAGCAGCCCTGCCAGACGATCGAACTCACCGCCGCCCTGCCCCCAGCTTTTTCCTTCCGGCCACAGTATGCCGCCATTGATTTCGTTGCCGATCTGCACCATATCCGGCAGTACGCCCTCCTGCTTAAAGCGCGCGATCGTGTCACGGGTATAGTCGTGGATCGCGGTTTTCAGCTGTGGATAATCCATTTTTTCCCAGGCTTTCGGTTTGAACTGTTTGCCTGGATCGGTCCAGAAATCACTGTAGTGAAAATCGAGCAGCAACTTCATCCCCTGGGCTTTTGCGCGCTTCGCCAGCGCCAGCGTCGTCGCCAGATCGTTATCCCCGCCGCCATAACGCTGGCCCTGAGCATCTTTAGGATCAACCCACAACCGCAGGCGAACATAATTCACACCATCAGCCTTCAGAATCGCGATCGGGTCTTCAGGCTGATTATTGTGGTTAAAGAACTTTGCGCCGTATTTTTCAGCATCCAGCAGCGTGGAGATATCCGCGCCTTTAATAAAATCGGCAGGCATGTTGCTAAACGGCCTGGTTTGCAGCGTCTCTTCCGCAAGCGTAGTGGCGGAAAATGAGCATGCCAGAGCAACAGCAAACCATACGGGAGGGAATTTTTTCATGGGATTATCCTTTTGTACTACCGGAGGTCAGACCGGAAACAAAGTATTTTTGGAGCGCCAGATACAAAATCGCGACCGGGACAGCAATCAGCACCGCTCCCGCCGCGTAGGTGGTATAGCTGGCCCCCATCTTCTGCGCGACCAGGTTATACAGGCCAATCGGCAGCGTGTACTTATCCGGCGTACGCAGGATGGTGCTGGAGAGAATGAAATCCCCCAGCGGGCCGGTGAACGAAAACAGCGCAACGACCGCCAGAATCGGCTTCGACAGCGGCATGATAATTTCGATAAAAATACGAAAACTGCTGGCGCCATCCATCCGCGCCGACTCGTCCAGATCTTTTGGGATCGCATCCAGATAACCTTTCATTAGCCAGGTATTCATCGGGATCATGCCGCCAACGTAGATCAGCACCAGCGCCAGGTGGCTGTTGATCAGCCCCAGCAGTTGCGAAAGAACAAAGATCGCAATCAGCGCTGAGAACTGCGGGATCATCTGCAATAGCAAAAACAGCATCAGCCCATTCTGTCGCCCTTTAAAACGAAAGCGGGAGAACGCATAGGCGGTGAAACTGACGCTGATTAACGTCAGCACCATGGTCATGAAACTGATCTTCATCGAATTCCAGTACCAGGTCAGATAATTCACATTACCGTTGAACAAATCCTCATAATGCTGAAACGACAGGTTTTCCGGGATTATTGATGTGCTCAGCAAACTATTCCCGGCATTCAGCGACGCCCCTACCGTCCAGATCAGCGGATAAATAATGATCGTCGACACCAGGATGACCACCAGCCAGGTAAGTGACAGACGAATCCACTTTTCGCGTTTAATACTCGGTGCTTTAGCCATGTTGCTTCCCTTACGCCATATCGTCATTTTTAAAGGATTTAGTGGCGCGGAACTGCCACAACGCCAGACCGACGACAAAAATCGACAGCAGGATCGTAATGGTGGCCGCGATGGCGTATTGCGAAGACGACATCGTTAATTTGTAGATCCACGACACCAGAATATCCGTGCCGCCGGCATTAGACCCCGCCACCGCCGGGCCGCCGTTGTTGAACAGATAGATAATGTTGAAGTTGTTAAAATTGAAGGTGTATTGCGTGATGATGATCGGCGCAATGGAGTACAGCACCAGCGGCAGCGTAATGGTCCGCAGGCGGGTAAATGCACTGGCGCCATCCATAGTGGCCGCTTCATAGAGATCGTCCGGGATCGCCTGCAGTACGCCGGTGGTCATGGCGAAAACAAACGGGAAGCCAAGCCAGGTCTGCATCATGATCAGCGCAGTCCTGGTCCAGAACGGGTCGGTCAGCCACGCCTTCGGACTAATATCCAGGAACGACAATATCGCGTTATTAATCACCCCGAATGAATCGTTGAACATCCCGGCAAAAACCAGAATCGTGACAAACCCTGGCACTGCCCACGGCAGGATAAAAATCGTGCGAATCATTGGTTTAAAGCGCAGATCTTTCTGGTTGACCAGAATCGCCAGCAGCACGCCGACGGTGCATTGCAACGTTGTCGCCAGCAGCGTCCATACGACCGTCCATTGCAGCACGTCAAAGAAGGTTGAGCGCCAGATGGACAGGGTAAAAATATTGATGAAATTTTTGAATCCCACCCAGTCCACCAGCTTCGCTGGCGGCGTGTGATAAAGGTTGTAGTTAGTAAACGCGATCGCGAAACCGAACAGAATCGGGAAAATGACGACAAACACCAGCAAAATAAAGCCAGGCGTGATCATCAGATAAGGAAAACCGTCGCTAAGCAGCATTTGATACTGTTTACGTACGCTATTCAGCGCCAGGCCTTCATCGCGTTTTTTGCCATTTACCCACGCATCACGCAGCGAGAGAAAATAGATAAGCAGACCGAAGGCGATAACCAGTACGCTGATGATCCCTTCCGCCAGCAGAAAAATAGAGTTATCCCGCGGCACCTCTTCACCTAAGGTGTATAACCCCCACAGGCCTTCGCTGAGAAAATCATAAAAAATGCGCATAAAACTGCTCAGCAGCGCCAGGAAGACAATCCCCTTCAGCCACTGGCGGTGATAAAACTGTCCAAAGCCCGGCACGATAGCCAGCAACAGGCCGCACCACGCATGGCGTCCCGCGCCACGCGCCTCGGCAATATTTTCGCTGGGATTGATAATCACACACCACTCCTTCTAAAAACGGGAGGCCCTCCTCCCGTTCTGTTACATCACCTGGTTACTGATTGCTGGCCTGCATCGCTTCGATTTGCATCTTGATCTGCTTCACTGCGCTATCAAGCGCCGCCTTCGGCTCCTGTTTACCGGTCAGGCTCAGCTCCAGCGCGGCATTGGCCGGCCCCCAGACTTCACCCATTTCCGGGATCCCCGGCATTGCCGTTGCCCGCGCAGACTGCACCGCCACCGCGCTGGCCTTTTCATCATTCTTAATCACCGGATCGTCGATCATCGATTTCAACGGCGGGATTTCGCCCGTGGCGATGTAACGCGCTTTCACATACTGCGGCTGGTTGATAAATTCGATGAACTTCTGCGCCAGCGCTTTATCTTTACTCCAGGTCGACACCACATAGCCTTTCACGCCGAGGAAGGAGCTCATTGGCTTGCCATCCGGCAGCATTGGCAGCGGAACAACGCCATAGTTAATCCCTGCCGCTTCATAGGGCTGGAAAGCCCACGGACCATTGATGACCGCCGCCGCTTTCTTCTCGGTAAACAGCGAGTCGATGGCATTCAGCCCGTTATCGCCGAGGATCCCTGCCGGGAAAACCTTATCGGTGTAGAATTTTTTCAGGAAGGTCACCGCTTCCACCGCGCCAGGCTTGTTCAGGCCAATATCCTGCGGGTTGAAACCGCCCTTATCGTTTTTGCCAAAGATATAACCGCCCATTGGGGCGATAACACCCCAGCTGTAGTAGATCTGGTCAAATTTCGCCAACAGGCCGTATTTGCCCGCATCACGCTGTTTTTTCGAATAGTCGAACCACGCCTGCAGGCTATCCAGCGGTTTGTCGATCAGGTCTTTGTTATAAATCAGTACCAGGGTTTCCACCGCTTTCGGCACGCCATAAAGCACGTTATCCATCCGGAAGGCGTTGATTGATGCCGGCGTAAAGGCCGCCTGCTTTGCTTTATCCATCGTCAAAGGAGACAGCAGCCCCTGGACAACCGCGCCACCTAACTGGTCATTAGGGATCACCAACACATCCGGCCCGATCCCTGCCGGTCCATCAAGACGCAGCTTTTCCAACTGCTGGGCGTAGGGCATCTCCTGTACGTTAACCTTGACGTTGAACTGCTTTTCAAAATCGCTCACCGCGGCTTTAATACCATCGGCTTTTTTAATGTCTTCCCAAACGTTTAGCTGTCCAGCCGCGTGCGCCTGCACGCTCGCGAGTTGCCCGGCAGTCAGGGCAGTAAGGATCAGTGCAGCAAGAGTGTTCTTTTTCATTATCAACCTCATGTGAAGGTATAACAATTTAATGGTTTTAATTGTGAAGTGGTGACTTCGGTTAATCGCTTAATCAATTGAGAAATAGCGATTCATGAACAACAATCTCGTTATCTTTGATTTGTTATACGCTACGCTTTGAATACCAATAAAACCACTAAAAGCTGCCAGTTGTGTGATCATGATTACAGAAATGAAACTTCAATATAGGGCGCGAAAAATCTGGAAGTTATAGTCAGTGCATGATTTTAGTGTCGTTGAGCATCGTCAGGCTGAGTTGTTATACGTTATACAAAAAACAGTTTACAGTCCAAATCCCAACGGCAAACAACGGCTACTAACCTGGGGAATGTTGATGTCCAATATACGACTGAGGAATGTCACTAAACGGTTCGGCAGTACAGTGACGCTGCATCAGATAAACCTTGATATTGAAGATGGCGAATTTGCGGTATTCGTGGGCCCATCCGGCTGTGGTAAATCCACTCTCCTGCGGATGATCGCCGGGCTGGAAGAGGTCAGCGACGGTGAGGTGCTGATTGGCGATGAGGTGATGAATGACGTCGTTCCGGCACATCGCGGCGTCGCCATGGTATTCCAGTCCTATGCGCTCTATCCGCATATGACGGTGGCGGAAAATATGGGTTATGGTCTGAAGGTCAACAAAGTGCCAAAAGATGACATTCGCCGTCAGGTTGAAATGGTCGCAAAAACGCTGCAACTCTCTCATTTATTAGATCGTAAACCGAAACAACTTTCTGGTGGCCAGCGTCAACGCGTGGCAATTGGTCGCGCCATTGTGCGCAATCCGCGGGTGTTTATGTTTGACGAACCGCTCTCCAACCTTGATGCTGAACTGCGTGTTGAAATGCGTCTGCATATCGCCAAACTCCATCATGAACTCAAGACCACGATGGTTTATGTGACCCACGATCAGGTCGAAGCGATGACCCTGGCCGATAAAATCGTCGTGATGAACTACGGGAAAGTAGAGCAGACGGGTTCACCGATGTCGCTGTATTACAACCCGGTGAATAAGTTCGTCGCCGGATTTATCGGTTCGCCCAAAATGAACTTCCTGCCCGCAACGGTGACCGCCTGGCAACCCGATCAACTTAGCGTGAAGATGGCGCAAGACCACCATCTGACGCTCCATATCACCACATCACCGTTACAACCGGGTGCTTCCGTTACGCTTGGTATTCGTCCTGAACACCTTTCAACGGATGTAAATATTGGTACCGTTGTCGAGTTTCAATGTGAAGTCGTTGAGAGACTGGGCAACAATACCTATCTGTTCGGCCAGTGCTATGGCCACGATAACGTCAAAGTTCTGTTGCCCGGCGACGTTCATTTCCAGCCCTGGCAGAAAATCAGCGTTGCGTTTGACGATCGCTACTGCATGGTGTTCGACGAAAATGATCAACGGATTAGCGCCGATATCGCCGCACCTGATGCCCATTAAACGCAGTGTCTGATTATCGTGACTGCGCTTGAGCACAGGAATATGCGCCACGTATTCACAATACATAGCGACGGTAAGGAAGCACTTAATCTGGCGACCATCGCCGAAGGGAAAAAGCCAAAAACGGCGCAAGCGGCTCCGCGTTGGTCGGGCGCGCCGTCCCCGAAGACGGCTTTGCGATCAAAGACGCCGTGCGTCCCGTGGGTTGTCGGATCCGACGCCCCTGAACAACTCCGGACCTGATGCTATTTCAGATAGGATTTTATCACCTGCATCACCACGTCAAGGTCAGCTTCACGCTGGCCTTCTTCCGGCTCTTTAACCACATGGTCTGTTAAATGCCCCTGGATGACCTGCAGCATCATACCGTTAACCGCGCCGCGAATCGCCGCCAGCTGCTGCAAAACCTCTGCACACTCATGCTCCCGATTGAGCATTTTTTCCAGAGCGGTGCTTTGCCCCTGAATTTTCTTCAATCTGGTCAATAACATCTTCTTGTGACGAACGGTATGTGACATGACGCGATCCACGGTTTGATTAATAGGTCATTTTCACTGACAACACAGTATCCAATGAGAACAGCATAACACGCCCTACTCCCCCGGAGTATTTTTCTACTGGGGGGTAGTATTAGCTTACTGGGGGGGAGTAGTATACAGTCACGTTTGTCAAGGAACGCCATATGAACGATTTCACGTTACTGCTGCAACAGGGCAATGCCTGGCTGTTTATCCCCGGAGCGATTCTATTAGGTGCGCTGCACGGCCTTGAGCCCGGACACTCGAAAACCATGATGGCGGCATTTATTGTGGCAGTGCACGGCACGCTGAAACAGGCTGTACTTCTGGGCTTAGCGGCGACAGTGTCGCATACGGCGGTGGTCTGGCTGGTGGCAATGGCGGGGCTGTGGTTTGGCCGCGGCTGGAATGCGCAAACATCAGAACCCTGGTTTCAGTTGATCTCCGGGATACTCATCGTGTTAATTTCCTGCTGGATGCTGTGGCGTACCTGGCTGGTATCTCACTGGCATGAGCATGAGCATGAGCATGAGCATGAGCACCATCATCACGATCATCCGCATGGACACAATCCCCATACTCATCAACATCCGCTGATCGCCGCCGATCGCCAGCAGGATGCTCACCAGCGCGCGCACGCTGAAGAAATTAATCGTCGTTTTAACAGTCAGCGAGCCACCACCGGGCAGATTATGCTGTTCGGGCTAACGGGCGGGCTCATCCCCTGCCCGGCGTCAATTACCGTCCTGCTTATCTGCCTGCAACTGAAAAAATTCTCGCTGGGCGCCACCCTGGTGCTAAGTTTTAGCGTCGGGCTTGCGCTCACCTTAGTGGCCTCTGGAGCGATTGCCGCCCTGAGTCTCAGGCATGTCGCTAATCGTTGGCCCGGTCTGAACGCCCTGTCCCACAAAGCGCCATGGATTTCCGGCACGCTGATTATGGCGCTGGGCTTATATATGCTGTTTTATGGCTGGAATAACCTGTAGTTGCCTTCCCGGCATCAACAGGTTTTCCGGAGATTCGGCAGGTCAGCTTCTGTACCCGCTGACAGCGTAAAATCAGGAAACCGCCTCATCGGGTTTTGCCAGCGCTTTACCCCCTATGGGCTGGCGAAACCACGGCAGGCACAGTTGGATCAGCGGCCCAATCGTCAAAGCATAAAGCACGGTTCCCGGGCCAAAATTACCGCCCATCAGCCAGCCAATCAGCAGGACGGAAACTTCAATTACCGTACGAATGCCGCGCAACGACCAGCCGGTACGCGCATGCAGGCCCGTCATCAGGCCATCACGTGGCCCGGGGCCAAAACCTGCGCCAATATACATCCCCGTCGCCAGCGCATTGAGCACAATAGCCGCTACCAGCAACAGACTGCGTGCCACCAGCGATTCCAGCGGCGGCAACATCGCCAGAGTGGCATTTGCTGCCAGCCCCAGCACAATCACATTGCTCACCGTTCCCAGCCCCGGCATTTGGCGTAGCGGGATCCACAGCAGCAGCACTGCCGCCCCCGTCAGAATCATGACCGTACCGAAATCCAGACGGAACTGCTTGCCAATACCAAGGTGAAACACATCCCACGGATCGGCCCCCAGGCTGGCATGCACAAATAACGCGGTCGATACGCCATACAGAACCAGACCAATATAAAGCTGCAATAAACGACGGATCATTTTTCACCTCAGGACAATTGCGATCATCCACATCATCAGTAAAAATGGATTGATAATTAATGGCCAGTTTTTAAAAAGTGGATCGCTATGTCTGCTCGTCGCTTTGGTTCTCAGTCACTGGTACGCCTGCTCGGCAACTGGCAGGAATCTCACTCTCGTACACCGCTCTGGCGTCAACTGGCGGAAGCGTTACGCCTGCTGATCCTCGATGGCCGTCTGCCGCTGGAAACCCGTCTGCCCGGCGAGCGTGAACTGGCGGCATCCCTGAATATCAGCCGTACCACCGTTGCCAGCGCGCTCGGACAACTACGAGAAGAGGGCTACCTTTACAGCCGCCAGGGAAGCGGTTCGCGTATTGCCCTGCCGGAACGACCTATGGAGACGGCAGCGGAAAACCCGGCCCCGTTATCCATCAATTTGGCCGTCGCCGCGCTTAGCGCCGGGCCAGAGATTCATCAGGCCTACCGCCAGGCCCTCAAAATCATGCCGCAGCATTTAGCGAACACCGGTTACGATCAACAGGGGCTACCGCAGCTGCGCGCCGCAATCGCCAGCCGCTATAACCAACGCGGCCTGCCGACACGTAGCGATGAAGTGATGATCGTCAATGGAGCGCTCAGCGGATTCGCGCTGGCGCTGCGTTTATTAACCGGGCCAGGGGATCGCGTCGTGGTGGATGCGCCAACTTACCCCATGGCCATTAGCGCGATTCAGGGGGCGCACTGCCGCCCGGTTGGCGTTGCGTTACCGCAGCAGGGCTGGGACTGCGACGGTTTAGCGGCAACGATTGCGCAAACGTCGCCACGGCTGGCCTGGCTGATGCCGGACTTCCATAACCCCACAGGTCGCTGTATGGACAGCATCACCCGTCAGCGGGTAGCCAATATCGCCGCACAAACCCACACCACGCTGGTGGTGGACGAAACAATGGTTGATTTATGGTATGACGCGCCACCGCCGCCGCCGCTGGCAACGTTCAATGTCGACGCACCGATAATCACTATCGGCTCTGCGGGGAAAAGTTTTTGGGGCGGCCTGCGCATCGGCTGGATCCGCGCCTCTTCGCGAACAATTGCCTCATTAATTCAGGCGCGCGACGCTCTCGATCTCGGCACGCCATTGCTGGAACAGCTAGCCTGCTGCTGGCTACTGGAAAACGAGCATTCCCTGTTGCCATTGCGACGAAACATGCTGGCAGCCCGCCGGGATATGTGCGGTGCGCTAATGGCGGAGTATTTTCCTCACTGGCGCTTCACGCCGCCGGAGGGCGGGCTCTCGTTTTGGGTTGAATTGCCGGAGATGCTGGCAACGATCTTCTCCGCGCGCGCGGAAAGTCACGGCATTCACATTGGGACAGGAACCCGATTTGGTCTGGCTGGCGCCTTTGACCGTTATTTGCGTTTACCTTTTACGCTGTCGGACGAAGAGCTGCGCAGGGCTTTTAATACCCTGCAGCCGATATGGCATAGCCTCACAGAACAGAAAACACATTTCCGCATCAGGAAAATCATCTAATAAAATATCGACGGGCTGGTGCCAGCCCGTCAAAAATCATCATCGATGATACTTGCGAGATGTTTTTATAAAATTGCGTTTCAACCTTGTCATCGAAAAATGTCAGTGCGATGACAAAAGCGAGATAATTCCATTAATGCTGGCGTGGGATTGGAAATCCCTTTAGCGAAATAATAAAGCCGTCTCCATCCTTTTTAATTTTAGCCCCTGTATCACACCAGTCGGAGGCAAGGCGAAAGAACTCATCACTACCAATATTCCAGTTCAAACGCACGTGTTTAACGTACCCGGAACGGAGCATGTCACAGGCTTCGCTATAATTGCTGGCTGTAGAGAGTTGTTGTTTCATTTTTTCTTCTTCAGGATTTTGCGTAGTGCCTTGATTTCTTTAGGGGTTAACGGAGAGGTTTCCTCTTCGACATGCTGGTTATCGATATCTTCTTCTGAAACCGCCGGTTCATCTGCTGATTCTGCTACCTGAAAGGCTAACTGCAGCAGTTTTTCCGTGGCCGTTCCTAAGTTTTCGTTATTTTCTTCCGCATACTGACGGAGTTTTTCTTTTAACTCGCTATCAATTTTTACGTTCAGAACTACTGTGGTCATAATCACGCTTCCCGTGAAATAAAATCATCATAGAATTAATACACGAAGTTAACATGCTAATCCAGAGATATATTTTTAGCTTATACCCGACAACATTTTCCCATCAATAATCTGCACGTTATATATGACATTAAGATGACAATAAGATGTCATTTAAATTTCAAATTTATGACACTGGCGTCGTGTGGCCTTTTCTTCGCCAGACACGTCCACATGAACAGAAACAGCATGCATGACCGCAACGCTGTTCCCTACATAAAAATACATAACGATATTAAAACAGGCGCCACGTCGGAATAGCCAACAAAATCACAGGCCGCCCCGTGCAGCAAAGGGCAATAACTCACTGACGATGACTGAAGGTGAAGAGATAGCGAGCATTCGTCTGGCGCGCCAACAGGCGCACCAGCGTCAAGCTACTCCACTGTGTCTTTACCTACCAGTACAGTGGTTAACAGGAAAGAAAGCAGCAGCGCGATCGCCACGCCGGAGAGGGCAAAAACAAAATACGGGCCAATATACGCTGGCAGGCTAAAGATACTCGACAAAATATAGCCATACAGCCGGACCCCGAAGAAAGCAATAAATGCAGAGGCCAGCGAGCTTGCTACCGTCGCGGCAATAAACGCTTTTTTATAACGCGTCAGGACGCCAAACAACGCAGGCTCCGTAATGCCCAACAGTGCGGAGATTGCCGCCGATAGCGTCACCGTTTTGTCCTGACGGTTGTTACTTATCCGCCAGATAGCGAACGTCGACCCGGCAATCGCCATATTCGCCATAAACATCATCGGCATCAACATGTCATAGCCCTGCTCGCTAAAGTTTTGCAACGCAATGGGCGTCATTGCGTGATGCATACCGGTAAGAATAGCGATCGGCCGAATCGCCCCCACAACCAGCCCGGCAAAACTGGCTGAAATACCAAATAACCCCTGAATAAACAAGGCCAGCACTTTACCCAACCAGATCCCAATCGGCCCGATAACCACCAGTGCCGCCAGCGCCGCGAGAAACAGCGTCAGCGTCGGCGTGAAGACCGTCTTTAATACGTCCGGCATGATCCTGTCCACCCAGCGGTGAATATAACTCAACGCCAGAATGGAGAAAATCACCGGAATAACGCTTGCGGCATAGTTAAATACCGAAACCGGTATCGCGTTGAGTAACCAGAAGGCGCTCACCGCCCCTTCCTGATGCGACGCCAGCGCCTTTGCAGCATCGATCAGCGATGGATACATCAAACAGGCAGCCACTGCCGCCGCCAGATATTCATTGGTTTTGAAAATTTTCGCCGCCGATACGGCGAGGAAAAATGGCAGAAAATAAAAAACGCCACTGGCTATCAGGTCAATCACCACCACGGTATCGCTTTTCGCCGAGACCACATTCAGAGCAATCAACCCGGCCAGCAGGCCCTTTATCATCCCGGCACCGGCAATCGCTGGCACGATGGGACCAAACACCCCGGAAACCGTATCCATAAACAGCGATACCAGACTTTTGCGCCGTTGAATAGGCGTCTCGTTTTGCGGCGCTTTTCCCAGCACCGTCAGCATTTGCTCATACCAGCTATTTACCTTCGGTCCGATAACAATCTGAAACTGATCGCTTTGCAGTTGCGCGCCAAGCACGCCCGGTAGTGCCTTAATCGCGTGTTGATCAACTTTATTATCATCAACCAGATCAAAGCGTAAGCGCGTCATACAGTGCCAGACATTGTTGATATTATCCTGTCCGCCGACCAGACGAATAATATTAGTAATGGCTTCTTGCGTCCCCATAAATGCTCCTGCAGGAATATTGTCGTTTTAATATCTGCCCAAAAGGGTAGAGAAAGTCGACATTCAAAACAAACCAATAAAACATGAACTCCATCACAAATTACCATCAATAAGCCATAAAAAGCCCGATAAAAATAAAATTGGTATGGTTTTTAATTAAATTAAACAAAAATAACTTACCAAAATTTTTATTAAAAAAAGGTTTACCACAGTACAAAATTAAGGAGATGATAATACCCCTATCGGCACATCACTTCGCTGTAAAGGAGTCTCCCAGTGACGCCAACCATCATTCAAAATATCGAATGCTTTATCACTCGCCCGGACAGACATAACCTGATTACCGTGCGGGTTAGCACCGACAAAGGTCTTACTGGCCACGGCTGCGCAACCTTCCAGCAGCGTCCGCTGGCGGTCAAAACCATGGTTGATGAGTATCTGAAACCGCTGTTGATCGGGCGCGACGCGAATCATATCGAAGATCTCTGGCAGATGATGAACGTTAACGCCTACTGGCGAAACGGTCCGGTGATAAATAATGCGATATCCGGCGTGGATATGGCGCTGTGGGATATTAAAGGCCAACTGGCAGGCATGCCGCTTTATCAGTTGCTTGGCGGGCAATCCCGGGATGCCATTGCCGCCTACAGCCATGCCAGCGGTGAAACGCTGGAAGCGCTCTTTGCCCGCGTAGACCACCTGCGCGAACAAGGCTATCGTCATGTTCGCTGTCAGTTAGGTTTTTACGGCGGGACACCGACGCAACTGCATACTCCGGAAAACCCAACGCCCGGCGCCTGGTTCGATCAGCAAGAATATATGGACAATACCGTCGCCATGTTCAGGGCGCTACGGGAAAAGTATGGTTCTGGTCTGCAAATTTTGCATGATGTACACGAACGCCTCTTCCCGCAGCAGGCAATACAACTGGCGAAGCTGCTGGAGCCCTATCAGCCGTATTTTATTGAAGATATTTTGCCGCCGCAGCAGAGTGCCTGGCTTGAGCAAGTGCGTCAGCAAAGCTGTGTTCCGCTGGCGATGGGAGAGCTTTTTAATAACCCGGCGGAATGGCATGAACTGGTGGTAAACAGGCGCATCGATTTTATTCGCTGCCATATTTCGCAAATCGGCGGCATCACTCCGGCACTAAAACTGGCCGTGCTGTGCCAGGCCTTTGGTGTACGCCTTGCCTGGCATGGTCCTGGCGATATGTCTCCCATTGGGATCGCGGTTAACACGCATCTAAATATTCATCTGCATAACGCGGCGATCCAGGAATACATTCCCTGTTCAGTGGAAACCAACAACGTTTTTCCCGGCGCGCCGGTGGCGAAAGACGGTTTTATCTATGCGCCGCAAACGCCGGGCATCGGCGTAACGTTCAATGCGGAGGAAGGCGCACGCTACCCGGTCGTTTACCGCCCGCACGAGTGGACGCAAAGCCGTCTGCCGGATGGCGCAATCCACACACCGTAATCAGGCCTCGCCCCGGCGGAAGGCGAGGTTTGCCCGGTTATGCGGAATCACATAGGTACAGGTGTAGTGGATATCAATGATATCGCTGATTTCATACACTCTACCCCCTTCCAGAATCCCGCGATTACTGATGTGCATAGCCGGGCTGCCTTTCTTGCAGCCCAGCAGCGCCGCCTGCTCACGACTGACAGCAACCGCACGATAGGTCGTCAGCATGTGCGAAATCTGATATCCCTTTCTCAGGACATACTGCTGCAATGAGCTCTCGATGATTTGCTGATTCAGATCGGCGAAATCCGCGGCAGGCATGCGCGATATTTCAATTTGCACAGCCTCTTCATCCACAAAGCGCAGCCGACAGAATTGCCAGATAAAACTGTCATCCGTCAGTCCAAAGATCTGTTGTTCATCGCGATCGGGACGTTTTTTATGCAGACTGACCAGCCGAAAGCGGATCTGATCGAAGCGTTTTTCAGTGATAGAATTGTAGACCAGCGGATTGTTGCGCGCCTGCTCGTTAATCCAGATCCCAGACCCTTGCACAACCCGCACGACGCCAATGCTGGCCAGCTTTTCAATCGCCTGACGAATGGTAAAACGGGAGACACCATACTCTTCCGCCAGCTGTCTTTCGGGAGGGAGTTTGCGCGGCCCGGATTCACTGCTTTGATAAATTTTGCTTAACAGATCCTGAGTGACAAACTCTTTTTTCTTCATCCTTATTCATTCCTGAACGAAATGCGTGTTATCGCATTTGAAGGTTTGTTTTCACAGTATCAAACAGAGCAGGCCGTGCCGTAAAGCGCTGTCAACGCCCTGTTGCGCAGCGCGCAGAAAGTAACCAGATAATCCTCTGGATTTGCTATCTTTTAAACAGGCTTACTCATGGAGATAGCGCGATGAAAAAGCAATCCTGGCCCCTGCATGATGTGCGTCACTGGCTGGAACCCGGCCCGGTCGTGCTCGTCAGCAGCCACTGGCAGGGTAAAAACAATATTATGACGCTGGGCTGGCATACTATTCTCGAGTTCACTCCGTCATTGATAGGGTGCATGATCTCAGCCGGTAACCTCAGCTATGAGCGGATCCGCCAGAGCGGTGAGTGCGTGATCAACTTACCCGACGCACAGATGGCAGATATCGTCGCGGGAATTGGTAACTGCAGCGGCGACAGAATCGATAAGTTCGCTGAATTTGGGCTGACGGCGGAAAAAAGCGAGCGGGTTAGCGCCCCGTCCATTGCCGAATGTCACGGCAATTTCGAATGCCGTTTGTACGATGACGCGATGATCGATAGCTACAATTTCTTTATTTTTGAAGTGGTCGCCGCGCGGGTGAACCCCCAGCCGACTTGGCCGCAAACCCTGCACTACACCGGAGGTGGTCTGTTTCGCACGGATGGCGACATTATCGACCGCCAGGCATTATTTACCAAAGTATCCTGAGCGTTATTCGTCCGGCAAAGGGGATATTGGGCCATAGCGGCATCACTAAGTTCAGGGACCTGACAGCTTTTGAACTATGCAGGCGTCCGGGAAACGATCGCTATTTTGGTCATTCGCTACCCGCGATTGCCCATAAATGCGTGGGGCCCCTGAACGGTCTTATCATAACTGTTCCCGTCATACCTCTTCTGATAAAGCAGTTTGCGAGCCGAAGTGAGAGTGTTTCGCAAGCCAGAGGTAAATCGATGCCAGATCCAGGTCTGAATAACCATTATCTGCCGCATCGTCCCAGCAATCGGCAATTTTTGTCAGAATGGGGAGCTCGATTTCTCCTGCGGCATCAAGTGCCAGATTCGCATCTTTCAGCGCATGACTGAGCTGCATTTGCGGTGAGAAACGATTTTCCGCGATCATCTCCAGTTTAGCTTTCACATACGGTGCCGCCAGTGGCCCACCATCCAGCGCCTGCCAAAACTCAGCAGGTGTAAAACCTAATTTTGCCGCCAGTAAAGTACTCTCGGCAACGCCCTGCATCATCATAATCAGCCACGTATTGAGGACGAGCTTCATTTTTTGACTACTCCCTACGCCTCCAAACCATTGAGTTCGCCGGGCAATCGCAGAAAACACGCACTCAGCCGCCATACAACGCGTACGAGCGCCGCTGGCGAGCACCAGAATTTGCGCATTTTCTGCCGGTTTTTTAGTACCCGATACGGGGGCGTCGAGATAAGTCAGGGAAGGACGTAGTGATTCCAGCAGGTTTGCCGCCTCTTTGGTTTCCTCTACGCCAATAGTGCCCATTTGACAAAAGATAGCCCCATCCTGACACGCGGGTGCTATCTGTTGGATCACATTTAACGTCGCTTCTGCATTCGTCAGGACGGAAAGGATCACTTCCGCAGACTCGACTGCCTGCTGTGGTGTCGCATGACGGATGAGCCCACTGGCAAGCAAATCCTCACCTCGCGCTGGCGAACGGTTCCAGCCGTGGACGGTAAACCCATTTTTTAGCAAATTACTGGCAAACGCATGCCCCATGGCACCGAGTCCAAGGACGGCAACAACAGGTAAGTTCATGACATTTTCTCCTGCTTACATCAATGTAATTCCGTAGTGTTTCCGGTTATACCCTGATTAACGCTATGTAACTGGATTAGGTGAATACCACCATAACGGAGTGTAACATTATAAGGTATGGCGATTTATGCAAAACTGATTTCCATATTTTGACATATCGAACCTGTTAACAAAATGTATAATCACTTCGCGTTTTTAATATGAATAACCAATAACATATCGGGTTATTTACCCTGCTGCAATGCACCCGTATGTATGTGGCTAAAAACAGTATCAACACACTTCGTACCCACTCTCCCTGACGAGGAATGAATAATGAGTGATAACGCTCCCAAACGGTGCAATATCCTTGCGACCATCTTTTATAATTTTCTCAACCCGAACCTTATGGTTTTTTTATTGCCTGTGTCAAAGACAAGGCGCCTTAGTTCCCACGTCGCGCCATTAGGCATGTTGTTTTATACTGGCGGGATGTTGCCGCAAAAATACCAGGGTGGCGTATTCATCAGTGAGCACGGTAGCCGGGACCGTTCGCCGCTTAACGGTTATAACGTCAGTTTCATCGCATTTAAAGAAGGCAAGCCCGTTGGTAAACCTGAAAGTATTATTAGTGGCGTTGTCTCCGAAGATGAAAAAGAACTGTCTGGCGCACCCGTGGGGCTCGCACAGGACAATCAGGGCGCATTAATTATCGCCGATGATGTTGGCAATACTGTCTGGCGGGTAACCGAAAAATAATATCCGTTCTTATCATTCGGCTTCTCGCATTCAGGGAATGCCCTTTTTATACATCGCCAGTCACGCCAATAAATATCAGGACAGCCACGGACGAAAAAAATGATGAGCAATAAAGTCAAGTCGATTATTATTAAGCGCCTTCGCCATGAGTGGGTTACTGAACAGGCATTCATCATAAAAGAGACGTAAAATTCGATGAACCATTTAGCTGCAATCAGAACCTTTGTCAGCGCCGCGGACCTTAAAAGCTTTAGTGCTGCGGCCAAAGCATTAAATATCGAAGTATCAACTGCTTCCCGCCATATTTCTGATTTAGAAGAGTACTTACATGTCACACTATTTAACCGGTCTACTCGTGGGTTAACGTTGACGGAAACAGGGGATTTTTTCTACTCACATGCTCAACAATTGTTATTACAGTGGGAAGAAGCGCGTCATTTAACGACCGCGATGGATAAACACCCTTCCGGCCTGCTACGCATTAGCGTTCCCAGCACATTTGGCCGATTGCATGTTATGCCATTTGTTGATGAGTTTCTTCGCTTACACCCTAACGTTACGCTGGATATCAGCTTCAATGATGAAATACAAGATCTGATTGAATCCCGTATCGACTTAAGCATCCGTATTGGCGTATTGCCTGACTCATCCATTCATGCCCGAAGGCTGGCCTCACAAACGCGTTCAGCCTGGGCCAGTCCACAGTGGATTGCAAAGAACACCCCTTCAGCAACTCCCGGGACCAACAACGACAGGCAAGAAGAGATCGCTACTGTGATGTTTTCGCGACTGCATGGTTCAGGGTGGTTTACGCGTAAAGTCGGCTCAACGGGCGCATGGCGACGGATACCTGTACATTATCGTCTCAGCGTCAGCGACAGCGCCGCAATGCTTTATGCCTGCTGCAATCATGCGGGAATTGCCATTTTACCGGACTGGTTGTCCCATGAAGCAGAGAGAAAAGGCGACATTCAACGGGTCTTTCCTGACTGGGAATTTAGTATGTTCCCTGCTGAAACCGCTATCTGGATACTCTATCCGCAGAAGCGAATATTGCCACGTAAGGTCCGAACCTTTATCGATTTTATGGTCGAAAAGGTGGGAATACCGCCCTACTGGGAGCGAAGTAAGGGTATGACTTATGAGTCTGTTAACCACGTTAACCCAAAAACAGACAAAGGCATTCGTTAACCTGCATAAGAAGGGAACACCCCGAATATCACGCTGATTTGCGGGCGACAGACAAACGGCATATCACTCGCCAATCAATGCAAAAAGACAAGCGTTTTAACCATTGAGGTGTCGTTAGCACAAATGGGTGGGGGCCCTGCCAGCTACATCCCGGCACACACGTCGTCTGCTCTGGCTGCTTCCTTCCGGACCTGACCTGGTAAACAGAGTAGCGTTGCGGGAGAACCAACAGGGCCCCCATTGAGAGCGCCAGTGACCTGACGCGCTGGCGCATTATCCCTGCTGGCCCGGTGAATTGCAAGCTACCGCCGATTAGCTGCTGGTTTATTGCACAAAGGAGAGAAATGAACACTGTAGAAACCCTTTGTCCGTACGCCCCGATGCAGGCAAAGACGCCTTGAGGATATCGCGCGGCCGAAAGCCTGCGGCTTCATCCGCTATCTGTACAGGCGGTCATCTAACGCTTATTCTGAATCTTTCCGGCAACAGGATGTAGCATGAATTCTCACGATACTTTCCCCCAGCGGGTCTGGCAGATAGTGGCCTCGATTCCAGAAGGCTACGTTGCCACCTACGGCGATATTGCGCATCTGGCAGGTTCGCCGCGTGCGGCACGCCAGGTGGGAGGTGTGTTAAAGCGGCTGCCGGAAGGGTCCACGCTTCCCTGGCATCGCGTGGTTAACCGTCATGGCGATATCTCCCTCACCGGCCCCGATCTACAGCGCCAACGCCTGGCGCTGTTGGCAGAGGGCGTACAGGTTTCCGGTAGTGGCCATATCGACCTGCAACACTATCGCTGGATTTATTAAAGGTAAATAAATGCCCCGGAGAGGGGCATGGTCGTGATTATTGCGCGGCAGGCACAGCGTCATTAGCCATTGGTACCGCCGTTTGCTGGACCGGAATCAAATGCAGATCGGCACGATTACCGCCCTGGTTAATCACTGTCTGCACCGTATCAGTGATAAACATCAACTGGCCATTAACGGTAATCGCGGCACTTAACAGAATGCGTGCGTTGGGCTTAATGTCCGCCGGGTTATAAGGCAATACAAAGTTAAACGGCGCCTGCTTTCCTTCCGTCCTGACCGCTTTTTGCGACAGGACGCGCGCGGGCGCATCAGCCAGGGACGCATCCGATAAGGTCACGGTCAATACAGCATCCGGCGGTAATGCCACGCGATGTCGAATGTTGATGGTCCCTGAGACATTAGGTTGTTGCTGCGAGGAGCTTAGAGAGGCAATGCCATAAGGATCGGGTGCCGCCGTCTGGTTCGCTGTATTGCTGCCGTGATTATTCGCACAGGCAGATAACGTCGCCGCCACGGCTAACGCGCTTAGCATATAGGCAATTTTCATTCTTTTCTCCTTTTTATCCCTTATATAACAGGAGCACATCCTGCCAGGATCAGGAACAGGACATGAGCATCGTGAATAAGTGTGGCACAGATCTCAGTTCTCTTCCTGGAAATGAGCCCATATTCAGATTCTTGCACCCATCGGACCACTTACGATTCCAGGTTATACTTTGCCTCAATAACGCGCTGCGCACGGCAGCCACCATTGATTGAGGGTCACTATGAGTCAGGCACTAACCAATCTGCTGGGATTATTAAATCTGGAAAAAATTGAAGAAGGGCTATTCCGCGGGCAGAGCGAGGATCTGGGATTGCGCCAGGTCTTTGGCGGCCAGGTGGTAGGTCAGGCACTCTATGCAGCCAAAGAGACCGTCCCGGCGGAACGTCTGGTTCACTCGTTCCACAGCTACTTTCTGCGTCCCGGGGACAGTCAGAAACCTATCGTCTATGACGTTGAAGTCCTGCGCGACGGTAATAGCTTTAGCGCCCGCCGGGTTGCGGCCATTCAGAACGGCAAGCCTATTTTCTATATGACCGCGTCTTTTCAGGCCCCGGAACCTGGCTACGAACATCAAAAAACGATGCCCACGGTGCCCGCCCCGGACGCCTTACCCTCTGAAACGGATATCGCCCGTAAGCTGGCCCACCTCTTGCCACCGCAGGTTAAAGATAAATTTCTCTGCGATAAACCACTGGAAATTCGTCCGGTTGAATTTCATAACCCGCTGAAAGGCCACGTTGCAGAGCCAGCTCGCCAGGTATGGCTCCGCGCCAACGGGGCGGTGCCGGAAGATCGCCGTATTCACCAGTATCTGCTGGGCTACGCTTCTGACTTTAACTTCCTGCCTGTGGCGCTGCAGCCGCATGGCGTCGGTTTTCTGGAGCCAGGAATGCAGGTTGCCACTATCGATCACTCAATGTGGTTCCATCGCCCGTTCGACATCAACGAATGGCTGCTTTACAGCGTTGAAAGCACCTCCGCCTCTAGCGCGCGGGGTTTTGTCCGCGGTGAGTTCTACGCTCAGGATGGCACGCTGGTCGCATCGGCAGTGCAGGAAGGCGTGATACGTAACCGTAACGCATAAAAAAACAGAGCCTCCCTGGGGAGGCTCTGTTGTGCATGGAAATACGTTATTGATCAGGCATTGTAGGCGTTTTCGCCATGGCTGTTCACATCCAGACCTTCGCGTTCCTGGTCTTCCGGTACGCGCAAACCTACGGTCATATCGGCAACTTTGTAACCAATAAAGGCAACAACACCGGACCAGACGATAGTGAGCGCAATACTTTCCAGCTGTACCAGCACCTGATGGCCCATGGTCACACCTTCCGCATAACCCACGCCGCCCAGAGAGGCCGCAGCAAAGATACCGGTCAGGATACAACCGACAATACCGCAAACGCCGTGTACGCCGAACACATCGCACGGATCGTCAACACGCAACCAACGTTTCAGCACGGTTACGCCCCACAGACCCGCCAGGCCCGCCGCGATACCCACAATCAGAGAGGCGCCAACACCGATGTAGCCACACGCTGGAGTGATACCGACCAGGCCCGCAATGGCCCCGGAGCATGCGCCCAGCAGAGACGGTTTACCGCGAGTCGCCCACTCACCGAAGGTCCACGCCAGGATGGCCGCTGCCGTTGCTACTACGGTGTTGACGAAAGCCAGACCGGCAATTTCGTTCGCCGCGCTAGCTGAACCGGCGTTGAAGCCAAACCAGCCAACATAGAGAATAGCGGTACCGGTGAAGACCATCGGCAGATTATGCGGTTTGAACGCTTCTTTGCCAAAGCCAACGCGTTTGCCCATCATGTAGGCACCCACCAGTCCGGCAACCGCGGCGTTGATGTGTACAACCGTACCGCCCGCGAAATCAAGCGCGCCGTGCGTCGCCAGCAAGCCGCCGCCCCATACCATATGCGCAATCGGCACATAAGAGAGGGTCAACCATACCACCACGAAAATCAGCACCGCGGAGAAGCGGATACGTTCAGCCAGCGAACCGACAATCAGGCCGACGGTAATACAGGCGAAAGAGCCCTGGAAAGCAACATGAATATATTGATAGAAGCTGCCCATCAGCGCTTTTAACTCAATATTCTTCAGCAGTACCCAGTCGAAGTTGCCGAAGAAGCTACCGCCTGTGCTGAAAGCCAGGGTATAGCCATAAACCACCCACAACACGCAGACCAGAGCAAAGGTCACAATGACCTGGGTCAGCATAGAAAGAACGTTTTTACTGCGGATCAAGCCACCATAGAACAGCGCAATTCCCGGAATGGTCATAAAAAGCACCAGCGCGGTGCAAATCATCATAAAAGCGTTGTCGGCCTTATCAGCTACTGCCGGAGCGGCCATCGCCAGTCCCGGAAGAAGCGCCAGAGCTCCCAGACCTGTTTTCATTGTTGCTATCTTCATTGTTTCGTTCCCCATCACTGTGTGCTCTGAAATTTACAGTGCCGCTTCGTCAGATTCGCCGGTACGAATGCGAATGACGCGCTGCAGCTCGGCGACAAAGATTTTGCCGTCGCCAATCTTTCCGGTGTAAGCCGCTTTGCTAATGACATCAATGACTTCATCAAGCTGATCGTCAGCAATCGCAACGTCAATCTTCACTTTAGGAAGAAAATTAACGCTGTATTCGGCACCGCGATAAAGCTCCGCGTGGCCTTTCTGACGGCCGAACCCTTTAACTTCAGTGACCGTGAGGCCCTGAATACCCATTGAAGATAATGCTTCACGCACGTCTTCCAGTTTGAATGGTTTGATTACCACGGTAACCAGTTTCATAAGTCCCCTCCAGTCAGAATTCGGTAATGGCCGCAGCTAACACGCAGGGAATAAAGCAAAGGCTATGCCAGAAATGAAAAAGGGCCGCTAAGCGGCCCTTGAATGCGGAGGAAAAAGAGTAACTCTGCTGAAACGAAGCGACAAAACGCCGCCACCAACTAAAATCGCACCATTTCAGTGCGCAATATGTGACATTCTTGCACCAGATTAAACCACAATGCAGAGACTGCCTGCTTATAGTGCATCAGGCAATAAGCGACGCTTCCTGGGCGCTGGCCGCCAGCTCTTCGCCCGCTAATTGCAACTGATACATCTGCCAGTAACGGCCTTTAGCCGCCAGCAGTTGCTGATGGCTCCCGCGCTCTACGGCCTGACCGCGATGCAATACCAGAATCGTATCAGCCTCGACGATGGTCGATAAGCGGTGCGCAATCACCACCAGCGTCGTGTGCTCACGCACCCGCGCCAGCGCCTGCTGAATCGCCTGCTCGGTCCCGGAGTCAATATTGGCCGTCGCCTCATCAAGGATCAGCACCTGCGGCGTATCGACCAGCACGCGAGCCAGCGCCAGTAACTGCTTCTGACCGACAGAGAGGTTATTCCCCTGCTCGCCCAACTGCGTATAAAGCCCGCCATCCATTTCACGAGCCAGCCCTGCCAGTTGCACCGCTTCCAGCGCGTCCCAGACCTGAGCTTCGCTGATATCGCGGCCAAGCGTGACGTTAGCATAGAAGGTATCCGCCAGCACGACCGGATCCTGCTGCACCATCGCAATCCCCTGGCGTAGTGCACGGTGGCTTAATGAAGGAAGCGGACGACCATCGATACAAATCTCTCCCTGAGTTAACGGATAGTATCCCATCATCAGGCTCGCCAGAGTGCTTTTACCGCTACCGGTGTGGCCGACCAGCGCCACAAAACTGCGCGACGGGATAGTGAGATTGATGTCCTGCAACACCAGGCTATCGTCGCGATAGGCAAAAGAGAGATGTTCGATACTGATCTCTCCACTCCGCAACGGTTCGTTATCCTCGCCCCAGGCCTGGCGCGGTTTGTCCATCAGTTCGAAGACCCGCTCCCCCGCGACGACCGCCTGCTGCAGCATCGACTGCTGAGTTGTCAACTCAATAAGCGGCTCGTTCAGGCGCCCAAGATAGCTAATAAAGGCGTACAGCACCCCGACCTCAATCATTCCGCTGCGACTAAAAGCAAACAGCATCAACAAACCGCAGAGAATTAATGAAGAGAATAAACTCAGCAACGGACGCAGCAGAAAGCCATCGAGGCGCAGCGTTTGCATACGCGCCAGATAGTGCGCGTAGCTGGCTTCACGCATCCGCTCGCCGAACCGCGCCTGCTGGCGGAACTGCTGAATAACCCCCATGCCGTTAATCACTTCATTAAAACCGTCGTTAATATCCGCCAGCCAACTGCGGACGCGTCTGACGATTGGCGTGCTGTAGCGCTGATAAATCATCATCACGCTCAGCACCGCGGGGAAGATGGCAATAGCCACCAGCGCCATCCGCCAGTCGAGGCTAAACATCGCCACCAGCATCGCGCCAATCAAAGCAGCGCTACGCAATACGGTAGCCACAACGGTGACGTACAGATCACGAATCACTTCCGTATCGTTAGTCACCCGTGAGATAAGCTGTCCGACCGGCTGGGTATCAAACTCGCTGAGCGGCTGACGCAGCGCGGCATCCATCACGTCGCTCCGCAACTGCTGCACCACGCCGACCGCGGCCCGATTAAACAGCAGTGCCTGACAGTAATGCAAAATTGCAGCAAGCATTTGCAAGCCAATGTAGGCGGCGGCGAGGCCGCACACTAACTTCAGCGGCAACGCATGTTTCGCGACCATGTTATCAATAAAGTAACTAATCAACAGCGGACCGCTCACTTCCGCTATCGCCGCAACCCACATGATGATAACCGCGATCATTAACGGTTTGCGCCACGGAGAACCATAAGCCAACAGGCGCTTTAACGTCGGCCAGAGTTCAGTAAAACTACGCACCAGCGACCTCCTCTGGTTCTTGTGGCACATCATCCAGCGCCGCTTCCAGCTGTTGATAACGGTACATATCGCGATACCAGCCCGGCTGTGCGCTCAGAGCCTCATGGCGACCACGCTGGGCGACATGCCCATGCTGCATCACGAGGATCTCGCTGGCTTCCGTCAACGCCGACAGGCGATGGGCGCAGATGATCAGCGTCCGCCCCTCCCCCCACTGCGACAAATTATGCAAAATCTGGTGTTCCGTGCGGCCGTCCACCGCCGACAGCGCATCATCAAGAATCAGAATCTCCGCCTCCAGCAGTAGCGCGCGGGCAATGGAAATGCGCTGTTTCTGCCCGCCGGAAAGCATCACGCCGCGCTCACCGACTTCGGTGTTATATCCCTGCGGCAGACGCAGGATATCTTCATGCACGCAGGCAAGCCGCGCGACATGCTCAATTTGCGCCTGCGTCGCCTCCGGTTTGCCGAGCGCAATGTTTCTGGCGACAGTATCGGAAAACAAAAATGGCGTTTGGTTGACCACCGCCAGTCGGGCACGCCAGCTATCCAGTTGTAGCCGGGTCAGAGGAACATTGTGGAAGCGGATGTCACCTTCAGTCACGTCAAAATGACGCTGAAGCAATGCCAGTATAGTGCTCTTGCCGGAACCGGTCGGCCCGCAAATGCCCAGTCTCTGCCCGGGCTGCAGCGTAAAATTGACCTTTTCCAGAGCGGCACGATTGGCCTGTGGATAGATAAATTTATGAACAGCGAAGCTGAGTACACCCCGCCCTTCCGCCGCGGGTTCTCTGCCGTCGTTAACGACCGGCGCCTCTTCCAGCATGGTACGAATCCGCGCATAGGCCGCGCTGCCGCGCTCGACGATGTTAAACATCCACGCCAGCGCCAGCATTGGCCAAATCATCAGGCCGAGATACATCACAAAGCTGGTAAGCTGCCCAAGGGTCATGCTGCCCTGCAAAACCATCCAACTACCGCCGCCGATCGCCAGCAGGTTGGCAGTACCTATGGCGAGATAAATCGTGGGATCAAAGCGGGCGTCAATGCGCGCCACGCGCATATTTTTCGCCCCGGTATCCGCGGCATCGGCGGCAAACTGCGCCGATTGCCGGTCTTCAAGGCCAAAGGCTTTGATCATGCGAATACTGGTCAGGCTCTCCTGAGTACGATCGTTCAGGCTGGAAAATGCCGCCTGCGCCACGCGAAAGCGCTCATGTAACACCTCGCCATTGCGCTTGATCGCCAGCGCCATAATTGGCATCGGCAGCAGCGACAGCAAGGTTAACTGCCAGCTGATCTGCGTCGACATCACAATCAGCACCGCACAGCCCATGACCATGGAATCCACCAGCGTCAACACCCCTTCGCCGGCAGCAAAAACCACCCGATCAACATCATTTGTTGCGCGGGCAATCAGATCGCCGGTACGGTGGCGCAGATAAAAAGCCGGATGCTGACGACTAAGCTGGCGATAGAAATCCTCGCGTAGCTCTATAGCCAGTTGATAAGAGGCGCCAAACAGCAGAACGCGCCAGACATAGCGCAGCAGATAGACCATCACCGCAATAACGATCAGCAGGACGATCCACATCCATACCTTTTCTGTGGTGTCGTGTTGTTTCGTGACGCCATCAACCACGATGCCCACCACTTTTGGCGGCACCAACTGGAGAATGGCAATGATAATCAGCAGAGTAACGGCGCCGAAATAACGGCGCCACTCCCGGCGAAAATACCAGCTAAGTTGAACAAATAATCGCAAGCGGTTAAATCCTGAATGTATAATTCGTGGCGGCAGAAGCCGTTAATCAATAGGCAAGGCTGTGGTGTATTTTATCTGTTCCATCGCAAAACTCGAAGTGACATCCGAGAGCCCTGGCACGCTATTCACCAGACGTTTATAAAAATCATCGTAGCTCTTCATATCTGCCACCTGCACCCGCAGCAGATAGTCATACTCTCCCGCCATGCGCCAGAAGCCGAGAACCTCCGCCATCTGCTTGACCTCGCTGACAAAGCGGCAATACCAGTCGCTACTGTGATGCTGCGTCTTAATCAGCACAAAGGCCGTCAGCCCAAGCCCGACTTTTTCCGCATCCAGCAAGGCAACGCGCCCGCGAAGAATACCGTCGTCTTCCAGCCGCTTCAGACGCTTCCAGCAGGGCGTGGTGGTCAGATTAACGGCATCAGCCAGCGCCTGCAAAGAAAGGGTACAGTCATTTTGCAGCAGAGAAAGCAGCTTACGGTCTATTTTATCTAACATTGCGCACCTCGAGAGAAAAATTTACTCCGTTCATTGTAATTGAAAGGTTAAATGGCAACAATTTTTCCTTCTGTTTCCGCTAAGCTGGGCACAAAATGACAAACAGGAAATCAACATGAACAGCGCATGGGTAAAACACGCGATTAGCGAAATTAATGCCGATTATCAGCGTTCTGCCGACACGCATCTTATTCGTCTTGCGTTGCCGGCATTCCCCGGCATCCAGCTTTACCTGAAAGATGAAAGTACCCATCCGACCGGCAGTCTGAAGCATCGCCTGGCCCGCTCCCTGTTTCTCTATGGTTTGTGCAACGGCTGGATTAAAGAAGGAACGACAATTATCGAATCCTCTTCCGGTTCTACTGCTGTCTCTGAAGCATACTTCGCCCGTCTTTTAGGCCTGCCGTTTATCGCCGTTATGCCTTCCTGTACGGCGAGACGTAAAATTGAACAAATTGAGTTTTATGGTGGCCGCTGTCACTTTGTCGACAATGCCTGTGAAATCTATGCGGCTTCCGAAACGCTGGTACGCGAACTGAACGGTCATTATATGGATCAGTTTACCTTTGCCGAACGCGCTACCGACTGGCGTGGAAATAACAATATCGCCGACAGCATCTTCCGCCAGATGAGCCATGAACCTCACCCCCAGCCCTCCTGTATCGTCATGAGCGCAGGCACCGGCGGAACCTCGGCAACCATTGGCCGCTACATCCGCAGTCAGGGTTATGATACCCGGTTAATGGTGGTTGACCCGCAAAACTCGGTTTTTATGGACTACTGGCAGAGCCGCGATACCCGCCTCCGCAGCCCGGTCGGCAGCAAAATTGAGGGTATCGGCCGCCCACGCGTCGAACCTTCATTTATCCCCGATGTGGTCGATGAGATGCTTCGCGTGCCGGATGCCGCCAGCGTCGCCACCGCGCTGTGGCTGGAAACGCTGCTCGGACGTAAGGTCGGGGCATCAACCGGCACCAATATGTGGGGAGTGCTGCACCAGGCCGTTCGTATGCGTGAAGAGGGCAGTACCGGCTCAATTGTTACTCTGCTGTGTGATAGCGGCGAACGCTATCTGGAAAGCTACTACAACCCGCAGTGGGTCGCGGCCAATATTGGCGATGTCTCTCCGTGGCAGGCGCAAATCGCGGAAATGCTGCAGGTAAAATAGTGATCGTCTCCGTGCGGCAAAAGATTCCATCCGCACGCGCACGGTGGGTTTGATTCCACCTGCGCCGTGCTTCCTGGCTGCAACGTCGCGACAGAGCTGGTCGTCGCGTTCATCAGGCGCTACCATACGCCCATCATATTAACAGTCAGGAATTACCATGAAACGCGCCGTAGTTGTCTTCAGCGGAGGACAAGATTCGACGACCTGCCTGGTGCAGGCACTGCAACAGTATGACGAAGTGCATTGCGTCACTTTTGATTATGGCCAACGCCACCGCGCGGAGATTGACGTTGCCCGCGAGCTTGCGCTGAAACTGGGTGCGGTCGCTCACAAAGTGCTGGATGTCACCTTGCTTAATGAACTGGCCGTCAGCAGTCTGACGCGCGACAGCATTCCGGTACCGGACTACAAGCCGGACGCCAGCGGGATCCCCAACACCTTCGTACCCGGACGCAACATCCTGTTTTTAACGCTGACAGCAATTTATGCTTATCAGGTTAAAGCGGAAGCCATTATTACCGGCGTTTGCGAAACCGACTTTTCCGGCTACCCGGACTGCCGTGACGAGTTCGTGAAAGCGCTGCACCATGCGGTCAGCCTCGGAATGGCGAAAGATATTCGCTTTGAGACGCCGCTGATGTGGCTCAACAAAGCCGAGACCTGGGCATTAGCCGATTACTGGGGCCAGTTAGATCTGGTGCGCATCGAAACCCTGACCTGCTATAACGGCATTAAGGGAGACGGCTGTGGTCAATGTGCCGCCTGTAATCTGCGCGCCAACGGTCTGAACCATTATCTGGCGGATAAACCGACAGCGATGGCGGCAATGAAGCACAAAACCGGGTTAAAGTGATCGTTTTGCCGGATGGCGGTACACGCACCTTATCCGGCCTGGCGACATTCACCCGGGTCAATGTCGCCCGTAGGCCTGATAAGCGAAGCGCCATCAGGCAACTTTCCATTACTTCACCATCTGCTCCAGTTTCTCGCGCAACTCACCTTCCAGCGGCAAGGCTTTCTGCGTTTTCAAATCAATACAGACAAAAGTAATCTGCGCGTCCACCACAACCTGCCCTTCCGGCTCAAGCGTAATGACCTGGCTTAAAATGCCGCTCTTCCCGTTTAACTGCTGCACCTGGCTGGTGACAGTCAGCAGATCGCTCAGCACGGCAGGGCGACGGTAGTTAATATTAATATTCACCACCACAAAGGCGATGTTGTGCGCGCTCATCCACTGGAAGCCCGAGCTGTTTTCCAGCCCCTCCCAGCGCGCCTCTTCGAGAAATTCCAGATAGCGCGCATTATTCACGTGCTGATAAACATCCAGATGATAGCCACGAACTTTGATTTGTGTCTGCATAGCGTAAATGCCTTGTCTTTAATTGTTGTATTGAGGTCAGAGGTCACACCACCTATGTGACCTCTTCAGTCTGGCAAATATTTACCACTGTGCAAACATACGCTGAAAAATTACAGCTTCAGGTGTGACAGATTTCTCTCCACCAGCGCGTTGCCCATACCAGGTACCTGTTTTAAATCATCCACGGTTTTAAATGGCCCATATTCTTCCCGGTAACTCACGATGGCCTGTGCCTTCTTCAGGCCAACGCCATTCAAAGCCCGCGACAGCTCTTCAGCGCTGGCACTATTAATACTGACCCGGTTCCCTTCCCGGTTGGTCGCGCTTAACGCCTCAGAAGCCTTCACCGGTGGCGACGGTACACTTTCTTTCGTTATTGACGGTGCCTTGCCAGCGGAAGGTGCCGCCTGTGCTATCTGGCTTCCCGCCGCACAAACCAGTACGGCAGCGGCAATAAGGGTTTTAACTCCTCGTTTCATGCTGTTATCTCCTTGTTTGTAGACAGCAGAGCCACGATATCGACGAGGGGAAAAGAGTACAAAAGTCAAAAAACAGAAATGGAAAAGGCCGCGAAAGCGGCCTTTGAGAATTACATCACGTTACTGGCTTTTACCAAGCAGACACGCAATTATTGTTGCTGATTGATGATGTCACCGAACTTAATTTTCGCGGCTTTACGCAGGTTACTCATCAACGCTTCGAAAGCGATCTGCGCATTATTCTGAGTGATCCCCTGAATCATCGTTTTTTTCTGCTCTTCGGGCATCGTACCCGCTTTCACGTCGTCCAGCGCCAACAGAACCACGTTACCCTGCATATCAGTGCCGACACCATAGCTCGGTTTGCCCGACTGCGGCAGCGGCAGTGCAAAGACAGACTGGCTCAGGGCGTCCTGACCGGTGCGTGACAGCGTCTGCGGCGCGCCAAAGGCCAGACCTGCGGCTTTCATCGCGTCGTCGCCTTTGCCCGCTTTCAGGTCCGTCAGCAGCTTATCAGCATCCAGCTTCGCCTGCTGCTCCGCCTTATTGTGCTTAACGATATCGCTTACCTGTGATTTGACGTCCGCCAGCGGTTTTACCGCTTCCGGTTTATGTTCGCTGATGCGCAGAACAAACGCACGGTCACCGTCAACGGTGATGATATCGGAGTTGCTGCCGGGCGCACCATTTTCACCAACCAGACCACCGTTGAAGATAGCGTCAGCAACCGGTTTGAAATTCAGCGCCGACGGCAGGTTATCACGACCAAACCAGCCGGTTTCAACAACTTTCAGGCCTGCAACCTGGGCGGCACTTGCCAGAGATTCGTTATCGTTGCTCGCCGCATCGCTGACTTTCTGCTGCAACGCATAGTAGGCGTCCAGCGCTTTTTCCTGTTTCACCTTCGCCGCGATCTCAGTACGAACCTCAGACAGCGGTTTAACTTTCGCCGCCTGAACGTCATCAAGACGCGCCACCAGGAAGCCAACCGAAGATTTAATGACGCCGGAGATCTGACCTTTTTCTTTCAGACCTGCGTTTTTCAGCTCAGGTACGGTTACCGCATCGTCCAGCCACCCCATATCACCGCCGTTACGCGCAGAGATAATGTCGGTTGATTTTTCTTTCGCTAAAGTGGCAAAGTCAGCGCCTTTTTTCAGCGCATCAAGCACCGCCTGCGCATCCGCTTCGGTTTTGGTCTGGATGACGCTATAGCGGTTACGCTGCGGCTGAGTGAACTGATCCTGATGCTGGTCATACCATGCCTGAATTTCTTCGTCCGAAACGTTTTCCTGCATGTTCGCGGCATCCATCTCGATGTAACTCACGCGGAACTGCTCAGGCGCCATAAAATGCGCCTGATTCTGCTGGTAATATGCGTTGATTTCATCGTCAGTGGCAGTTTGTTTCGCTGCCAGCGCATTTACGTCGATAGTCGCTTCACGCACCACGCGCTGTTGTGAAACCAGCGCCACCAGTTGGTCAGACTCTCCCGGCAGCATAAAGTCGGTACCGGCAACAGCGTTAATCAGCTGCTGAGTCGTCAACTGATTGCGCAGGGCCTGCGCATACTGGTCCGTGGTCATCCCCATCTGATTAACGATACCGCTAAAGCGCTCGTTATCAAATTTACCGTTCGACTGAAAAGCCTGGGTCTGAAAGATAGCCTGCTTAACCTGCTCGTCACTGATGCTAAGGCCAAGTTTACGGGCATACTGGTCGAGCAGCGCCTCGTCAATCAGACGGTTCAGCACCTGTTGACGCATCGCTTTCATGTAATTTTCATTACCCGCCAGCTCCGAGAAGCGATCGCCAAGCTGCTGCTGCATACGATTACGCTCGCTGGCGACGGCATTTTCAAATTGGGTTCGACCAATTTCCTGGCCGTTCACTTTCGCGGCATAGTTGTTACTACCGCCAATCAGGTAACCACTCACCCCAGTCAAAATGAACGAGACGATAATGATACCGAAAATAATCTTAAGCACGACGCTATTGGCGGCCGTGCGTAGGTTGTCCATCATGGTGTAACAACGCTCCGCTGTAGATGACTTTTGCTCGCGCAGCATAGCATGCGATAGCCGCCGCGCGTGAGGACGTATTTTGACAAGAAAACGGGGTGATTGTCAGCCCACAACTGCGTATAAACTCACATAAAGTCGCATTCTGGCAAATAAAAAAGGCACATCTCGCGATGCGCCCTTGTACTTCGTCACAGACCCCAATGGGGAAATCGATCAGTTTACCGCGTCTTTCAGCGCTTTACCGGCACGGAAACCCGGTACTTTAGCGGCTGCAATAGTGATTTCTTTACCTGTTTGCGGATTGCGACCGGTACGGGCAGCGCGTTCTTTAACAGCAAAAGTACCAAACCCTACCAGCGCAACGTCATCCCCAGCCTGCAGAGATTCAGTAACAGAAGCGATTAAAGCATCTAACGCACGTCCAGCTGCGGCTTTAGAAATGTCCGCGCCGGCAGCAATTTTGTCAATCAGTTGAGATTTATTCACTGTTCTCTTCCTCTCTTTATAATTTATATCGCACCAGAATCCTTCGTGATGCGACCGCGCAGCAGTTATATCAGGACTGTCATGCCCTTACAACAGAGTTGTAATTGACCCCCCTGCCAGCAATCTAAGTTAGCGAGACAAAAAAAGGCTGGCAAGTACGAATTTACTTACCAGCCCTATTTTTCTTAGCGCTCTTTGCGCAAAATCACTATTTAACCGTGACAGCTTCCATACCAAACGGCGCGTTCTGCAACGCAAGTGTCAGAACTTCCTCGATTCGTTTCACCGGATGGATATCTAAATCGGCAATAACGTTTTCCGGAATTTCTTCAAGGTCACGCTTATTTTCATCAGGAATCAGAACAGTCTTAATGCCACCGCGATGTGCGGCAAGCAGTTTTTCCTTCAGACCACCAATAGGCAATACCTGGCCACGCAGGGTAATTTCCCCGGTCATTGCCACATCAGCGCGCACCGGATTGCCGGTCAGACAAGAAACCAGCGCGGTGCACATTGCAATACCGGCGCTTGGACCATCTTTCGGCGTCGCCCCTTCCGGTACGTGAACGTGAATATCACGTTTTTCGTAAAAGTCTGAGTTAATTCCCAGCTTGTCCGCCCGTGAACGCACCACGGTCAGCGCGGCCTGAATCGACTCCTGCATAACCTCGCCCAGTGAACCGGTATAAGTCAGCTTACCTTTACCCGGAACGCAGGCGGTTTCAATGGTCAGCAGATCGCCCCCCACTTCCGTCCATGCCAGGCCAGTGACCTGACCCACGCGGTTTTCGCTATCCGCGCGCCCATAGTCATAGCGCTGTACGCCGAGGTAGTCATGCAGATTGTCACCGTTAATCTCGATGTGTTTCAGCGACTTATCCAGCAGCAGCTGTTTCACCGCTTTGCGGCACAGTTTCGAAATTTCGCGTTCCAGACCACGCACGCCCGCTTCTCGGGTGTAGTAACGAATGATGCTGATAATCGCGCTATCGTCCACCGTCAGTTCACCTTTCTTCAGCGCATTACGCTCAATCTGTTTCGACAGCAGGTGACGTTTAGCGATGTTCAGCTTTTCATCCTCGGTGTAGCCGGAGAGACGAATCACTTCCATACGGTCCAGCAGCGGCGCCGGGATGTTCATGGAGTTGGACGTCGCCACAAACATCACATCGCTGAGATCGTAATCCACTTCCAGATAGTGATCGTTAAAGGCCACGTTCTGTTCCGGATCCAAAACTTCCAGTAGCGCCGAGGCCGGATCGCCGCGCATATCCGACGACATTTTGTCGATCTCATCAAGCAGAAACAGCGGGTTTTTAACCCCCACTTTCGCCATTTTCTGGATCAGTTTGCCCGGCATCGAACCAATATAGGTCCGACGGTGACCGCGGATTTCCGCCTCATCGCGCACGCCGCCCAGCGCCATACGCACATACTTACGCCCGGTTGCTTTGGCGATGGACTGGCCCAGAGAGGTTTTACCCACGCCCGGAGGCCCTACCAGGCACAGAATCGGCCCTTTGAGCTTGTTAACACGACTCTGCACTGCGAGGTATTCAAGGATGCGATCTTTCACACGTTCCAGACCGTAATGGTCAGTATCAAGGATCTCCTGAGCCTGGCGCAGATCTTTTTTCACTTTACTGCGGGCATTCCACGGTACCTGAACCATCCAGTCGATGTAACCGCGAACGACGGTTGCTTCCGCCGACATCGGAGACATCATTTTCAGTTTTTGCAGTTCCGCTTCGGTTTTCTCTTTGGCCTCTTTCGGCATTTTTGCCGCATCGATCTTACGCTTCAGCGCTTCGTTCTCATCCGGCGCGTCATCCATCTCGCCGAGTTCTTTTTGAATGGCTTTCATTTGCTCATTCAGATAGTACTCGCGCTGAGATTTTTCCATCTGCTTTTTCACACGGTTGCGAATGCGCTTCTCAACCTGTAGCAGATCGATTTCTGATTCCATCATCGCCATCAGATATTCCAGACGCTCATTAACGTCGGACATTTCCAGAACGGACTGTTTGTCCGCCAGCTTCAGCGGCATATGTGCAGCGATGGTATCGGCCAGGCGTGCCGGATCGTCAATGCTATTCAGTGAGGTCAGCACTTCCGGCGGAATTTTTTTGTTCAGCTTGATGTAGCCTTCAAACTGGCTGATAGCAGTACGAACCAGCACTTCTTGCTCGCGTTCGTCAATCGTCGGCGATTCAAGATATTCCGCTTTGGCGGAAAAATGTTCGCCATTATCAGACAGCGCTGAAATACGCGCACGCTGCAAGCCTTCCACCAGCACTTTAACAGTACCGTCCGGCAGCTTCAGCATTTGCAAAATAGAGGCCACGGTCCCGACGGTGAAAAGATCGTTTACACCCGGCTCATCCGTCGACGCTTCTTTCTGCGCAACCAGCATGATTTTTTTATCATGGTCCATGGCCGCTTCGAGACAACGGATAGATTTTTCCCGCCCAACAAACAGGGGTATGACCATGTGCGGATAAACCACCACATCGCGCAACGGCAATACGGGGATTTCAATGCGTTCAGAACGCTCAGGATTCATAGAGCTCTCTCTTAGTTTAAAGTCCGCCAGGTAGACGACGACGCAATTCCATCACGCGCCGCCGTTAATATGTAAGCAGTATATGGGGATGTATTCCATACATTCAACGGCGGGAATGCAGGAAAAATAAAAGGGGAGATAAAATCCCCCCTTTTTGTTAACTGCTTGAGCGAACTGGCTAATTATTCACCAGAAGCCTGCTGTGCTTCCGGTTTGCCGTAAATCAGCAGCGGCTTGCTTTGCCCATCAATAACCGAAGCGTCGATGACCACTTTTTCGACATCTTCCATTGACGGCAGATCGTACATGGTATCAAGCAGCGCGGCTTCAACAATAGAACGCAGGCCACGTGCGCCGGTTTTACGCGCCATTGCTTTCTTAGCGATAGCGTCCAGCGCTTCGTCACGGAACTCCAGCTCGACCCCTTCCAGATTAAACAACGCCTGATACTGCTTGGTCAGCGCGTTTTTCGGCTCTTTGAGGATCTGAATCAACGCGTCTTCGCTCAGTTCGTTCAGGGTTGCCACCACCGGCAGACGACCAATAAACTCAGGAATCAAACCAAATTTGATCAGATCCTCCGGCTCAACCTGTGACAGCAGTTCGCCCTCGCTGGCTTTATCGGACTTAGCCTTAACCGTCGCGCCGAAACCAATACCAGAACCGGTTTCGACACGGTGGGAAATGACCTTATCCAGACCGGCAAACGCGCCGCCGCAGATAAACAGGATCTTAGAGGTGTCAACCTGCAGGAACTCCTGCTGCGGATGCTTGCGGCCCCCCTGCGGCGGAACCGCGGCCACGGTGCCTTCAATAAGCTTCAACAACGCCTGCTGGACGCCTTCGCCAGAAACATCGCGGGTGATCGACGGGTTATCCGATTTACGGGAAATTTTGTCAATCTCATCAATATAGACGATACCGCGCTGGGCTTTCTGTACGTCGTAATCACACTTCTGCAGCAGCTTCTGGATGATGTTTTCGACATCCTCACCCACATAACCCGCTTCGGTCAGCGTAGTCGCATCAGCCATGGTGAACGGAACATCCAGCAGACGCGCCAGCGTTTCCGCCAGTAACGTTTTACCGGAGCCGGTCGGCCCGATCAGCAAAATGTTGCTTTTGCCCAGTTCAACACCGTTGCTGGTATCACCGTTACGCAGGCGTTTATAGTGGTTATATACCGCCACTGCCAGCACTTTTTTCGCCGGTTCCTGACCGATAACGTAATCGTCCAGATGATGGCGAATTTCGTGCGGAGTCGGCAATGCGCTGCGCTCACGATGCGGCGCAACTTCTTTAATCTCTTCGCGAATGATGTCGTTACATAAATCAACACATTCGTCGCAGATATACACGGATGGCCCGGCGATTAGCTTACGCACTTCATGCTGGCTCTTGCCGCAAAAAGAGCAATACAACAGTTTGCCCGAACCATCTTTGCGTTTATCTGTCATGAGTCCAAACCCCTTATTAAGTTCTTTGTGCCGCACACAACGACGCAAATGCCATTCTCAGGCGCAAACCGCGATAAGCGTTGTGCCGCCCTCCTTCAAACAAGTATAGCGGCCCCCTTGCGCCAGGGCATCAATTACGATGAGTCAAAATGGAGTCGACGAGGCCGTATTCCACTGATTCGGAGGCAGACAGGAAACGATCGCGCTCGGTATCACGCTCGATCTGCTCCAGAGATTGACCCGTATGGTGCGCCATCAGTTCATTCATGCGGCCTTTCACCTTCAGGATCTCACGGGCGTGGATTTCGATATCCGTCGCCTGACCCTGATAGCCGCCCAGCGGCTGATGAATCATCACGCGGGAGTTGGGCAGGCAGAAACGCTTACCTTTCGCCCCGGCCGTCAGCAGGAACGCCCCCATAGACGCCGCCTGGCCCATACAAATGGTGCTCACGTCAGGCTTAATGAATTGCATGGTGTCGTAGATTGACATCCCTGCGGTAATCACGCCGCCAGGAGAGTTAATGTACAGATAGATATCTTTTTCCGGGTTCTCCGCTTCCAGAAACAGCATCTGCGCCACGATCAGGTTCGCCATATGGTCTTCGACCTGGCCGGTCAGGAAAATGACGCGCTCCTTAAGCAGACGGGAGTAAATATCAAATGAACGTTCGCCGCGTGAGGTCTGTTCAATGACCATCGGCACCAGGGCCATATGGGGTGCAAAGTTATCTCGTTCGCCACTGTATGACATTTTCCGTCTCCTGGATTAATTTGAAAAAAACCGCTGCACTGATTGTAACCTTACGGACGGATTATCAGCCAGAATTTCTGCTGTCGGGCAGAAGTGCATAGATGCACGCTTCATTACGGCGCATGATTATGCCAATGCAGTTACCTTCCCCGGTTATGGGGATGGCGTTACCATAATTCAAGCATAACAATCTTTTGCTGTAACGCTATCACTGAAATTGCCTTTTCTCGCGCTTCCAGAGGCGATCATTGCCGTAAAAAAACCCGCGGCCTTTCGGCAACGGGTTTTGCTCAGACCTTAAACCTTGAGGCGAAATTACGCCTGCTGGTTCATCAGTTCGCTGAAAGAAGTCGCTTTTTCAGACACGTTAGCTTTCGCCAGCACGGCTTCAACAGCCTGCTCTTCCAGCGCGACATTGCGCATGTTGTCCATCAGCTCTTTGTTCTTGCTGTAGTACTCAACAACTTCTGTCGGATCTTCGTAAGCGGAAGCCATCTCTTCGATCAGACCTTTAACGCGCTCTTCGTCAGCTTTCAGCTCGTGAGTACGAATCACTTCGCCCAGCAGCAGACCAACAACAACGCGGCGTTTAGCCTGCTCTTCGAACAGCTCACGCGGCAGTTCCAGCGCTTGTTTCTCATTACCACCGAAACGCTGAGCAGCCTGACGACGCAGAACGTCGATTTCGCTATCGATCAGCGCCGCCGGAACGTCGATGTCGTTAGCTTTTACCAGACCATCAATAGCCTGGGACTTAACGCGGTTACGCACGGCGCCTTTCAGCTCGCGTTCCATGTTTTTACGCACTTCAGCGCGCAGACCCGCCACGGAACCATCTTCAACGCCGAAACGTTTGATGAATTCTTCGGTCAGTTCAGGCAGTTCGCGTTCTTCCACTTTCTTCAGGTTGATAACGAACTTCGCCGCTTTACCTTTCAGGTTTTCAGCGTGGTACTCTTCCGGGAAGGTCACGTCGATAGTGAACTCTTCGCCCGCTTTGTGACCTTTAATACCGTCTTCAAAGCCTGGGATCATACGCCCCTGGCCCATTGCCAGTACGAAGTCAGACGCTTTGCCGCCTTCGAACTCTTCGCCATCTACAGAACCGGAGAAATCGATGGTGACCCGGTCTTCCGCGTCAACTTCGCCTTCTTTATCTTTCCAGTTAGCCTGCTGTTTGCGCAGAGTATCCAGCATGGTGTCAACGTCAGCGTCGGTGACTTCAACCAGCGGTTTTTCAACTTCGATCGCTTCCAGACCCTGCAGTTCAACTTCCGGATAAACCTCGAACTCTACCGCGTAGGTGAAATCTTCCCCCAGCTTGTATTCGCCCGGAACATAGTTCGGCGCGCCGGCCGGATTAATTTTTTCTTTAATGATCGCGTCAACGAAGTGACGGCTCATCAGGTCACCCAGCACGTCCTGGCGAACAGATGCGCCATAACGCTGAGCAACAATATTCATTGGCACTTTGCCTTTACGGAAGCCATCAATGCGAACTTTTTTCGCTACGTTGACCAGCTCGCTTTTGACAGCATTCTCGATGCTGTCAGCGGCGATAGTAATCGTTACACGGCGCCCTAGGCCCTGAGTGGTTTCAACTGAAACTTGCATCTTGTTACCTCAAAAAAATCACAGTGCTCGGTCAACTCTGGAATCGCGAGAAAGTTGCCTCGCAGAACCGGGATGCCTTCTTCAAATGAGAAACACATTCCCTGTCGTCAGAATCATCCCGAAGACATTCATAATAAAAGACGCGGCATTATAGCGGCATCACTTTGGTGAGTCGAGAACGGTTGTCACCCACTGCTGCGGCTTTTTTCACATTTCCCGCGCAAATTTGCCGGTAAAAATGCGCAATCAGCACATTTTCCAGGCAAAACAAAACGGCCCGCAGGCCGTTTTTGATAAATCTTCACGCAACATACTGGAAAAGCGCCAGCGGATGCAAATGTGATTTCTACGCGATGCTTCCGGCACCCCGACAAGGCGGAGAAGCAAAGACGGTATCCTGCAGTCCTTCCCACTCTTTTATTGTGTAAGTATGCAGCGCCAGGGCGTGCACGGTGCTTGATAGTTCCTCCGTCAACGTCCCATAAATCATACGGTGACGATTAAGAAAACGCTCGCCGAGGAAGCGCTCACTCACCAGCACCACTTTAAAATGACTTTCAGAGCCCGCAGGAACGTTGTGGCGATAGCTCTCATCCACGACTTCAAGATACATCGGGTCGAACGCTGCCCTAAGTTTTGCTTCGATCTGTTCACGTATCATCATGAATTTTCTCCTCCGACAACGCTGTATTGCCGCCATTCCCTTTAAATGTTAGCCGCTTTTACCGCTTCCATTAGGCGAAAACAACAAAAAATTAGCATTTCTCTGATATTTTCCGTCAAACGTATTGGGTTTACTGATTCTGCATCCCGGAAGACCTGCCTGGATCGCGATAATCACTGCGCCAGGGACAGAAAATGCACAAGACGATGAATTTACATACGTTGCTACTTCCCCTTGCCGTTGGCGATGTTATGATGGCGAGAATTTTCCTCAATTACCCCAAATAGTTCGTGCGGCAGGAAGGCAGCAAGAAAGCGCCCGGGAGCTTACTGAAGTCAGTGACCGGGAAAGTAAACGAAGCTAACCGCGCTGTCGCCTGAAGTATGGCGGGTATGACCACTTCATGCGTTGAGACCCTGAACATGTTTAAGAAAATTATTTTTCCTTTGGTCGCGCTGTTTATGCTGGCTGGATGCGCCACTCCACCGACCACCATTGATGTTTCGCCGAAAATCACCCTGCCCCAGCAGGATCCAAGCCTGATGGGTGTGACCGTGAGCATTAACGGCGCCGATCAGCGGCCGGATCAGGCGCTGGCAAAAGTCACTCGCAATGATCAACTGGTTACGTTAACCGCCTCCCGCGATCTGCGTTTCCTGCTACAGGAAGTGCTTGAGAAACAGATGACCGCTCGCGGCTATATGATTGGCCCGAACGGCGCGGTTGACCTGCAGATTATCGTCAACAAACTGTACGCCGATGTTTCTCAGGGCAACTTGCGCTACAACATCGCCACCACAGCCGATATTGCGATTATCGCCACCGCCGCAAACGGTAACAAAATGACCAAAAATTATCGTGCAAACTACTCTGTTGATGGCGCATTCCAGGCCACTAACCAGAATATCGCCAATGCGGTTAATAGCGTCCTGACCGACACCATCGCCGATATGGCGCAGGACACCAGCATTCACGATTTCATCAAGCAAAACGCGCATTAATGAATCACAGACCTGGCCTCTGGCCAGGTCTGTGCGATACGCCATGTCCAATCACTACTTACGCATTTTCACGCAACCCAAATCGGCCATTTTGCTGATCCTCGGTTTCGCGTCCGGCTTACCGCTGGCCCTGACGTCAGGCACGCTGCAGGCATGGATGACCGTGGAAAATATCGATCTGAAAACGATTGGTTTTTTTTCGCTCGTCGGCCAGGCCTACGTCTTTAAGTTCCTCTGGTCGCCGCTGATGGATCGCTATACGCCGCCGTTTTGTGGTCGTCGTCGCGGCTGGCTGTTAGCCACCCAGTTCCTGCTGCTTATCGCGATTGCCGGAATGGGATTCCTCGAACCTGCCTCGCAATTACGCTGGATGGCCGCGCTGGCGGTCATCATCGCTTTCTGCTCCGCTTCTCAGGATATCGTCTTCGATGCGTGGAAAACCGATGTGCTGACAGCCGAAGAGCGCGGCACCGGCGCGGCAATCAGCGTGCTGGGCTATCGCCTGGGCATGCTGGTTTCCGGCGGACTGGCCCTGTGGCTGGCGGACCGCTGGCTCGGCTGGCAGGGAATGTACTGGCTGATGGCCGCGCTGCTAATCCCCTGCATTATCGCCACCCTGCTGGCCCCGGAACCCAGCGACGTCATTCCGGTACCGAAGACGCTGGAGCAGGCCGTTGCCGCACCGTTGCGCGACTTTTTTGGCCGCAATAACGCCTGGCTCATTCTCTTGCTTATCGTCCTTTATAAGCTTGGCGACGCGTTTGCCATGAGTCTGACCACCACATTCCTGATTCGCGGCGTCGGTTTCGATGCGGGCGAAGTAGGAATGGTGAATAAAACGCTGGGCCTGTTCGCTACGATTGTCGGCGCACTTTATGGCGGCGTGCTCATGCAGCGCCTGACGCTGTTCCGCGCGCTGTTCATTTTTGGTCTGTTGCAGGGAGTATCCAACGCCGGTTATTGGCTACTGTCGATTACCGATAAGCATCTCATATCCATGGCAACGGCTGTCTTTTTCGAAAACCTGTGCGGCGGGATGGGCACCGCGGCATTTGTCGCGCTGCTGATGACCCTATGCAATAAATCCTTTTCCGCCACTCAGTTTGCGCTGCTCTCCGCCCTTTCCGCTGTCGGGCGCGTTTACGTTGGCCCAATCGCCGGTTGGTTTGTTGAAGCCTACGGTTGGCCGACCTTCTATCTCTTCTCTGTGATTGCCGCCGTTCCGGGGATTTTGCTGCTGTTAATTTGTCGACGCACGCTGGAGTACACCCAGAAAACTGAAAATTTTATCCCCCGCACCCGCTTTCCCCAGACTTATACGCTGGCTTTACTTATCCTGGCAGTGGGCTGCCTGATGCTGGCGATATGGTTGCTGCTGCTGGTACTGAACGCGCTGAACTACACCGCCTTCGACTTCCTTGCAGGCCTGCTGGAAATCGCCGTACTCACCGCCGTTGGCGGTATTTTACTCGGCGCGCTCCTCGACTATCTGGCACTACGCAGAACGGAACTGATTTAAACCATTGCCCGGGCGTGAATAGACGTTGTAATTACGAAACGTAATTATAACGTCTTATTAACGTTTCAATATTTATCAGCCGTTATTTGTTGTTTTGTGCGCTTTCTATTTCTGGAAATTATTGACAATTTTTATTCGAATCTTTAAATAATTTAAGCGATTCAGCACAAATAATTGTATTTTGCGATTTTATTATGTCTCATGCTTGATAATTAATTGTTAATTATTTGTATTGTTTTTCCCACAGTTATACTCATTACCTTATAAACCTTTTCTTTCTTATCCCTGTCGTTATCAATCCCGCGGAAATCAAGGTTTGCAAGTTATTATGTCATACTTAGTAACACATGTGACAAACCAGGCAAAAGTAGCTAACACAGTACAGACACTGCTCCAACGATGTTTACAGTAATGCAACCTTCCCGTAAAATGCCCGCACACTTTAAGCGCCACCAGATTCCGTGGAATTGAGGTCGTTCAATGAGACTTAGGAAATACAATAAAAGTTTGGGATGGATGTCATTAATCGCAGGTACTGTATTACTCAGTGGCTGCGATTCTGCACTCCTTGACCCAAAAGGACAGATTGGACTGGAGCAACGCTCTCTGATTCTGACGGCCTTTGGCCTGATGCTGATTGTCGTTATTCCAGCCGTCTTGATGGCAGTAGGATTTGCCTGGAAGTACCGTGCGAGCAATAAAGATGCGAAGTATAGCCCTAACTGGTCACACTCCAACAAAGTTGAAGCGGTGGTCTGGACAGTGCCTATTCTGATCATCCTGTTCCTGGCCGTTCTGACCTGGAAAACCACTCACGCATTAGAGCCGAGCAAACCGCTTGCTAACGATGAAAAACCGATCACCATCGAAGTCGTTTCGATGGACTGGAAATGGTTCTTCATCTATCCGGAGCAAGGTATTGCTACCGTCAACGAAATCGCCTTCCCGGCGAACGTACCGGTACACTTCAAAGTGACCTCCAACTCCGTGATGAACTCGTTCTTTATCCCACGTTTAGGCAGCCAGATTTACGCAATGGCCGGGATGCAGACTCAACTGCACCTCATTGCGAACGAACCTGGTACTTACGACGGCATCTCCGCCAGCTATAGCGGCCCGGGCTTCTCTGGAATGAAGTTCAAAGCTATCGCTACGCCGGATCGTGCAACCTTCGATCAGTGGGTAGCGAAAGCCAAACAGTCTGCGAATGTCATGGATTCCATGGATGCGTTCGACAAACTGGCTGCGCCTAGCGAATACAACAAAGTGGAATACTTCTCTGACGTGAAACCGGATTTGTTTAAAGACGTTATTAACAAATTTATGTCTCACGGTAAGAGCATGGATATGTCCCAACCGGAAGGCGAGCACGCAGCGCATGAAGGGATGGAAGACATGGACATGAGCCACGCGGAAACCGCTCACTAAGGGGCCGAGGAAGAAAACGATGTTCGGAAAACTTACACTGGATGCAGTCCCCTACCATGAACCGATTATTATGGTTACGGTGGCTGCGATTATCATCGGGGGACTGGCGGTTCTCGCTGCCATCACTTACTTCGGTAAGTGGTCCTACCTTTGGAAAGAGTGGCTGACTTCGGTTGACCACAAACGGCTCGGTATCATGTACGTTATCGTCGCAATCGTCATGTTGCTGCGTGGCTTTGCCGATGCCATTATGATGCGTAGCCAGCAGGTGCTGGCCTCGGCCGGAGAAGCTGGCTTCCTGCCGCCTCACCACTACGATCAGATCTTTACCGCCCACGGCGTTATTATGATCTTCTTCGTCGCGATGCCGTTTGTTATCGGCCTGATGAACCTGGTGGTTCCACTGCAGCTCGGCGCGCGCGATGTTGCTTTCCCATTCCTTAACAACCTGAGCTTCTGGTTCACCGTTGTAGGCGTGATTCTGGTTAACCTTTCTCTGGGCGTTGGTGAATTCGCGCAGACCGGTTGGCTGGCCTATCCGCCGCTATCGGGAATCGAGTACAGTCCGGGCGTTGGCGTCGATTACTGGATCTGGGCTATCCAGCTATCCGGTATTGGTACCACGTTAACCGGTATTAACTTCTTTGTGACAATCATCAAGATGCGTGCCCCTGGCATGACGATGTTCAAGATGCCGGTATTTAGCTGGGCATCTCTGTGCGCCAACATCCTGATTATCGCCTCCTTCCCCATTCTGACCGTCACCGTCGCGCTGCTGACCCTGGACCGCTACCTGGGCACCCATTTCTTTACCAACGATATGGGTGGCAACATGATGATGTACATCAACCTGATTTGGGCCTGGGGTCACCCGGAAGTGTACATTCTGGTTCTGCCGGTATTCGGCGTCTTCTCCGAAATCGCGGCGACCTTCTCGCGTAAACGTCTGTTTGGCTATACCTCGCTGGTATGGGCAACAGTATGTATTACCGTTCTGTCGTTTATCGTTTGGCTGCACCACTTCTTTACTATGGGTGCGGGCGCGAACGTCAACGCCTTCTTCGGTATCACCACCATGATTATCGCGATCCCGACCGGGGTTAAGATCTTCAACTGGCTGTTCACCATGTACCAGGGCCGCATCGTCTTCAACTCTGCAATGATGTGGACGATTGGCTTTATTGTGACCTTCTCGGTCGGTGGTATGACCGGCGTTCTGCTGGCGGTACCGGGCGCCGACTTCGTGCTGCACAACAGCCTGTTCCTGATCGCGCACTTCCATAACGTCATCATCGGCGGCGTGGTGTTCGGTTGCTTCGCGGGTCTGACCTACTGGTGGCCGAAAGCCTTTGGCTTCACGCTGAACGAGACCTGGGGCAAACGCGCTTTCTGGTTCTGGATTATCGGCTTCTTCGTGGCGTTTATGCCGCTGTATGTGCTGGGCTTTATGGGTATGACCCGTCGCCTGAGCCAGCAGATTGACCCGCAGTTCCACCCGATGCTGGTTGTTGCAGCCTGCGGCGCGGCGCTGATCGCTTGCGGTATCCTTTGCCAGTTGATTCAGTTCTACGTCTCTATCCGCGATCGCGAGCGGAACCGCGATCTGACCGGCGACCCATGGGGTGGCCGTACGCTGGAGTGGGCGACCTCTTCTCCTCCGCCGTTCTATAACTTCGCTATCGTTCCTCAGGTTCACGAGCGTGACGCCTTCTGGGAAATGAAAGAAAAAGGCGACGCCTATAAAAAACCGGCAGGCTATGAAGAGATTCATATGCCGAAAAACAGCGGCGCGGGCATCGTTATTGCGGCTTTCGCAACGGTGTTTGGTTTCGCAATGATCTGGCACATCTGGTGGATGGCGATTGCAAGCTTCGCCGGAATCCTGGTGACCTGGATTATCAAGAGCTTTGACGAGGACGTGGATTACTACGTACCGGTTGCAGTAGTCGAAAAACTGGAAAATCAGCATTTCGATGAGATTAACAAAGCAGGGCTGAAATAATGGCAACTGATACTCTTGCGCATAATGCCCACGCGCATGAACACGGGCACCATGATACAGGACCGATGAAAGTCTTCGGCTTCTGGATCTACCTGATGAGCGACTGCATTATCTTCGCCTCTCTGTTCGCAACCTATGCCGTTCTGGTGAACGGCACAGCGGGCGGTCCGAGCGGTAAAGATATTTTCGAACTGCCGTTCGTTCTGGTTGAAACCGCACTGCTGCTGTTCAGCTCCATCACCTACGGCATGGCTGCGATTGCCATGTACAAAAACAACAAAAGCCAGGTGGTTTCCTGGCTGGCGCTGACCTTCCTCTTCGGGGCAGGGTTCATCGCGATGGAACTCTATGAATTCCATCACCTGATTGTTGAAGGTATGGGACCGAATCGTAGCGGCTTCCTGTCAGCGTTCTTCGCACTGGTCGGCACCCACGGTCTGCACGTAACCTCCGGTCTGATCTGGATGGCCGTATTGATGGTACAAGTTTCACGCCGTGGCCTGACCAGCACTAACCGCACCCGTATCATGTGCCTGAGCCTGTTCTGGCACTTCCTGGACGTCGTGTGGATCTGCGTGTTCTCGGTTGTTTATCTGATGGGGGCGATGTAATGAGTCATTCTACCGATCATAATGGCGCTTCTCACGGTAGCGTGAAGAGCTACATGACAGGCTTTATCCTGTCGATCATTCTGACGGTTATCCCGTTTGCAATGGTTATGAGTGGCTCCGCATCGCATGCGGCTATTCTGGGAACCATTCTGGTGACTGCGGTTGTGCAGATTATCGTGCACCTGGTGTACTTCCTGCATATGAACAGTAAATCAGACGAAGGTTGGAACCTGACCGCGTTTATCTTCACCGTAATCATCATTGCTATCGTAGTTGTCGGCTCCATCTGGATTATGTGGAACCTGAACTACAATATGATGATGCACTAAGAGCGGCGAGTATGTTTAAGCAATACCTGCAAGTAACGAAACCAGGCATCATTTTTGGCAACCTGATCTCCGTGATCGGCGGTTTCCTGCTGGCCTCCAAAGGCCACATCGACTATCCGCTGTTCATCTGGACGCTCCTCGGAGTATCCCTGGTGGTCGCCTCGGGTTGTGTTTTCAACAACTACATCGACCGTGATATCGATCGTAAGATGGAACGGACGAAAAACCGGGTGCTGGTCAAAGGGCTGATCTCGCCAGAAGCTTCGCTGGTATACGCCACCCTGCTGGGTATTGCTGGCTTCATGCTCCTGTGGTTTGGTGCCAATCCCCTGGCCTGCGGGCTTGGGGTGATGGGGTTCGTGGTTTATGTTGGTCTTTACAGCCTGTACATGAAACGCCACTCCGTCTACGGCACGCTGATTGGTTCTCTCTCTGGCGCTGCGCCGCCAGTGATTGGCTACTGCGCGGTGACCGGCGACTTTGACAGCGGCGCCGCCATTCTGCTGGCGATTTTCAGCCTGTGGCAAATGCCCCACTCCTACGCCATCGCGATTTTCCGCTTTAAGGATTATCAGGCGGCGAATATTCCGGTTCTGCCGGTGGTGAAGGGTATTTCAGTGGCCAAAAACCATATCACCCTCTACATCATCGGCTTCGCCGTCGCGACGCTGATGCTCTCTCTGGGCGGCTACGCCGGATATAAATATCTGGTGGTTGCGGCCGCAGTGAGCGTCTGGTGGCTCGGTATGGCGCTGCGTGGTTACAAAGTGGCGGACGATAAAGTCTGGGCGCGCAAACTGTTCGTCTTTTCTATCGTCGCCATTACCGCGCTGTCGGTAATGATGTCCGTCGATTTTATGGTGCCGGATTCACATAATTTGCTGGCTATGGTCAGATAAAACCGCACTCAGCAATCGCTCAGCAGCCTCCGCTCGCAAGACCGGAGGCTGTTTTTTTATAAAAACGACAGCATAACCAGATAGCGCCGCAGTGAATGTCTGCTCAGCGTCGTAAACAATGCTGCGCGGAGCGGTATACAGGACCGCGTCATCGCCTGCAATATTGCGCCTGATCCGCTCTCTCTTCTCTCCAGGACTACCCCGTCAGCATCGCCTGAGCGCTATAAAGCAAATCGAGATGATCGCGACACAATGCCTCAAGCGAGGTTCTTGATTGATGACTGGTTAAGCTCAGCGCGCCCCAGTAAATCCCGTCTCTGTCCGATAGCGGCACGGCCAGCACCAGCATGCCTATTTCAAACTCCTGCTCAATCGCCGCATATCCCTGACGGCGAACCTGAGCGATTTTTTCCATTAGCGCGGCAACGTCAGTGACCGTATAGGGCGTGCGCTTTTCACGCCGAATCCGCTGCAGAACGGCTTCACACTCGGCTTCCGGTAGCGAGGCCAGCCAGAGTCGCCCCCCGGCCGTACAGTAAATCGGCACCCGCTCGCCCAGTCGCACTGATGTTGAGTTAAACGGCGTATGTTTACTACGAGCAATATAAACCAGCTCATCATCATCAATCATACCGACCGAAGCATGCTCTTCCGTGCGGCTGGCGATGTACTCCACGATTGGCCGCACCATGCGCGGAAACTGTGCCGAATCAACATACGCCTGCCCCAGGCGTAACGCTTTTGGCGTCAGCCAGTAATAGCGGCCATCAGTCTGCAAATAACGTTCATGCAGCAATGTAAGGAAAAACCGCCGTGCGGCGCTTTGCGTCAGCCCGCTCATTTTCGCCGCCTGCGGTACGGTAAGCCGCGGGAACGTTTTAGAGAAGAGCTGGATCAACGCCAGCCCCTTTTGTAAGCCGACGATCAGATCGCGGGAATGAATCTGGTTTTGCATAGTTGTTCACAGTTTTGCAACAATACAATCGATTTAACGCGATTATCGCAGTACTGGTGCGATTAACAACCAGTATGGCCGAATTCTGCGTTGTCGCTCTCAGCTTCCGCTGAAATACTTTCACAACATTCATTTAACAAATGAGGTTTGAAATGATCAGTGGATTCACTCAAGTCGTCGCCGTTATTGGCCACCCGATTAGCCAGGTTAAATCACCGGAGAACTTCAACCGCTACTTCGCTGAGCAACGGATGGATCGCGTCATGATCCCGGTCGATATCGCCCCGGAAGCCGTTGCCGACTACCTAAATGCGCTGCGAGGGTGGCACAACATGAGCGGCGTGCTGGTCACCGTCCCGCACAAGCAGCGCGCCGCCACGCTGGTCGATGAGTTAACTCCGCGAGCCCGACACCTGAACGCCGTCAATGTGATCCGTAAGCTGGCGGATGGCCGTTTACAGGGCGATATGCTTGATGGCGTCGGTTTTCAGCTTGCCGCAGAGGCGCATGGCTTTCACGCTGCAGGTAAAAAGGCGCTGCTTTCCGGCTGCGGCGGCGTCGGCAGCGCAATGGTGTGGGAGCTCTGCGAAGCGGGTATTAGCCAACTGGCGCTCTACGATCAGAATCCCGCCACTCAGCAGTTATTGCACAACCGGCTGGCAACCCATTTTCCGCATGTTCATCTCACAGACTTGCCCACGACGCTTGAGGATCTGGATTTAGTGATTAATGGTTCCCCGGCGGGAATGTCGGGTTTTGAGCCCTTACCGCTGCCGCAAGCGCTGCTGGAAACGCTACCGCCATCGATTCATGTCGCGGATGTCGTGACCGCGCCGGTGATAACCCCGCTCCTTGCCTTCGCCCGCGATCGTGGCTGCGTGATTCAGACCGGCCCGGAAATGGCGCTGGCACAGATGAAACTGCTGGGACAATTTATTGGCGTCATTCCGCAGGAACAAGGGGCGGCGGCATGAAAAGCTGGGATGTCATCGTTATCGGCAGCGGTGCCGCTGGCTTTGCCGCCGCGGTGACCGCCTGCTGTAAGGGGTTATCGGTACTAATGCTGGAAAAAGCCCCACAGTTTGGCGGCACTTCCGCCATTTCCGGCGGCGCGGTATGGATCCACGATAGCGATCAGGCGCGAAAATCAGCAAAAAGCGGCACCGCGCAGGCGATTGCCAGCTATCTGCGGACGATTATCGGCGAGTCGAACTATCGTCAGGATCTGGTGGATGCCTTTATCACCTCTGGCCGCGAGGCGCTGGCGTTTCTAGAAAAAGAGGGGGCGGTGAAATATAGCCTGCGTCCGCTCTCCCCGGATTATTACCCGGATGAACCCGGCGCCGTCGATGTTGGCCGGGCGCTGGAAGTGGTGGAGTATGACGGACGAGAGCTGGGAGAGCACTTTCGCGACCTGCGCTCTCCCCCGCCGGGGATGCTGCTGTTTGGCGGCATGATGGTTAATCGCGTTGATATCCAGCACTTTCTTGATATGCGCCGTTCACTGCGTTCGTTAGCGCACTGTAGCAAGCTGCTGCTGCGCTACGGCCGCGATCGCCTGAAACACCATCGCGGCACCCGGCTGGCGATGGGCAATGCGCTGATTGCCCGCATGGCGACTCTCGCCTTACGCAAAGGCATGACGCTCAGGCTCAACACCACAGTGCTGTCGCTGACCGAACAGCATGGCGAAGTGACTGGCGTCGAAATTGAGCATGATGGTCAAAAACAGACTCTCGCCGCCCGTTGCGGCGTGGTACTGGCGGCGGGGGGATTCGCCGCTGGCAAGCTGGCCGAACGCTATCGCCCTAAAACCCGCGAACACTATACCATGTCGCCCGTCACCAACGACGGTGCCGCACTGCGGCTTGGCGCAGGGGTCAATGCCTGTGAAGGTGAGGACAGGCCATCTAATTTTTTCTGGGCGCCCGTATCGGTGCTACGTCATCCCGATGGCTCGCAAGAGCGCTTTCCTCACCTCGTGACCGACCGCGCGAAACCCGGCGTTATCGCCGTCAACCAACGGGCAGTCCGCTTTGTTAATGAGTCAAACTCGTATCACCACTTTGCCAGCGCGATGCAAAGTCAGCCAGAAAATGCCCCCTGTTTTCTGATTTGCGATGCCCAGGCCATGAAGCGCTATGGCCTGGGTCTGGCGCGCCCCGCGCCGGTAAATAACGATGCGCTGATCAAGGCGGGCTATCTGCACAAGGCCTCGACCCTCGCCGAACTGGCGCAGCAGCTCGGCCTGGAGCCACAAACCCTCGTTGAGACGGTAAACCGCTATAACCGCACCGCCGCCGAAGGACATGACCCGGCATTCGCTAAAGGCGGCAACAGCTATAACCGCGCAATGGGCGACCCGGGCCACCAGCCGAACCCCTGCAACGCCGCGCTCACCTGCGCCCCGTTTTATGCCGTCACTCTTTATACCGGCGATCTCGGTACGTCGCGCGGGCTGGTCACCACCGCCGATGCGCAGGTCGTTAACCAACAGGGCCAACCCATTAAAGGGCTTTATGCCGTGGGTAACGATATGGACTCCATCATGGCCGGAACCTATCCCGGCCCGGGGATAACCCTCGGCCCGGCGCTGACTTTCGGCTACCTCGCAGCCAGTCATATGGCGCAACAACCCGCACTGTAACAGGAGAACACCATGATTTATGAAAAACGTACTTACACCATCAATCCGCTGAAAATGGCCGACTGGCTGGCGCTGTATAAAAGCGACGCTTACGCCGTTCAGACCGAACATCTCGGTAAACTCATCGGCTTCTTCTTTACCGAAATTGGCGTCGTCAATCAGGTGGTGCATATCTGGGCTTATGAAAGCCTCGACGATCGTCTGGCACGTCGTGGGCGAATGGCCCAGGACCCACGCTGGCTGACTTTCTCGCGTAAAAATCGCGAACTGGCCGCCGTTGAACGCCTGGAGTCGGTACTTCTGCGCCCCACTGATTTTTCACCACTGCAATAAGGAGCCAGCGATGAGCGGACAGATGAACGTTGATGTTCTGGTGGTCGGCTCCGGCGCGGCGGGGCTCTCCGCCGCCGTTACCGCCGCGCTCGGCGGCGCCAGCGTGCTGGTCGCGGAAAAGGAGTCGGTCATTGGCGGCACCAGCGCCTGGTCCGGCGGCTGGCTGTGGATCCCACATAATCCGTTGGCGCGCGAGGAGGGCATTACCGAAGATCCCGATGCGCCGCTCACCTATCTGCGACATGAAATGGACGGGCAGGAAGCTGACGCGCGCCTGCGCGCCTTTCTGAAGTACGGGCCGGAGATGATCGACTTCTTCCGTCGTCACACGGCGGTGCAGTTTCTTTCCGGCAGCAAAATGCCTGATTTTCATAACTCTCCGGGATATGCACAGGGCGGCCGCTCGGTCACGGCCCGGCCTTTTGATGGACGCCTGCTGGGGGAGTGGTTATATCGCCTGCGCCCGCCGCTGGAAACCATCAGCCTCGCGGGAATGGGCATTGCCGGCGGGACGGATATGGCGCACTTTTTCAACGCCACCCGTTCACCGCGCTCGGCGCTGTATGCGACCCGTCGCCTGCTACGTCACGGCTGGCAGCGTCTGCGCGCCGGACGCGGACAGCACCTGGTGAACGGCAATGCGCTGGTCGCCCGCCTGCTACGTTCGGCGCTGGACGCAGGGGTTAACTTTCAGCTTAACGCGCCGGTACAACGCCTGCTCACCGCCGACAACCGCGTTGAAGGGGCGATATTGCACTGCGATGGCGGCGAGATACATGTCCGCTCCGGGGCGGTGATCCTTGCCTGCGGCGGCTTTCCTCACGACAGACAACGGCTGGCGGAAAATGTGCCGCACGCCGCCAGCGGCTATGGACACTTCTCCGCGGCGCCCCCGGGCAATCAGGGCGACGGTATTCGGCTCGGCGAATCGGTCGGCGGCCAGTTTGATACCTCGCTCAGACACCCCATGGCCTGGGCGCCGGTCTCGCGCGTCACCCTCGCCAGCGGGCTGCAACTGGTGTTCCCGCACCTGGTGGAACGCGCGAAACCCGGCTTTATTGCCGTGTTGCCCAACGGCAAACGCTTCACCAATGAAGCCGACTCCTATCACGATTTTATCGCCGCGCTGCTTAAAGCGACGCCACCCGGCGAAACGCCGCAAGCATGGCTGATTGCCGATAGTCGGGCGCTGCGGCGGTATGGATTAGGCCATGCCCGCCCCTTCCCTTTTACCCCGGAGGCCTGGCGACGGACCGGCTATCTGCACACCGGCGAAACGCTGAAAGCACTGGCGGAAAAATGCGCAATCAATCCGCAACAGCTGGTGGAAACCATCGCCCGCTTTAACGGCTTTGCCGACAAGGGCGAAGACACAGACTTTCAGCGCGGCGCATCGGCCTATAACCGCGCCCAGGGCGATGCCAGCAGCTCAGGCCACCCCACGCTGGGAAAACTCAGCGATGCGCCTTTTTATGCCGTGCGCATTCTTCCCGGCTCTTTAGGTTCCTTTAGCGGACTACAAACCGATGACTGCGCCCACGTGCTGGATGCCCGGCAACAGCCGATTCCGGGCCTTTACGCCATCGGTAACGATATGTCGAGCGTGATGCGGGGATTCTATCCCAGCGGCGGCATCACGCTTGGGCCAGCGATGACCTTTGGCTATCTGGTCGGAAAAAAATTAACGGAAAGCATTAATAAAACAATGCATTAAAAAGATTTTACCAGGGACGGCGATACACATAACAACAACCACCTGCAACTGTACTGGAGTCCATTATGAACATGCGTACCCTGTCACTCGCTGCGCTTACCCTACTCGACGTCCCTCCGCCGGAACAGGTGCGGATCGCGGCACAAACCGGTTACAGCCACGTAGGCCTGCGCCTGCTCCCCGCAACACCGTCCGACCCGGATTATGACATGCTCGGCGATACCGCCACCGTCCGTGATACCCTGGCGGCGCTGAAGGAAACCGGTATTGGCGTCTCAGACGTTGAGATCGTCCGCCTGACGCCGGATTTTTCATTGAACGCCCGTCTGCAGCGGTTCTTCGACACCGCTACGCGCCTGGGGGCCAAACAGGTACTGGTCGCCGGAAACGATGAAAACCTCGCGCGCAGCGCGGAAAATCTCGCCCGCCTTGCCGAAGCCGGTCGGGAGTATGACTTAACCATGAACCTGGAACCCATGCCCTGGACTCACCTGCGCACCATCGCCGATGCCCGGGCGCTGATCGACGCCAGCGGCCGCTCAGATATCGGTATTTTGATCGACGCGATCCACTTCTGGCGGGCTGGCGAGTCGCTTTCGACGCTCGCTGAACTGCCCCAAAATAGCCTCAACTATATGCAACTTTGTGATGCCTCGCCGCTCATGCCCGCTGATGAACAGGAACTGATTTACCAGGCCCGCGCCGCACGTAAGGTGCCCGGCGAAGGCGGGCTCGATCTGCATGGCCTGATGGCGGCGCTTCCGCCCATGCTGCCGGTCTCGATCGAGGTTCCACTGAGCGGAGAACGTGGCGCGTTGCCGCCGCTGACTCGCGCGCAACTGCTGTTTAACGCCGCGCAGTCCTATCTGCGCCCTTGCGCATAAGGAGAGGCTAATGACACAGACTCATCGCCTTGACGTTCGGGAGTTAATCAACGCCAATCCGCTCAGCCGATTCCAGAAACTGGTGGTGTTTTTAGGTTTTTGCGTGATCGCGCTGGACGGTTTTGATATCGCCATCATGGGTTTTATCGCCCCGGCGTTAAAACAGGAGTGGGGAGTAAGCAATCACGAACTTGGCTTCGTGATTAGCGCGGCGCTGATCGGCCTCGCGCTGGGCGCCATTTTCTCCGGGCCGCTCGCCGACTGGCTGGGGCGGAAAAAAATTATCATCAACAGCGTCTTTTTCTTCGGCTTCTGGACCATCGCCACTGCGCTTTCACACAATATCGAACAGATGGTGTTCTTTCGCTTTATGACCGGGCTGGGATTAGGCGCCGCGATGCCGAATATCGGCACTCTGGTATCGGAGTACGCCCCCGAGCGCCAGCGTTCGTTTCTGATTACGATTATTTTTTGTGGTTTCACCTTTGGCGCGGCGGCAGGCGGTTTCTCCGCATCATGGCTGATCCCGAAATTTGGCTGGCATTCACTGATGCTGCTCGGCGGTATTCTCCCGCTGTTGTTCGCGCCGCTACTCATCTGGCTGTTGCCCGAATCAGTGCGCTTTCTGGTGGTTAAGCGAGCGCCAGCCGAACGCATTCGCAAGATTTTGCGGCGCCTCTATCCCGGACAAATCGCCGATAATGCCGAATTCAGCCTCCCGGTACAGCCCGCCAGTACCAATGCGATGCGCATCGTGCTCTCCCGCCAGTATCGCTTCGGTTCGCTGATGCTATGGCTGGTTTACTTTATGGGGCTTTTTTTGGTTTATCTCCTCGGTAGCTGGCTACCGACGCTGGTTAAAGAGGTGGGCCTGACGGTCAGCCAGGCGGCGGTGATGACGGCAATGTACCAGGCGGGCGGAACTATTGGTTCGCTGTTCGCTGGCTGGCTGATGGACCGAATCAACCCGCATCGGGCACTTGGGTTTATTTACGCGGTGGGCGGCCTGTTTACGATGGCGATGGGCTATGCGGCGGCAAGCTTTGCGCTCATTTGCCTGCTGGCATTTATCAGCGGTGCCTGTTTAAACGGCGCAAATACGGGTATGAACGCGCTCTCCGCCCGCTATTATCCCACAGAAGCGCGGGCCACTGGCTCCAGTTGGATGCATGGGGTTGGTCGGATGGGGGCCATCCTCAGCGCCTTTGCCGGGGCTGAAATGCTGGCGCTGAACCTCCGCTTCGAAAGCGTTTTCCTGATCCTTGGCATTCCCGCCGCGATCACCGTCGCCGGGCTGGTGGCTAAAAGTATTTTTGCCGCCGATGCGACGAAAAAATCCGCATCCCCGGCGGCGGCAATCAGGAGCGCGCCATAAATTAACCGCGCGGAACCAGGACAAAAACCACCGGAGCCCCCGGTGGTTTCAGATTGGGCTGACCCGTTATCCGTCATTCATCCTCGCCGTTGCGTCTGACCCGCATCGGTGCCGCTGGCAGACCGTCCGGCGATTACCGCCTCCCCTCATCATGCAACACTGTCGTAATATCTGTTAAACAAACATTTATTTACGCTTCATGCTACCACCACTACACTAGTCGCAATTTTTATATTGAGGTAGTAATGAACGATAACAAAATGACGCCAGGCGAACTGCGCGCGACCTGGGGTTTGGGGGCCGTATTCTCTCTGCGTATGCTCGGCATGTTTATGGTCCTGCCGGTTCTGACCACCTATGGCATGGCGTTACAAGGCGCCAGTGAAGCGCTCATCGGTCTGGCAATTGGCATTTACGGGCTGGCCCAGGCAATATTTCAGATCCCTTTCGGCCTGCTTTCTGACAGGATCGGGCGCAAACCGCTGATAGTCGGCGGTCTGTTAATCTTTATTCTCGGCAGCGTTATCGCCGCCCTTTCCGACGCTATCTGGGGCATTATTCTGGGCCGTGCGCTGCAAGGCTCCGGGGCGATTGCCGCGGCGGTAATGGCGCTGCTTTCCGATTTAACACGTGAACAGAATCGCACGAAAGCCATGGCCTTTATTGGCGTCAGTTTTGGCATCACCTTTGCTATCGCGATGGTTCTCGGCCCCATAGTGACCCATCAGTTGGGCCTGCATGCGCTCTTCTGGATGATTGCCGCTCTGGCAACGCTCGGCATTCTGCTCACGCTATGGGTGGTGCCAAACAGCCGTCATCACGTACTGAATCGTGAGTCCGGGATGGTAAAAGGCTGCTTCAGTAAAGTGCTTGCTGAACCCAGACTGCTAAGACTCAACTTCGGCATTATGTGTCTGCATACCATGCTGATGTCCACCTTCGTCGCCCTGCCGGGACAGCTTGAGGCCGCCGGTTTTCCCGCCGCCGAACACTGGAAAATCTATCTGGTCACCATGGTGGTCTCCTTCATCGCCGTGGTGCCGTTTATTATCTACGCCGAAGTAAAGCGCAAAATGAAACGCGTTTTCCTGCTGTGCGTTGCGATCCTGCTGATTGCTGAGATCGTGCTCTGGGGTGCCGGGGGCTACTTCTGGGAACTGGTGGCGGGCGTGCAATTGTTCTTCCTCGCGTTTAATCTGCTGGAAGCGCTGTTGCCATCGTTAATCAGTAAAGAATCACCGGCCGGTTACAAAGGCACCGCAATGGGGGTTTACTCCACCAGCCAGTTCCTCGGCGTGGCGATTGGCGGAGCTATTGGCGGCTGGGTGGATGGCTTCTTTGACGCACAAACCGTGTTCCTGCTTGGCGCGCTGCTGGCAATGCTGTGGCTACTGGTGGCCAGCACCATGAGTGAACCACCGTACGTCAGCAGCCTGCGGGTCGAGATCCCCGATGATGTCGCTGCGGATGTGATATTACAGGAACGTTTACAGGCCAAAGAGGGCGTAAAAGAGGTGCTGGTGATTGCTGAAGAGCGTTCGGTCTACATCAAAATAGACAGTAAGATCACTAACCGCTTTGAGATTGAGCAGGCTATCAAAGGGGTATAAAAAAGGTTCATCGCAGGTTAGCGTGAACCAATAGAAAACGGCAGTCAGCATTTGCAGGCCGGGTCAGGCGTCAGCCGCCACCCGGCATATAAAATCAATAATATCATATATGTTATGGGTTTTTCGTAGGCCCGCGCAAGCGAAGCGCCGCCGGGCAATTCCGGAAAAACGCACTTTGTCAGCAATCTGAAGCGGGGTTAACCCGCTTTTATAGTAATATCAATCCTGCAAAGGCTCCCGCGCGCTTAATCGCGGAAGTTTTTGAACTGGAACGGCTGGCCTAAATCACCGCCGCGCACCAGCGCCATAACCGACTGCAGATCGTCGCGAGACTTACCGGTAACGCGAATTTCTTCCCCTTGAATCTGTGCCTGTACTTTCAGCTTGCTGTCCTTAATAAGCTTGACGATTTTCTTCTGCGTCGCGCTCTCAATCCCTTGCTTCAGCTTTGCATCGACAAACCAGGTTTTACCGCTGTGCACAAACTCATCCGGCACCTCGATTGAGCTGCCTTCAATGCCGCGTTTCAGCAGCTTGGCGCGCAGGATATCCAATAGCTGGTTAACCTGAAAATCAGACTCGCTGAGGACCTTGATGGTCTCGTTTTTTTCGTTCAGTTCAAAGCTCGCTTCAACGTTACGAAAATCAAAACGCGATTCAACCTCACGGCCCGCGTTCTCTACGGCGTTTCGAACTTCCTGAAGATCGACTTCAGAGACAATATCGAAAGATGGCATCTTTTCCTCTCCTTCCGTTTCTTTTGCGTTGCATAATACCTGCAACGCAACATAACTCAACTTGTTATCCCGAGAGGATAACTGATAACGCTATACTTTAGCCATGAACACCTGATGCAGCACTTACAGGTGAGGAGGAATAATGAAAGTAACCGTACTCGGATGCGGTGCACTGGGACAGTTATGGCTAACTGCGCTGTACAAACACGGACATGAAGTCCAGGGCTGGCTACGCGTCCCTCAACCATTCTGCAGCGTTAATGTGATTGAAACCGACGGTAGCGTGTTTAACGAATCCTTCACCGCTAACGATCCTGAATTCCTCGCCAGCAGCGACCTGTTGCTGGTGACGCTAAAAGCCTGGCAGGTTTCTAACGCAGTGAAAAATCTCAGCGCCGCCCTGCCCGCATCATCGCCGGTTCTGTTAATGCATAATGGCATGGGCACTGTGGATGAACTTAAAACCATCAAACAGCCGTTGCTGATGGCTTCGACAACCCAGGCGGCCCGTCGCGACGGCAACGTCATCATCCATGTCGCCAACGGTACCAGCCATATTGGCCCGGCAAAAAACTATCCGCAGGACTACAGCTATCTCGCCGATGTTCTGCAGCGCGTGTTGCCCGACGTTGCCTGGCATAACAATATCTATCCCGCAATCTGGAGTAAGCTGGCGGTGAACTGCGTGATTAACCCGCTGACGGCGTTGAAAAATTGCCGGAACGGCGAGTTACGCGCATACCCGCAGGAGGTCGCCGCGATTTGTTATGAGGTTGCGGCGGTTATGGAGCGCGAGGGAATGCATACCTCGCCGGAAAACCTGTTATTCTATGTTCATCAGGTTATTGAAAGTACGGCAGAAAATACCTCTTCTATGCTGCAGGATATTCTCGCCCAGCGCCATACGGAAATCGACTATATCACTGGTTTTCTGTTAAAACGCGCTCGCGCCCACGGCATCGCCGTACCGGAAAATACCCGTCTGTTTGAACTGGTAAAGCATAAGGAGAATGAATATGAGCGCGTCGGCACTGATTTGCCTCGCCCCTGGTAGCGAAGAGACCGAAGCAGTCACCACCATTGATTTACTCGTTCGCGGCGGCATCAGGGTCACCACGGCGAGCGTCGCCAGCGATGGCGATCTGACCATCGTCTGCTCACGCGGCGTCAGGCTGCTGGCCGATGCGCCGCTGGTTGACGTGGCCGACGGCGATTTCGATATCATCGTTTTACCCGGCGGCATTAAGGGGGCAGAGTGCTTCCGCGACAGCCCGCTGCTGGTCGAAACCGTTAAGCAGTTCCACCGTTCCGGGCGTATTGTCGCCGCGATTTGTGCAGCGGCCGCCACGGTGCTCGTTCCGCACGCTATCTTCCCCATCGGCAATATGACCGGCTTCCCGGCATTGAAAGACAAAATCCCCGCCGAACAGTGGCTGGATAAACGTGTGGTATGGGACCCTCGCGTAAAACTGCTCACCAGTCAGGGGCCGGGAACAGCAATTGATTTCGCCTTGAAGATAATCGATCTGCTGGTTGGGCGCGAAAAAGCGCACGACGTCGCTTCACAACTGGTGATGGCGGCGGGTATTTATAACTACTATGAATAGACGCAAAACGGCAACCCAGGATTGCCGTTTTTCATGTTTGCGCCTTGATGCAAAAAACTAAGGGCGATACACCTTCACGTTGTCAAAGCCCTGCTCGCGCAGATACAGCGCCTGCAGACGGCTCATCACGCCGCGCTCGCACCACAACAGCCAGGTTTTACTCTGGTCGAGATCGCCAAATTTGGTGCTCAGCTTATAGAACGGCAGAGAAACCACCTCCACGCCGTCCACCTTCAGCGGCTTATCGTCCTGTTCATCAACAGAACGGATATCGAGGATCATGTCATCGGGGCCGAAACCGCTGACGGTCTCCACTTCCACCACGTCCTGCCCGGTCTGCTGAGCGATATCGCGAATATCAATGTTATTCGCTTCCGCCACCACTTTATCAAGGATACTGAAATCGAAATGCTCTTCTTCCGCCTCGATCCTGGCCTTCACCGCTTTCACCGTCGGACTTTTCGAAATAACGCCGCAATATTCGGGCATGGTGCGGGCAAAATCTTCGGTGCCGATTTCGCGCGCCAGATTAATAATGTGCTCTTTATCGTGCGAAATCAGCGGACGCAGAATCAGCGTATCCGAAACGTTGTCGATCAGGCGCAGGTTGGTCAGCGTCTGACTGGAGACCTGGCCTAAGGCCTCGCCAGTCACCAGCGCCTGCACGCCGTAGCGCTCGGCAACTTTTGACGCCGCGCGGACCATCATACGCTTGAGCACCACGCCCATCTGGCCGTCATCGACTTTCTCAAGAATTTCACCAACCACCGGTTCAAAGTTAATCGCCACAAAACGGACACGATGAGAACTACCGAAGCGATTCCACAGGTAATGCGCCACCTGACGCACGCCGATTTCATGCGCCGCGCCGCCAAGGTTGAAGAAACAGTAATGCACGCGGCAGCCGCGACGCATCAGCATATAGCTGGAGACGCCGGAATCGAAACCGCCGGAAATCAGTGACAGGACATCTTCCTGAGTACCGATCGGGAAACCGCCAATACCTTCGTAGCGCCCTTTCACCAGCAGCAGACGATCGTTTTCGATCTCAAGGTTGACCGTCACATCCGGGTTGGTCAGCTTCACCCGCGCCGTTTCAATATGCTGGTTTAAACCGCCGCCGACGTAGCGTTCTACTTCAATAGAGGTAAACTCATGCTTACCGCGACGCTTAACGCGCACGCAGAAACTTTTGCCTTCCAGCGTTTCACGCCATAGCGGCAGAGTCTGTTCGAAAATGTCGTGCAGGGAAGTAAAAGGAACATCTTCAACTTCCAGAATATGGTGAATACCGGGAATGCGGGTCAGCGCGTCGCGGATAGCCGGGCGCTGATTTTCATCTTTCGCCCGGACTTCGATATGGTCCCAGTGACGAACGACGGCAAGCGTCTCATCATAGTTCTTGAGAACGTTACGAATGTTCCCGGTTAAGATTTTAATGAAGCGCAATCGCACAGATTGGCTTTTGATGGTGATTTCCGGGAACAATTTAATGATAAACTTCATAGCGACAATAGTTCGTTAGCAAGCCCGGTGGGCTTTTAAGCATAAAAAGTTGTACAGGCGCGATCGGCGTCTGCATCCAGGGCGCGGAGTATACCACTATTGGGCGCTTTTCACCTGGCATTGCGCGTTATTTGATTAACCGCGCGACTTCGTTACCATATTGATCGCTATTAAGACATGACAAGAGTCTATATTCACTATGCCAAAGAAAAATGAGGCCCCGGCCAGTTTTGAAACCGCCCTGAGCGAGCTGGAACAGATTGTTAATCGTCTGGAAAGCGGCTCACTGCCGTTAGAAGAAGCGCTCGGGGAATTTGAGCGCGGAATACAGCTGGCGCGCCAGGGGCAGGCCAAACTGCAGCAGGCAGAGCAGCGCGTACAAATTCTGCTGGCGGATAGCGAAGACGCGCCGCTTACATCTTTTACGCCGGACGCTGAATAAATGGACTTTCCCCAACAGCTACAGGCTTGTGTTGAACAAGCCAACGATGCCCTTCGTCGCTTTATCGCGCCTCAGCCTTTTCAGAACACTCCGCTGGTCGAAGCCATGCAATATGGCGCACTCTTGGGCGGCAAACGCCTGCGCCCGTTTCTGGTTTATGCCACCGGCGACATGTTTGGCGTCAGTCGTTCCACGCTGGACGCCCCCGCCGCCGCCGTTGAGTGCATTCATGCTTATTCGCTGATACACGACGATCTGCCGGCGATGGATGATGACGATTTACGCCGCGGCCAGCCGACCTGCCATATTAAATTCGGCGAAGCGAACGCTATTCTTGCCGGAGACGCCCTGCAAACGCTGGCGTTTTCTATACTGAGTGATGCCTCCATGCCGGAAGTGCCGGATCGCGATCGTCTGGCGATGATTTCTGAACTGGCGCAGGCCAGCGGCATCGCCGGTATGTGCGGCGGTCAGGCGCTGGATCTGCAGGCGGAAGGTCAGCAGGTTGATCTGCAGGCGCTGGAGCGTATTCATCGCCACAAGACCGGGGCGCTCATCCGCGCGGCGGTGCGACTGGGAGCATTGAGCGCGGGGGATGCGGGGCGTAAAGCGCTGCCCGCCCTTGACCGCTATGCGGAAAATATCGGTCTGGCTTTCCAGGTCCAGGATGACATTCTTGATGTAGTAGGGGATACTGCGACACTCGGCAAACGTCAGGGAGCCGACCAGCAGTTGGGCAAAAGCACCTACCCCGCCCTTCTGGGACTTGAGCAAGCCCGGAAAAAAGCCCATGATCTGATTACTGATGCTCGCCAGTCGCTAAATGAACTGGCCGCGCAATCTCTGGATATCACGGCGCTGAACGCGCTCGCGAATTACATAATTCAGCGCGATAAATAAACAATAAATGAGTCTCTGATGAGTTTTGATATTGCCAAATACCCGACCCTGGCGCTGGTGGATTCCACCCAGGAGTTGCGTCTGTTGCCAAAAGATAGTCTGCCAAAACTGTGCGATGAACTACGGCGTTATCTGCTGGACAGCGTCAGCCGTTCCAGCGGGCACTTTGCCTCCGGCCTCGGTACAGTAGAGCTCACTGTGGCGCTACATTACGTCTATAACACGCCGTTTGATCGCCTGATCTGGGACGTGGGCCATCAGGCATACCCGCATAAAATTCTGACCGGTCGCCGCGACCAAATCGGCACCATCCGCCAGAAAGGCGGGCTTCATCCTTTCCCGTGGCGCGGAGAAAGCGAGTATGACGTACTGAGCGTTGGTCACTCTTCAACCTCCATCTCCGCCGGGATTGGGATTGCGATCGCCGCGGCCAAAGAAGATAAGCAGCGCCGCGCGGTCTGCGTTATCGGCGATGGGGCAATAACCGCCGGGATGGCATTTGAAGCGATGAACCACGCGGGCGACATCAAACCCGACCTGTTGGTGGTCCTCAATGACAATGAAATGTCGATCTCCGAAAATGTCGGGGCGCTAAACAACCATCTGGCGCAACTGCTCTCCGGCAAGCTTTATTCCACACTGCGTGAAGGCGGCAAAAAGGTCTTTTCAGGCGTACCGCCCATCAAAGAGTTGCTCAAACGCACCGAAGAACATCTCAAAGGCATGGTGGTACCGGGAACGCTGTTTGAAGAGCTGGGCTTTAACTACATTGGGCCGGTGGATGGCCACGATGTTATCGGCCTGGTTAATACGCTGAAGAATATGCGCGATCTGAAAGGACCCCAGTTCCTGCATATTATGACCAAAAAAGGCCGCGGCTATGAGCCCGCCGAAAAAGACCCGATTACCTTCCATGCGGTGCCGAAATTCGACCACACCAGCGGCGTGCTGCCCAAAAGCAGCGGCGGTCTGCCTACTTACTCAAAAATCTTCGGCGACTGGCTGTGCGAAACCGCCGCGAAAGATGACAAATTAATGGCCATCACCCCGGCGATGCGCGAAGGCTCCGGGATGGTCGAGTTCTCGAAAAAATATCCTGACCAGTATTTCGACGTCGCTATCGCCGAGCAGCATGCGGTGACTTTTGCCGCCGGGCTGGCGATTGGCGGCTACAAGCCGGTGGTGGCGATTTACTCCACCTTCCTGCAGCGCGCCTATGACCAGGTGATTCACGATGTCGCGATCCAGAAGCTACCGGTGCTTTTCGCCATCGACCGTGCGGGGATCGTCGGCGCCGATGGGCAGACCCATCAGGGCGCGTTTGATATCTCCTTCCTGCGCTGTATCCCGGATATGGTTATCATGACCCCGAGCGATGAGAACGAATGTCGCCAGATGCTGTATACCGGCTATCACTACAACGATGGCCCGAGCGCCGTGCGCTACCCGCGCGGTTCAGGTACCGGCGCGGCATTTGAACCGCTGTCTTCGCTGGCTATCGGTAAAGGGGTGGTGAAACGCGAAGGTAAGAAGATCGCCATGCTTAATTTCGGCACGCTGCTGCCGCAAGCCGCAAAAGTAGCGGAAAAGCTTGATGCCACTCTGGTGGATATGCGTTTTGCCAAACCGCTGGATGACGCGCTGATCCTGCAACTGGCCGCCGAACATGAAGCGCTGGTGACCCTTGAAGAGAATGCCGTTATGGGCGGTGCGGGCAGCGGCGTGAATGAGCTGCTGATGTCCCGCCGCCGCATGGTTCCGGTGCTGAATCTTGGCCTGCCTGATTGCTTTATTCCGCAGGGAACGCAAGAAGAGGTTCATGCCGACCTCGGCCTCGATGCCGCCGGTATTGAAGCCAAAATCCACGCCTGGTTAGCATAATTCCCATCACGGCTCCTGCTATGCTTAAACGATATTCTTTATTCGTAGCAGGAGCGCATTATGCACTACATTCCCCTTGGCAATACCGATCTGCGCGTTTCCCGGCTGTGCCTCGGCTGTATGACGTTCGGCGAACCGGATCGCGGTAACCACGCCTGGACCTTACCGGAAGAGAGCAGCCGTCCGCTGATCAAGCATGCCCTTGAAGGCGGCATCAATTTTTTCGACACCTCGAACAACTATTCCGACGGCAGCAGCGAAGAGATCCTCGGTCGCGCGCTGCGTGAGTATGCCCGCCGCGATGCCGTTATCGTCGCCACGAAGGTTTACCATCAGGTGGGCGATCTGCCCCAGGGACTGTCACGGGGGCAAATCCTGCGATCCATTGACGACAGCCTGCGCCGTCTCAACATGGAGTATGTCGATCTGCTGCAAATCCACCGCTGGGATTACGCCACCCCGATTGAAGAGACCCTGGAAGCGCTAAACGATGTCGTTAAGGCGGGTAAAGCGCGCTATATCGGCGCCTCGTCGATGCATGCCCGGCAGTTTGCCCAGGCGCTGGCGTTGCAGGAGCAGAATAACTGGGCGCGCTTCGTCACCATGCAGGACCACTACAATCTGATTTATCGTGAAGAGGAAAACGAGATGTTGCCGCTGTGTAGCCGTAAAGGCGTCGCGGTGATGCCGTGGAGCCCGCTGGCGCGCGGTCGCCTGACTCGCCCGTGGGGGGAAACCACCGCCCGTCTGGTATCGGATGAATTCGGTAGGTCCCTCTACAACACAACGGATGAAAACGATAAACAAGTTGCGGCAAACCTTGCCGAAGTCGCGGAAGAACTTGACGCCGGGCGCGCTCAGGTGGCGCTGGCCTGGCTGTTAAGCAAGCCGACCGTGGCCGCGCCGATTATCGGCGCCTCAAGACAGGAACAACTGGATGAGCTGCTTCATGCGGTCGATTTAAGCCTCACGCCGGCGCAGATTGAAAAGCTGGAAGCGCCATATAAACCGCATCCCACAGTGGGATTCAAGTAAACACAACGCCCGGCCTGCTGGCCGGGTTGTCGTCAGAACAGGCCTATCGGCCAGTGATGGCCAATTACGTACAGGACCCCGGCGGAAATCACTCCGGCGACGATATCGTCCACCATAATGCCCATCCCGCCGTGGATATTGCGATCGAACCAGCGGATCGGCCACGGCTTCCACATATCAAAAATACGGAAAATAACAAACCCTGCGGCAACCCACTGCCAGTCCAGCGTCGGCAAAGCCATCAGGGTGATCCACATCCCGACAAACTCGTCCCAGACGATACTGCCGTGATCGTGGGTACCCATATCTTTCGCCGTACGGTGACAGATATACACGCCGATGCAGATGCTCATCATCACCACCAGCGAATAGAGCTGCCAGGGGAGAAAAGTCATCAGATACCAGAATGGAATCGACGCCAGCGATCCCATGGTTCCAGGCACGACAGGACTTAACCCGCTGCCAAAACCGGTCGCCAGCAGATGCCAGGGATTACGCATCTTCAGGCGGCTTTTCGCGACATCTTTACTCCGCACCAAAATGGTCATACCCCTTAAAGTTCAGCGTGACCGCCTTCCCCTCGCGGGTAAAGTGCAGACCTTCGTTTTCCGGCAGGATCTGCCCGATACAGGTAAAACGCGCGCCAAGATGGGCGAGAGCGACATCCAGGGCCCCGCGGTTAAGTTCAGGCACGGTAAAGCACAGCTCGTAATCTTCGCCGCCGGAAAGCGCCCAGCGGAGCGCCTGCTCCGCGTCAACCTGGCGCAGCATCGCATCCGAGAACGGCATCATATCCAGATCAACGCGCGCGCCGCAGCCGCTGGCGTTGAGAATATGCCCCAGATCGGAAATCAGGCCGTCGGAAAGATCGATGGCGGAGCTTGCCAGATCGCGCAGCGCCTGGCCCTGCAGAATACGCGGTAGCGGGCGCAGATGGCGCGCCAGCAGATAATCGGCATCGGCCGCGTCTTCAACCTGTAGCCGCGCCTGCAAAATCGCCAGGCCCGCAGCGCTATCCCCCGGCGTCCCGGTGACATAAATCCAGTCGCCCGGCTTCGCTCCGGAGCGCTTCAACGCACGTCCCGGCGGCACGAAGCCGTGAATGCCCAGCGTCATCGACAGCGGCCCGCGAGTGGTATCGCCGCCAATCAGCTGCATATCATAATAGCTAAGCTGAACAAACAGGCTGTCGCTAAAGGCCTCCAGCCACGCTTCGTCCGCTTCCGGCAGGGTCAGAGCCAGCGTTAACCACGCCGGTTCAGCGCCCATTGCCGCAAGGTCGCTCAAATTCACCGCCAGCGCTTTATAAGCCAGGTCGGCAGGGTCGATATCAGGTAAAAAATGGTTTCCCGCCACCAGAGTGTCGGTGCTGATTGCCAGCGTTTTTTTCTCGGGGATATTCAGGAGTGCGCAGTCGTCACCAATGCCGGTTTCAACATCAAGACGGGCGCTTTTTACACGATCAAAATAACGGGCAATCAGGGAAAATTCGCCGCATGCCATACGTTATGCCTCAGCAAAAGAAAAAAATAAGACCGGATTGCAGAGAGCAGAACTCTGCAAAACCGGCCCTGGCGTTTACTTTTTGTTGGGACGAATTACCGGGGCTGCTTTGTCCAGCACGCCGTTGACAAACTTGTGGCTATCTTCAGCGCCAAAGGTTTTTGCCAGCTCGATGGCTTCGTTAATCGCAACTTTGTACGGTACATCGCTGCGCTTTGCCAGTTCAAACAGCGCGATACGCAGCACTGCCTTTTCCACCTGACCCAGCTCGTCCAGCAGACGAGACAGGTACGGCTTCATCAGGCCGTCGAGATATGCGCTGTTAGTCGCCACTCCGGACAGCAGCTCACGGAAATACAGAATGTCCACATCTTTCACATCCTGTTCCGCCAGGAACTGGTATTCGACATCAGCGATGTCGTTCTGGGACAACTGCCAGGAGTAAAGCGCCTGGACAGCACACTCACGAGCGCGGCGACGAGCAGCAGGTTTCACGGAATTCCCCTTACAAAAATCAGGCCTTAATGGCTTTCAATACGTTAATCATTTCCAGCGCGGTCAGCGCGGCTTCAGCGCCTTTGTTACCGGCTTTGGTACCAGCACGTTCGATGGCTTGTTCAATACTTTCAGTGGTCAGAACACCGAAGGCTACCGGAATGCCGCTATCCTGAGCGACGTGCGCCAGGCCATTGCTTGCTCCGCCAGCCACATATTCAAAGTGCGCAGTGCCGCCCCGAATAACGGTACCCAGCGCAATCACCGCGTCATATTTACCGGTTTTTGCCAGCGCGCCAGCCGCCAGCGGCAGCTCATACGCGCCGGGCACCCAAACAACGGTAATGTTTTCATCTTTTACCTGACCAATGCGTTTCAGGGCGTCAATCGCACCCTCCAGCAGGCTGTCATTGATAAAGTTGTTGAAACGCGCAATGGTGATGGCGACGCGAGCGTCCGGGGTAGCAACGTTAGCTTCAATAATGTTCATACTCTTCCTTCGGGTTCATTTGGCCCCGCAAGGGGGGCGGATTCTATCACAATAATCGGCACACTGCTTTCCCTTTTGACCGGGGAAATCAGGCATTCACTAAATGCAGGCAAATATCCGGGCCTACATGACGTATCTCGTTGAATTTGAAATGGGGCGCCTGGCTAAGTTTCTCAAGCCCCGGCAATACGCACAATCCCCGCGCGTCGTTGCCTAACAGTTTAGGCGCAATATAGACGATAAGCTCATCCACCACCCCGGCCTGTAACAGCGCGCCGGCGAGCGCTGGTCCGGCCTCGACCCAAATCGAGTTAATCTGCTGTTTCCCCAGCAGCATCATCAGCGAAACCAGGTCAAGATGGCCGTTATGCGCCGGCACCAGCAGGCTACGCACGTTCTCCGGCCACTGGCGTTCATCTTCGCGGGTACGGGCAAACAGCGTTTCGCCTGCCTGCTGCACAATACGATGCCGCGGCGTCACGCGATTCTGGCTGTCGATGACGATCCGTAAAGGCTGGCGCAGGTCTTCTTGCGGATACAACGCCTGGGTATCGGCATCCAGTTCCTGCCAGCGCACCGTGAGCGCCGGATCGTCCGCCAGCACCGTGGCGCCGCTGGTGAGGATGGCGTGGCTTTGCGCGCGCAGACGCTGCACGTCGCGTCGCGCCTGCGGTGACGTTATCCACTGGCTCTCGCCGCTGGCCATCGCCGTGCGGCCATCCAGCGACGCGCCCATTTTAAGCTGGACATACGGGAATCCCGTGCGCATCCGCTTCAGAAAGCCTTTATTCAGCGCTTCGGCCTCGTTCATCATCAGCCCGTGGCTGACGTCAACGCCTTCCTGCTGCAGACGGTATAAACCGCGCCCCGCGACCTGCGGATTCGGGTCCTGCATCGCGGCGACCACCCGGGCCACGCCCGCCACAATCAGTGCTTCGCAGCACGGCGGCGTCCGCCCGTGATGACTACAGGGTTCCAGCGTGACGTAAGCCGTCGCCCCTTTTGCTTTTTCGCCCGCCATGCGCAGCGCATGAACTTCCGCGTGCGGTTCGCCAGCGCGATAGTGAAAACCCTCGCCGACAATCTCGCCGTCTTTGACGATCACGCAGCCGACATTCGGGTTGGGATGCGTGGTGAAGCGGCCGCGCGCAGCAAGCTTAAGCGCGCGCGCCATGTACATTTCGTCCTGCATGGCTTAATCCTGTAGACGGGCGATCTCTTCGCCGAACTCTTTAATATCTTCGAAACTACGATAGACGGAAGCAAAACGGATATAGGCGACTTTATCGAGCTTTTTCAGTTGCTCCATCACCAGATTGCCGATCATTTTGCTCGGCACTTCGCGCTCGCCGGTGCCGCGCAGGTGGGTTTTAATGTGGTTTATCGCCATTTCCACGTCATCGGCGCTGACCGGGCGCTTCTCCAGCGCTTTTTGCATCCCGCTGCGCAGTTTGTCCTCATTAAAGGGTTCACGCACATCGTTGCTTTTTACCACCCGAGGCATCACCAGTTCCGCCACCTCAAACGTCGTAAAGCGTTCATTACAGACCAGACACTGGCGACGACGGCGCACGGAAGAGCCCTCGCCCACCAGACGAGAGTCGATAACTTTGGTATCTACGGCGAAACAGAAAGGGCAGTGCATAGCGCGTCCTGACATGTAGTTAAACTGGCGGGTAGTTTACCGCGAAGTGACCCGACAACAAAGAAAGAGCTTTTGAGATAAAGGATCTATGGTGCGCTATCCGGACAGACTACCATTAATCATCCTCTGTTAACGGAATCCCAACGATGACAAGACGTTATTTAAAACTGGCCCTCATGGGCAGCCTTTTCACCCTCAGCGCCTGCGCACAGCAAAGCGAAATCCACCAGATGAACCAGAGCGTGAGTACGCTGAGCACAGAGATGAGCCAGCTAAATCAGCAAACGATAGAAATCACGCAGCAAAACGCCCTGAATGCGAAATCAAGCAGCGGCGTTTACCTGCTGCCGGGAGCGAAAACGCCTGCCCGGCTCAAAACTCAGATTGGCACCCTGCGTATGTCGCTGCTCAACATCACTCCGGAGGGCGACAGTACCCGACTGACCCTGCGCATCCAGGGAGAATCCAACGATCCGCTACCCGCTTTTAGCGCAACGGTCGCCTTCGGGCAGATCCGCGGTACAACCGACAGCTATCAGGAAGTCAACGTACAAAATCAGCTCATTAACGCGCCAGCCAGCATTCTGGCGCCGAGCGATATCAATATTCCGCTGTGTCTGAACGGCGTCTCCCCGGAGCAACTCGGCTTTGTCCGTATCCACGATATCCAGCCCACAGAGATGCAGTAACCTTGTTTCGCCGGCGGTCACAAACCGCCGGCGCTTTCCCGCCTTACGAATCCATTCACAAATTTCCTGATAGGTTCATTAGAAATTGACAATTCTTATGAATTTTAATGGCATTTCGTCAATCAATGCATAAAAATGTGAACGCAATCGATTGCTTATGTCTTCACCATATGAAAAAACACATATTTTTGTGAGCAATGATTCATATAATATACACCACAGAAATATGAAATATTCAGAAACGCTTCGGCGATTCTTGTAACGCCTTCAGGCTTAATTTAAACAGTGGCATCAATATGAAAAAAACATTACTGGCAGCTGGCGCAACTCTGGCCCTTTCCGCATCTTTCTCCGCCAGCGCGGCAGAAAACGACAAACCGCAATATCTGTCTGACTGGTGGCATCAAAGCGTAAACGTGGTGGGGAGCTACCATACCCGTTTCGGGCCGCAGCTACGTAACGATACCTACCTGGAATATGAGGCGTTTGCGAAGAAAGACTGGTTCGATTTCTACGGCTATATGGATGCCCCGGTATTCTTCGGCGGTAACACCAATGCGAAGGGGATCTGGAACCACGGTTCTCCCCTGTTTATGGAAATTGAGCCGCGTTTCTCTATCGACAAACTGACCGGGACAGACCTGAGCTTTGGCCCGTTCAAAGAGTGGTATTTCGCCAACAACTACATCTATGATATGGGCCGCAATAAGTCTGGTCGTCAGAGCACCTGGTATATGGGTCTGGGTACCGATATCGACACTGGCCTGCCGATGAGCCTCTCCCTGAACGTCTATGCGAAATATCAGTGGCAGAACTACCTGGCTGATAACGAAAACGAGTGGGATGGCTATCGTTTCAAAGTGAAATACTTTGTGCCGCTGACCGACCTGTGGGGCGGTAACCTGAGCTACATCGGCTTCACTAACTTTGACTGGGGCTCCGATCTGGGCGACTCTCAGTACCGTACCAGCAACTCTATCGCCTCAAGCCACATTCTGGCGCTGAACTACGATCACTGGCACTACTCCATCGTAGCGCGTTATTTCCATAACGGCGGACAGTGGGAAAACGACGCTCAACCGGTATGGCAATCCGAAACGGTTAAGTCTACCGGCTGGGCTGGTTACCTGGTCGTTGGTTATAACTTCTAAGCGGTTTATTTACCGCCCGCCCAACATAAGGCCGGGCATAGAGAAAGCACCGAACGAGCCACTCGCCGGTGCTTTTTTATTTCTTTTTATCCATCATCGCTTTCAAATTAGCGAAGGGATTATGCGTCGCGACGCCGACATCTTTCTGCGCGTCCTCCCCGGCAATCACGGTCGATCCATACTGATCCGCTTCGGTATATTTCGAATGCTCATGATCGTGACAATACAGGCATAGCAGTTCCCAGTTACTGCCGTCTTCCGGGTTATTGGTGTGGTCGTGATCGATATGATGGACCGTCAGCTCACGCAGGTTGGAGTAAACAAATTCGCGAGAGCATCGCCCGCATACCCATGGGAATAATTTGAGCGCCTTTTCACGATAGCCGTTTTCCAGCCGAGTATAGTTTTTAGGGATAATCGCCATAATGACTCTGTATCTGCGTTAAAGGTAGGGTTAGGGGGAAGTTTAACACTCTGCGCGCGCCATTGCCCGTGGAGGATGCATAAGCTAGCGTTCACCGCTGGATTTTTATGGCCTGTTTTCACGGCGTACTTTACGTAAAAAATCGCTTAACCCAGGAGCGTTATGATCCAATAGGCACGGACGTAAGTAGCCCCGAATGAGAGAGAAATTCACTGGCATTACGCCATGTCAAAGGCCATTCATCATAAAGCGTAGCGAGGATGTACACTGCTGTAACCATAAAAAATCCCGGCCAGATGGCCGGGATCCCAGTGATAACGTGAACGCGTAATTAAGGCAGAATAGACGGCTGATCCGCCCCTTCTTTCTCCACTTTCTGCTGCAGCATATGCTCGCGCTTCATGCCCAGCTTCAGCGCCAGCGCGGACGCCACGTAAATAGAAGAAGCCGTACCGATAGAGACGCCGATCAACATGGTCAGCGAGAAGCCCTGCAGAATCGGACCGCCAAAGAGATACAGCATCAGGATAACCATCAAAGTGGTCCCGGATGTGATCAAGGTACGGTGCAGCGTCTGTGTTAACGACACGTTAAAGATTTCGTACGGCGTACCGCGGCGAATCTTACGGAAGTTTTCACGAATACGGTCAGATACCACGATACTGTCATTAAGCGAGTAACCGATAACCGACATCAACGATGCCACGATAGTCAGGTCAATCTCAACATGCAGTAGCGACAGTACGCCCATCGTAATCACCACGTCGTGCGCCAGCGCGATAACCACCCCGGCAGCCAGACGCCATTCAAAGCGGAAACCGACGTAAATCAGGATGCATACCAGCGCGGCGATCAGCGCCAGGGCGCCGGTCTGAGCAAGATCTGCTCCGACGCTCGGCCCCACAAACTCAATGCGTTTAACCGTTGCGTTCTGGCTGGTTGAGTCGTTAATCACCTGTACAACTTTGCTGCCCAGCTCCTGGCTACCTTTGGCTTCATGTACCGGCGGCATACGCACCATAATATCGCGACTGCTGCCGAAGTTTTGCAACTGCGGCTCTTCAAAGCCCGCCTTCTGCAGCGACGCGCGCACCTGGTCCATATCGACAGGTTTTTCGAGGGTAATTTCAATCACCGTACCACCGGTGAAATCAAGCCCCCAGTTAAACCCGCGCACGCCCATGATAATGATGGACAGAATCAGCAAAAAACCCGAAATGCCGAAGGCCCAGTAGTCCCAGCGCATAAAGTCCCAGACTTTACGGCCGTGGTTCAATTGTTCAACAGTATATTCCTGTGCCACAACGCACTCCTCAGATAGACAGCTTTTTAACGCGCTTGCCGCCGTACAGCAGGTTCACGATGGCACGGGTGCCGACGATAGCGGTAAACATTGAGGTCGCAATACCGATACCGGTGGTAATCGCAAACCCTTTAATGGCGCCGGTACCGACTGCGTACAGGATGATGACTTTAATCAGCGTGGTGATGTTGGCGTCAAAGATGGAACTGAACGCGCCGCGATAACCTTCGTCAATCGCCTGCTGCACGGTACGCCCGTTACTCAGCTCTTCTTTAATACGCTCGTTAATCAGAACGTTGGCGTCAACCGCCACCGCAAGGGTTAACACGATCCCCGCAATCCCCGGCATGGTCAGCGTCGCCCCCGGAATCAGGGACATAATGCCGACAATCAGCACCAGGTTTGCAATCAGCGCCGAAGTCGCAATCAGGCCGAACTTCTTGTAGAAGAAAATCATAAACAGAATAGAGACCACCAGACCGGCCAGACAAGCCTCCAGGCCCTGCTTGATGTTCTGCATACCCAGAGTTGGGCCAATGGTACGCTCTTCAACAATCTGAATCGGCGCAATCAATGCGCCCGCACGCAGCAGCAGCGAGAGCTGACGCGCTTCGGTGGCATTGCTGATGCCGGTAATACGGAAGCTATTCCCCAGGCGAGACTGGATGTTGGCGATGTTAATCACCTCTTCCTCTTTTGCCAGAATCGCACGACCGCTGGCATCTTTCTTACCGCTGTCTTTATACTCCACAAACAGGGTCGCCATCGGTTTACCGATGTTGTCCTTGGTGAAGTTAGACATGATGTTGCCGCCAGCGCTATCGAGAGAGATATTAACCTGCGGCTGGTTGAACTCATCCATGCTCGACGTCGAGTCAGTGATATGGTCACCAGTGAGGATCACCCGCTTATACAGCACAACCGGCTGGCCTTCACGAGTATATTTCACTTCCGAGTCGCCCGGAACGCGGCCTGCAGCGGCTGCGGCGCTGTCAACGTTGGTGTTAACCAGACGGAATTCCAGCGTCGCGGTTGCGCCCAAAATCTCTTTCGCGCGCGCGGTATCCTGGATACCCGGCAGCTCAACCACAATACGGTCAGACCCCTGACGCTGAACCAGCGGTTCGGCAACGCCCAGTTGGTTTACACGGTTACGCAGGATATTGATGTTCTGCTGAACGGCATATTCGCGGGCTTCTTTCAGGCGATCATCGGTCATCACGGCCTTCAGACCGGTACTGCCCTGGGAGGAAATAACCAGATCGCGGTGACGCGGGCTAAGGTAAGAGATAGCCTGGTCGCGTGCCGCGCTGTCGCGAAAAGCGATGGTCAGGCCGTAGTTATCGGCTTTACGCACGGTGGTGTAAGGAATGCCTTTATCACGCAGCTCGCTGCGCAGGCTGTCGATATTCTGCTCCTGCAGTTTACTCAGCGCGGTATCCATGTCGACTTCCATCAGGAAGTGCACGCCGCCCCGCAGGTCAAGACCCAGCTTCATCGGCTCGGCGTACAGGGCCGCCAGCCAGCGTGGCGTTGCCGGAGCAAGGTTTAGCGCCACGACGTATTTGTCACCCAGCGCGCCCATTAGCGCTTCGCGCGCGCGCAGCTGGATATCGGTGGTGTCGAAGCGCGCGAGAATTGCGCCCTCTTCCAGTGCCACAGACTTCGCGGTAATTTTTTCTTCTTGTAGTGTTTTCTGGACCTGGATCAGCGTTTGCTCACTGGCGGCGACGCCGCGCGCGCCAGTGATTTGAACAGCCGGATCCTCACCATACAGGTTGGGAAGCGCATAGACTAAGCCGACGACAATAACGACGACCAGCATGACGTACTTCCACAAAGGATAACGGTTTAACACGGCAGTTCCCTTAGGGAAAATGAATAATTACAGCGCCTTCATTGTGCCTTTCGGCAGAACGGCAGCTACGAAGTCACGTTTGATAACCACTTCGGTGGTATCGTTCAGCGCGATAGCGATGTATCCGCTTTCAGCAACTTTAGTAACGCGACCAACCAGACCACCGTTGGTCAACACTTCATCCCCCTTGGCGATGGAGTTCATCAGGTTTTTATGTTCCTTGGTGCGTTTCTGTTGTGGACGCAGGATCATGAAGTAAAAAATCAGACCAAACACCACCAGCATCAGAATCAGAGACATCGGGCTGCCCTGCGCCGCGCCGCCAGTTGCCGCTACCGCATCAGAAATAAAAAAGCTCATTGAAATTCCCTCATTATTAAAATTAGTCAACGTTTAAAGGTGGAACAGTTCGCCCCTGACGTTGGTAAAAATCGGTCACGAAGCTCTCTAATTTACCCTCTTCGATAGCCTTGCGTAAACCAGCCATTAAGCGCTGATAATAACGCAGGTTATGAATGGTATTGAGTCGCGCGCCCAATATTTCGTTGCAACGGTCAAGATGATGCAAGTAAGCGCGTGAATAGTTGCGACAGGTATAACAATCGCACTCTGCATCCAGCGGCGAAGTATCGCTCTTATGCTTCGCGTTACGAATTTTCACCACGCCATCGGTGACGAACAGGTGGCCGTTGCGCGCGTTGCGCGTCGGCATGACGCAGTCGAACATATCGATCCCACGGCGCACCCCTTCAACCAGATCTTCCGGTTTACCGACGCCCATCAGGTATCGCGGTTTGTCGGCCGGGATCTGCGGACAGACGTGCTCCAGGATACGGTGCATATCTTCCTTCGGCTCGCCGACAGCCAAACCGCCGACAGCGTAGCCATCAAAGCCAATCTCTACCAGACCTTTAACAGAGATATCGCGTAAATCTTCGTAAACGCTGCCCTGAATAATGCCAAACAGCGCGTTTTTGTTGCCCAGACCGTCAAAACGGTCGCGGCTGCGCTTCGCCCAGCGCAGAGACATTTCCATCGAGCGCTTAGCATAGTCCCATTCCGCCGGGTACGGTGTACATTCGTCGAAGATCATCACGATGTCCGATCCAAGATCGTACTGAATCTCCATCGATTTTTCCGGATCGAGAAAAATCGGATCGCCGTTGATCGGATTGCGGAAGTGTACGCCCTGCTCGGTGATTTTACGAATATCCCCCAGGCTGAAGACCTGGAAACCGCCTGAGTCGGTCAGGATCGGCCCTTTCCACTGCATAAAGTCGTGCAGATCGCCATGTAGCTTCATGATCTCCTGACCCGGACGCAGCCACAGATGGAAAGTATTACCGAGAATAATTTGTGCCCCGGTCGCTTCAACTTCCTCCGGCGTCATTCCTTTTACGGTACCGTAGGTGCCAACAGGCATAAATGCTGGCGTTTCAACGACGCCTCGCTCAAACACAAGACGGCCGCGACGCGCGCGCCCATCAGTGGTATCTAACTCAAATTTCATTATTGCTCCTGCGTCAGAAAAACAGTCTGACGTTTAACGACTCGCTACGGAATGATCCCATAGCGAATAAATCCTGAAGGCGTCAAAATGGCAAGCAAGATCGCCTTCTTATGGACGCTCAAAAATAGCCTGCGGATTGTACGTGATAAACATCGCGTCCCCGTAGCTAAAAAAACGATATTTTTGTTCTACCGCAGCCTTATAGGCATTCATGGTGTGCTGATAACCAGCAAACGCCGAGACCAGCATAATCAACGTCGATTCAGGCAGATGGAAGTTAGTCACCAGCGCGTCGATCACTTTGTACTGATAGCCCGGATAGATAAAAATCTGCGTCTCGTCGAAGAAGGGCTCAATCAGATCATTTTTCGCCGCCTGCGCCGCGCTTTCAAGTGAGCGTACTGACGTTGTCCCTACCGCAATAACCCGGTTGCCGCGGGCTTTTGCCGCCAGCACCGCGTCGACCACTTCCTGCGGCACCTCCGCATATTCAGAGTGCATAATGTGGTCTTCAATAGCGTCAACCCGCACCGGCTGGAATGTACCGGCTCCCACATGCAGCGTGACAAACGCCGTCTCAATGCCTTTTTCACGCAGTTCCGCCAGCAACGGCTCGTCAAAGTGCAGACCGGCGGTCGGCGCGGCGACGGCGCCGGGTTTGCTGCTGTAGACGGTCTGATACAATTCGCGATCCGCGTCTTCATCCGGGCGATCAATATACGGCGGCAGCGGCATATGACCGATAGCATTCAGAATATCCAGTACCGGACGCGGGTCGTTGAATTCGACTTCAAACAGCGCGCCGTGACGCGCCAGCATGGTGGCTTTAATACTTTCATCATCGCCAAGCAGCAGTTCCGCGCCGGGTTTCGGCGCTTTAGAGGCACGAATATGTGCCAGAATACGTTTATCATCAAGCATGCGTTCAACCAGCACCTCGATCTTACCGCCGCTGGCTTTGCGGCCAAACAGACGGGCCGGGATCACGCGGGTATTGTTAAAGACCAGCAGATCGCCTGGATTGAGCTTGTCGAGTAAATCGGTGAAAGTACCGTGCGTCAGCGCGCCCGTCGGCCCATCTAATGACAGCAAGCGGCAACGACTGCGCTCAGGCATGGGATAGTGGGCAATCAGGGATTCGGGTAATTCAAAGGAAAAATCAGCAACGCGCATGACGGTAACTCAGACTTAATAAAGAGGCGGGTAGTCTAGTGCCCGGGCGTTCTCCCTGCAACCTTTACCCCGCCGCAGAGTTAGAATACTCTGAATGATTCGCGTTGCCGGGCAAAACGCCCAGCCGTTTTAAACCGCGCTCGCGCTAGCCTCGTAAGGATGAGGCCGACGGGCCGAATCTCATGGAATCTCATGGATGAGACGCGTCACTCAGAAGCCAACACACCTGCAACTTGAAGCATGGCGAGTATTATGAATTTTCTTGCACATTTACATTTAGCCCATCTCGCTGACAGCTCGCTTTCCGGCAATCTGCTGGCCGATTTTGTCCGGGGAAACCCGGAATCGCACTTTCCGCCAGAGGTCGTGGATGGCATTCTGATGCACCGTCGCATTGATGTCATGACGGATAACCTGCCGGAAGTCCGCGAAGCGCGCGAGTGGTTTCGCCGCGAAACCCGACGTGTCGCGCCGATTACGCTCGACGTCATGTGGGATCATTTTCTGTCACGTCACTGGACGCAACTTTCTCCTGACTTTCCGCTGTCGGCGTTTGTCGGCTACGCCCATACCCAGGTAGCGCAGATCCTGCCCGACTCCCCGCCGCGTTTTGTTAATCTCAATGAATACCTCTGGTCAGAGCGCTGGCTTGAACGCTACCGGGATATGGATTTCATTCAGCGGGTACTAAACGGTATGGCCAGTCGCCGTCCGCGCCTCGCGGCACTCAGCGACTCGTGGCAGGATCTGGATACTCACTACGTTCGGCTTGAACAGCAGTTCTGGCGTTTCTATCCGCAGATGATGGCGCAGGCCAAAATGCGTCAGCTATAAATGAACATTATTGCGCGGCATCATCTTGCCGGTTCATTCGCCATGCTTTTCTGATTGCGCTTTTTGCCAAAAAGACTATTCTGAACGGGTAACATTTAACACTCATCGATAGACAAGAACTATCTCATCAATTGTCAGCGTTACGTTGAGTTTCACCGGCGCTCTTCATATACTTGCCCGCGTTGCGTTCCAATTAACCTTAATATTAACAGGAGAATCATATGGTTCTGGTGACTCGTCAGGCTCCGGATTTCACAGCAGCTGCGGTACTGGGTAGCGGTGAAATTGTTGAAAACTTCAACTTCAAACAGCACACCAGCGGTAAAGCCACCGTTCTGTTCTTCTGGCCGATGGATTTCACTTTCGTATGCCCGTCTGAACTGATCGCTTTTGACAAACGCTACGAAGAATTCCAGAAGCGCGGCGTAGAAGTGGTTGGCGTTTCTTTTGACTCCGAATTCGTTCACAACGCATGGCGTAACACTCCTGTCGATAAAGGCGGCATCGGTCCGGTTAAATACGCAATGGTTGCTGATGTTAAGCGTGAAATTCAGAAAGCCTACGGCATTGAGCATCCGGAAGCGGGTGTTGCGCTGCGTGGCTCTTTCCTGATCGACGCGAACGGCGTTGTTCGCCACCAGGTGGTTAACGATCTGCCACTGGGCCGTAACATCGACGAAATGCTGCGTATGGTTGACGCGCTGCAGTTCCACGAAGAGCACGGCGAAGTTTGCCCGGCACAGTGGGAAAAAGGCAAAGAAGGTATGAACGCCTCTCCGGAAGGCGTCGCTAAGTACCTGACCGAGAACGTTTCCAGCCTGTAATCGGCTCGAATGGAGAAAAGGCTCGCAATGCGGGCCTTTTTTGTTTTTACCGCGTGGTTTTACCACCAGGCCCCTTTCTTCAAAACAGGGGGGCGGCGCATCTGGAAAACATGCGGGAACACAGGAACGCATCCAGAACTGGCCGCCAGAACAGCGACCAGAGGGCAGAACAGGTAATCGCGAGCCTCCCGCTCTGCCAGATGAAGCCGGATCGAACCGCGCCGCGATGGGTTTATTACGCGCTAAAACGCAAAGCAGGAGCAGCCCAGCACGCCCCAGAAAGCCTGCGCATCCGCAAGCGGAATCGACGATTTCCGCGCAATATCATGCCGATGCCCATGAACCCCGCAGCTACCACAGCACTGATGCATCTGGGCTATCGCGCCGATTTTCGCCGCTGCCGGCGGCGCTGAGCGGTAATGACCCGGCACCTGCACCACAGGCGACCATTCTGGCAGCACCGGAATGGGCGGCGACGCCAGCGGTGTAAAGTGACCAGCGGCATAAACAACGTTACCATCGACAATCGTCATCACCGACTCAATGCCCTTGATCTCCTCTTCCGGCACGCGGAAATAGTCCTTCGACAGCACGACCAGATCAGCAAGCTGATCTGGTGCGATACGCCCTTTCTTACCCTGCTCGCTGGAGAACCACGCGCTGCCCGCGGTCCACAACTCCAGCGCCACATCCCGCGGCAGGCGATTACTGTCGTCGTACATCGCCATCCCGCCAACGGTACGCCCGGAAACCAGCCAGTAGAGCGCGGTCCACGGATTGTAGCTTGCCACGCGGGTGGCATCGGTTCCCAGCCCCACCGGAACGTCCAGCGCAAGCATTTTCGCCACCGGAGGAGTATGTTTGACCGCTTCTTTGCCGTAACGATCGACAAAATATTCCCCCTGAAAAGCCATCCGGTGTTGCACCGCAATACCGCCGCCCAGCGCCCTGACGCGTTCAATATTGCGTTCGCTGATCGTCTCCGCATGATCGAAAAACCAGTGCAGACCATTGAACGGAATATCGCGGTTCACCTTTTCAAACACATCCAGCATCCGGCTGATAGACTCATCGTAGGTGGCATGCAGGCGAAACGGCCAGCGGTGCTCGACAAGATGGCGCACCACCCGCTCCAGTTCATCTTCCATGCCCTCAGGCAGATCCGGACGCGGCTGCAGAAAATCTTCGAAATCCGCTGCCGAGAAGACCAGCATCTCTCCGGCGCCGTTGGCGCGATAAAAGTCGGTTCCCTGCCCCGGCTTCAGCATATCGGTCCAGCGCTCAAAGTCTTCCAGTTCCTGCTGCGGACGCTGAGTAAACAGGTTATAGGCGATGCGCACGGTCATCTGCGCTTTAGCGTGGAGTTGCTCGATTATCTCGTAATCTTCCGGGTAGTTCTGGAAACCGCCTCCGGCATCAATGGCGCTGGTCAGTCCCAGGCGATTCAGCTCGCGCATAAACTGGCGGGTTGAGTTGATCTGAAATTCCAGCGGCAGCTTCGGGCCTTTCGCCAGCGCCGAGTAGAGGAGCATCGCGTTAGGCTTAGCGATCAGCATCCCGGTTGGATTACCATTACCATCGCGGACGATCTCGCCGCCCGCCGGATCGGGCGTCGCTTTGGTATAGCCCACCGCCTTCAGCGCCGCGCGATTAAGCAATGCGCGATCGTAAAGATGCAGGACAAAAACGGGGGTATCCGGCGCCGCTTCGTTAAGCTCCTCCAGGGTCGGCATCCGCCGTTCGGCAAACTGAAATTCGCTCCAGCCGCCCACCACGCGAACCCACTGCGGCGATGGCGTACGATCGGCCTGATCTTTCAGCATCCGCAGCGCGTCGGCCAGCGAGGGAACCCCCTCCCAACGCAGCTCCAGATTGTAGTTAAGCCCGCCGCGAATCAGATGCAGGTGCGAATCATTCAGGCCAGGGATCACCGTATGACCTTTGAGATCGATAACTTGTGTTCCCTCCCCGGCAAAACTCATGATCCGATCGTTGCTACCGGCGGCGATAATTTTACCCTCAGCGATGGCGACCGCATCGGCCAGTGGGTTTTGACGATCGAGAGTATGAATCTGACCATGGGTCAGGATCAGTGTGGCAGTTTGCGACATAACACGCTCCTTCAGGCGTCTGGCTCAGCTTTTCTTTAGCCAGCCAGCAAACAGACGGGTCACGATGGGCATCCAGAGCCAGACCACCAGCGCGACCACACAGGCATCATTGATCAGATGCAACAGCACGCTTCCCCTTAGCGAGGGCAACAGTATCCCGGTCATCCACGGCACCAGATTGGTGCTGGGAAAAATCACCAGCAGAGTGATGAAAAATTGCTTCCAGCGCAGTGGCTGACGCTGATTAGCGACAGGCGGAGTAAACCAGAATGCCGGTTCAGTGCGCACTTCGATCCGATCGCCTTCACTCAGCAATGGCGCGATTTCCGCCACCAACTGACGACGGGTTTCCGACTGTGTCCAGGCATAAAGATGCTCAATGGTGTCAAAGCGAATAATGACGCTCCATAGATTCTGTCCGGCGACCGGACGAATAACGTTTACGCCAAGATGACCGGGAAATTCCGCCGCTATCGGCATAATTTTGCCCAGCCACGCTTCATAACGTTCGCCGTGCTCCGGGTCGAGCACATGACTGATAACCAGAGTCACCGATTTCTGTTGCGCCATTAAGCGTTCCTTACTGAGGGGGAATGGCAATACACAACATCATTCAGGTGGCATCGGAGCGGCAAGATTGTACGTCCCCGGAAGCTTGCGTAAGTTCAGTGACCGGGGCGGGAAAAGGACGCTAACCAAGAGGCCGCCTGAGGATGACGTGTGTTCAGCCCTTGCGCGCCGGCGCGCCGTGTACCATGGTATAAGCGTAATCCACGCCCATCCCATAGGCACCGCCATGTTCGCGGACCAGGTCCATCACCGCGTCATAAGTTTCTTTACGCGACCAGTCGCGCTGATACTCAAGCAGTACCTGCTGCCAGGTCACCGGTATCGCGCCGGCCTGCACCATACGGTCAATTGCGCGCTCATGGGCATCAACCGAGGTACCGCCAGAGGTATCGGTCACGACGTAAACTTCATAGCCTTCATCCAGCGCCATAAGAGCCGGAAAGGTCAGGCAGACTTCGGTCCACAAAGCGGAAATAATCAATTTCTTACGCCCGGTCGCTTTTACCGCAGCAACAAAAGCGGCATCTTCCCAGGAGTTCATCGACGTACGTTCAATTGGCATCACTTCCGGATGTACAGCCAGTAATTCTGGCCAGATATAACCGCTGAAGCTTTTCGTTTCTACAGAAGTATAAATCACCGGAACAGCAAATATTTTCCCGGTTTTAGCTAAAGCCACCGTATTATTTTTCAGCGTCTGGCGGTCAATGTTCGCCACACCGAATGACATTTGCGGCTGGTGATCGATAAAAATAAGCGCAGAGTTAGAGGGATCGATAAGTTCACGAATAGACATAATATATCCTGTTAATCAATAAGTTAAAAAGATACTGCCATCACCGCGGTATTGTTCAAATCCTGGCTGATAAAAGGCGGTGAGTATAGTCAGTAATTTCTAACAAGTTATTAAGTATTTTTTTATGATTTATTTTTAAGATAAACAATCATGGATATTTAATTAACTATTCACCGCATTGTATTTATCGAAATTTTATCGTGAGCTATACTCAGCTATTAACTCGAATTGAATACCGTCTTTCAGTAAAACAGAATCACAATTCTGATACAGGGAGTTGACTTATGCGTTTAAACCTCGATGTTCTGTTAATTCTTGATGCGCTGGATAAACATGGTTCATTTGCCACTGCCGCCGAATCGTTATTTAAGACTCCCGCCGCGCTAAGCTATATGATTCAAAAGCTGGAAAACGATCTGAACATCGCCCTGTTGGATCGCTCCGGTCACCGGGCCAAATTTACCGATACCGGCAGAATGATGCTGGAAAAAGGCCGCTTGCTGCTTAATGCGGCAAGAGATCTGGAAAAACAGGCGGTGCAACTGAGCGCCGGTTGGGAGCGGGATCTGGCTATCGCTCTGGATGACTCCTTCCCTTTTAGCGCGCTGCTGCCGCTGATCGACAAATTCTATTCGCAGCACCCGCAAACCCGGCTTAACTTTTCCCATCATACCCTGGCCGGTGCGTGGGAAGAACTTACGCACAACGGCGCGGATATTATTCTTGGGGCGATCAATGAACCACCGACTTCCGCAGCATGGTCGTGGAAGATGCTCGGCACAATGGACAATATTTTCGTCGTCGCGCCGGGGCATCCGCTGGCGCAAACCACTCAGCCGCTGACCAACAAACAGCTGAGCCTGCATCGCTCGGTAGTGATCAGCGACAGCGCCCGCTACTGTCATCCGTTCAACAGCAATCTGCTCGACGAACAGCAGCAAATTCGCGTTGATGATTTCGCCAGCAAAATCGAGATATTATGCTGCGGACTGGGATGCGGCTTTTTACCGTATCATATCGCCCGACCATTGCTGGAAAGCGGCAAGCTGCTGGAAAAAACCGTCATCTCTTACCGCGAAAAAGATATTGCCTATATGGCCTGGCGCAACGGTAATGACGGGCTGGCTCAGCGCTGGTGGCGCGAGGCCATTCTCAACAACGACCCCCTGAGCCAGTACTATCATTAACGGCTAAACCACACGCTGGCAGAAATAGCAGGCAGTATCAGAACGCCATTATCCCACGTACCGTGCCCCTCTTTCAGTTGCCAGCCTTTAACATTGAGCAAAGGAGAATCCTCGACCACCGTCTCGCAGGCTTCGCCGCGATTTATCGCCACCAGCACGCGCTGTTGCTTATACACGCGCGCAAACACCACGACGTTATCCTCGGCATAAATCACCTGGCAGCCGCCATAGCGTAGCGCCTGACTCGCCTTACGCAGCCGGCTCATGCGTGTATACAGCGCCAGCAGTTGGCGATCCTGCAACGCCGGATCCCACGGGAAGGGCTTACGGCAAAAGGGATCGTTGTTGCCATCGACGCCCACTTCATCGCCGTAATAAATACAGGGTACGCCAGGCCAGCTAAACAGCCACACCACCGCCAACGGCAAACGTGCGACATCCTGACCTAACAGCGATTTAAAACGCGCGGTATCGTGGCTATCGAGCTGATTGAACATCCGCAACTGCTGCTGATGCGACAGCCCGGCGCGATAATTCTCCATCCACGACATGCAGGTTTGCGCATCGATTTTCTGCGGTTCGTAAGAGATATCGGTATTCGCGAGAAATCCCCACAATGGGAAAGTAAAACCGCGATAGTTCATCGCAGAATCTTCAGCATCGGCCTGTAGCCACTGGCGCGCATCGCCAAAATGCTCGCCAACAATATAAGCGTCAGGCTGCGTCTCTTTTGCCGCACGGGTAATTCCGGCGACATGGCGTAAGTTATTGCGCGCCCCTCCGCCTTCCCCCAGCATATGCGCCACGTCCAGCCGCCAGCCGTCCATACTCCACGGCGATTTTAACCAGTGACGTACCACGCTGTCTTCTCCGGCATAGATCTCATTAACCAGACTCGTCGACTGATAATCCAGCTTCGGCAGGCTAGGATATCCCAGCCAGTTGTGGGCAACACCTTCAGGAGAGAAATGATACCAGTCGCGCCACTGCGAGTCGGCATTATGGCAGGCGCCGCCGCTGCCACGCTGATAGCGGTCGAACCAGGGGTGAGAATCGCCGCTGTGGTTGAATACGCCATCCAGGATCAGACGCATACCCTCCTTTTGCGTGTTATGCCGCAGGCGCAGCAGCGCCTCATCGCCGCCAAACTGCGGATCAACATGACGGTAATCTTCAGTATCGTATTTATGCACGCTGGGCGCGACAAATACCGGATTCAGATACAGCGCCGTGACGCCAAGCTGTTTCAGGTACGACAGCTTTTCGCTAATCCCGTCGAGATCGCCGCCGTAAAAGGTGGAGCCGCCCGCCTCGCTGGTTAGCGGTTCATCCCACGCTTTACGCACAATATCGTGACCGGCGGCGTGATGGTAATAAACGTTACCCTGCCCGGCTTCACGGGATCGGCTGCGGGCAAAACGGTCAGGGAAGATTTGATAAAATACCTGATCGGCCACCCACTGCGGCCCGCTGTCCGGGAGATCTATCGCAAACTGCTCCAGCCGGGCCGGAGGAAAGCGATTAAATCCTTGCGGCGTGAACCACATCTGGCGGTCAGCCCACAGCAGCTTGAAGCTATAGCGCCGACGCGGCTGCCCGTGAGCGAGGTTGATTTCCCCTCGCCAGGCCACTACGCCCGGATGCGGCGCCTTGCGCAGGCGATGCATGGGCAACGACAGCTCTTCGTTGTCCTCTTCCGCGCGTAACGTCACCCGCCGCGGAAGATCGTTGCCGCGTAACCATAACGTAATCAACAGTCGTTCCTGCTGCTCCTGAATAAATGGAGCGACAGGGAGGTGCCATGCCTTCAACATCACTCTTCCTCGCTTCGCAGAATGGGCACACCTTGCCACAGCATACAGGCGTCTGGCTCATCATCAGCAGAATTATTGGGGGAGGATGACAGGGGTGGAGAGAGCTTTGCCGGATAACCTGAACGTATCCGGCAAGAGAGGACAAAATGATTACGCCTTCACCCGCTTACCGCCGCGGCGGGTTTTAAACTGCCAGCCAACCAGCAACAGGGCAATCCACGCCAGACCAACATACAGTGAGATGCGGGTATCCGGATGGTAGCCAATCAGCGCAATGATAAAAACGAGGAACAACAGCCCGATAACCGTGGTCGTTACACCACCTGGCACCTTAAACTTCAGCGCCTTCGCCTCTTCCGGCGGCAAACGACGGCGGAAGGCGATCTGCGACAGCAGGATCATAATCCACACCCAGACGGTAGCGAAAGTCGCCAGCGAAGCAATCACCAGGAAGACGTTCTCCGGCATGATGTAGTTCAGATAAACCGCAAACAGCAGCGCAATCGTCATCACCATTACCGTTACCCACGGAATACCGCGACGGGATGTTTTAGCGAACACTTTCGGCGCGCTGCCCTGCTCCGCCATGCCATGCAGCATGCGCCCGACGCCAAAAACGTCGGAGTTAATCGCCGACAGCGAGGCGGTCAGCACCACAAAGTTAAGGATGCTGGCGGCAAAAGTAATGCCGAGATGCTGGAAGGTTAAAACGAACGGGCTACCGTTAGTGCCAACCTGATCCCACGGATAGATAGACATAATCACAAACAGCGTGCCCACGTAGAACACCAGAATACGCATCGGCACTGAGTTAATGGCCCGCGGAATGGATTTCTCCGGGTCCTTCGCTTCACCGGCGGTGATGCCGATGATTTCAATTCCGCCGTAGGCGAACATCACCATCTGCAATGACATCACCATCCCCAGCCAGCCATTGCTGAAGAAGCCGCCGTTGCTCCACAGATTATGAATGCCGGTCGGCTGACCACCGTTACCGATACCCCAGATAATAATACCGAAACCGGCCAGGATCATGATGATAATGGTGGCGACTTTGAAGAAGGAGAACCAGAACTCCAGTTCGCCGAAAACCTTGACGCTCATCAGATTAACGGCGCAGATGATCAGCACCACGCTGAGCACCCAGACCCAGTGCGGCACCGCCGGGAACCAGACGCCCATATAGATACCGAAGGCCGTGACGTCAGCGATGGCGACAATCAGAATTTCAAAACAGTAGGTCCAGCCGGTGATATAGCCCGCCAGCGGGCCAAGATAATCCTGCGCATAGCGTGAAAATGAGCTGGCCGCCGGGTTATGCACCGACATCTCGCCCAGCGCGCGCATAATAATGTATGCCGCGACGCCGCCGATAATATAGGCTAACAAAACGCTCGGTCCCGCCATTTTAATCGCATCAGCCGAACCGTAGAAAAGGCCGGTACCGATTGCCGACCCCAGCGCCATAAAACGAATATGCCGGGTACTTAGCCCGCGCTTAAGCTTGTTACTACTTTCCATCGTGTTCCATGTCGTTTATCCCTCCGCCTCCGCGGCAGCAAAGTTCAAGAGGGCATGACCAAAAAACAAAAAACCACGGAACCTGAAATCCCGTGGTTAAACACCGGTGTAAAGCGCCAGTTTAGTGGGCGCTGGACACCACCTGACGCCCTGCCGCGCGATCCCAGATAACCGCCAGAATCACCATAACGGCGGTGGGCATCAGCCAGGCCAGCCCTTGCTCTGCCAGCGGCAAACGAGCGGTCCAGGCGGGCAGAATATCGGCGAACGCCGACGCTTTAATGCCGTCAATGATACCAAACATCAGGCTGATAAACATTGCCGGAGAAATTACGCGAGCCGAATGATGCCACCATCCACGGGTGAAGCTTAATACAACCAGTGCGATACATGGCGGGTAAATCGCCGTCAACACCGGAATGGAAATCTGAATCAGGTGGCTCAATCCAAGGTTGGAGACCGCCATTGAGAACAGACCGAGGATAAAGACCAGCGTACGGTAGGAGAATGGCAGGTACTGGGCGAAGAACTCCGCACAGGCGCAGGTCAGACCTACCGCTGTCACCAGACAGGCGATAAAGATCAGCGCCGCCAGCAGGAAACTCCCCGCGCCGCCAAAGGTGTGCTGTACATAAGCGTGGAGAATCGCCGCGCCGTTAGCGGATTGCTCGACCAGCGTGCCGCTATCCGACCCAAGGCGGAACAGCGCCAGATACAACAGGGTCAGGCCAACGCCAGCCATCAGGCCAGCCCAGACGGTGTAACGGGTCAGCAGACGGGCTTCTGTGACGCCGCGGGAACGCGCGGCGTTGACAATCACAATACCGAAGACCATTGCCCCCAGGGTGTCCATTGTCAGATAACCATTGACGAAGCCATTAGAAAACGGCGCGATACGGTAGGCTTCCATCGCGTGGCTCAGCGGCCCGGCTGGCCAGACGATCGCCGCAACGGCAAGAATAATCAGGGCGATAATTTTCAGCGGCGCAAGGAAATTCCCCACGGTATCCAGCAATTTGCCCGGATAGAGCGAAACAAGGATCACCAGCGCGAAATAGATAACGCTGTAAATCAGCAGCGGCAGCGCGCCGTCGCCGGTCAGCGGGGCAATCCCCACTTCAAATGAGACGGTGGCGGTACGCGGCGTGGCGAACAACGGACCAACGGCCAGATAGCAGATCACGGCCAGCAGAATACCGGCGACTTTACCGATTGGCGTACTCAGGCTTTCTACGCCGCCACCGACTTTCGCCAGCGCTACCACCGTCAGCACCGGGAGACCCACGGCGGTGATAAGGAAGCCAAAGGCAGCGCTCCAGACATGTTCACCAGCCTGTAAACCAACCATTGGAGGAAAGATAATATTGCCTGCGCCAACGAACAGCGCAAAGGTCATAAAGCCCAACGCCATAATGTCGCGAGATTTTAACTGATGGGTCATAAATTCATTACTGCCTGTGGATGTGGTGTTGTAAAAACGGGAAAATACCGCACCTTTCCTCTGGGGATGATACAGCGGCCATTGTCAGCAAACTCAGCGGGATATGCTCCAAAATTGTCGTGGAATAGAATTGTTTTTTGAATTACCACGCAAAAACAGTCTGTCTGCGACTTTAGGGGGGCAATTTAAACGCTTATAACGTTTTAAAGCAAGGCAGGATCGTAAAAGCAGGTTATTATGCTAAGCATATCATTCAACCAAGAATTATTAACCAGATTAATGGAACCAATATGGCTAATCATGCGAACAAAAAAGCAGCTAACGCTCATTAATTATGCGGTACAGATTTGACTGCAAACCTGAGTGACCGGCTCTGATGGGTTTCTGGCAAGTAATGCTGACAGGCGGGGCAAACCACCGAGCGCCGTTCACAAGGTCAGGCGTCCATCCCTCCAACAGAAATCCTGGCACAGAATCTCATGCAGGTTTGTCATCCGTCTCAACACGCGATGAGTCTGAGTGAAAGCGAACCATGTTCTGATGACTCAGGGCAAAAATAGCAGCCCTGAGCGAGAAACAGAAGAATCAGTGAACCAACTGAGCGGTTCACTGGCGAGAAGCGGTTACAACATCATGCTGGCGAGCAGAATAAACAGCAACCCGAACAGAGATAACAATGTTGACATCAGCGTCCAGGATAACAATGTCTCTTTAGTGGTCAGGCCGAAGAAGTCTTTAATCATCCAGAAGCTGGCGTCGTTTACGTGGGAGCAGATACAGGAGCCCGCGCCAGTCGCCAGCGTGATCAATGCCAGGTTAGTGTTGGGATGCACCGCCAGCAACGGGATCACCAGCCCGGCGGTAGAGATCGCCGCAACAGTGGCGGAACCCAGACAAATGCGCAGAAAAGCAGCCACACCCCAGGCCATCAGGATCGGGTTGATATCCATGCCAGAGACCAGCGTAGAAATGTACTGACCGACACCAGAATCAATGAGCACCTGCTTGAATGCGCCGCCGCCGCCGATAATCAGTAGCAACCCGGCAATACCGGCAATCGCCTTCCCGCACGAATCCATCAGCTCAGGGATCGTTTTCCCGCGGCCCAGGCCCATGGTATAAATCGCGAACAGCAGTGAAATCAGCATGGCAATTGTCGAGTTGCCTAAGAACAGCAACACGTTGTAGAACATGCCCGAATCCGCGGCATTTTTGGCATGAGTCATCTGGATAATGGTGACTACCGCCATCAGGATCACCGGCAACATCGCAGTGAGAAAACTGATGCTGAAGCCAGGCATTTCACTTTCGCTGAACCGCCGGGTCGCGCCGAGGGAGGCAATATTGCCCTCTTTTTTAAATGCATCAGGAATAATCCGCTGGCAGAATTTATTCAGTAGCGGGCCGCACAGAATAAAGGTTGGAATACCGACAATGATGCCGTATATCAATACCAGTCCCACATCAGCACCATATTCACGGGCGATAACTGTCGGACCAGGGTGCGGTGGTAAAAATCCGTGGGCGACCAGTAAACCGGAAAGCATAGGTACACACATATACATCGGCGATATTTTCGCCTCACGGGCAATAGCGAATAAAATAGGAACCAGAAGAATTAATCCGACTTCGAAAAAAAGTGCAATACCGACAATAAACGCTGAGCAGACCACCGCCCAGTCAAGTTTATTTTTCCCGAAATAATTCAGCATAGTCAGCGCTATTCGCTGCGCACCACCCGCGTCGGCCAGTAAGCGACCGAGCATAACCCCAAAGCCGAATATCAAACCAATATGGCCCAATGTCCCGCCAAGGCCCGATTCAACCGAAGCGACGACTTTATTCAATTCCATCCCACTGGCAATGGCGACGACAATCGAAACAATAATTAAAGAAACAAACGTATTAAGCTTAATTTTTATGGTTAACAGCAGGAGTAAAGCAATCCCTGCCACAACGATAATTAGTGGCATAACGTCCTCTCATATAGGGTAGCGACCCGTCATAATCCAGCTACGCAATTTATCAATGATGCGTAGTCGGATTATTCAGATGTCTGGATGTTCTTATTTTCGCTTTCAGTTCTTATTTATATAATCGCGCAAGGCTGTGCCGATCTTATTCACGTCATAAACACATCCCGTCCATGTCCCACCGCTGACAGCCTGGAGCATTGCCCAAAGCCGGGTATCATCTGGCAGTTCAGGATCAGGAAGTAAATGCTGATGGCTGGCCCTGGCGTTTAATATTGCGGTAGCCTCCTCCCGTGAAGGTAATATTTCATCGTTACGGGTTCCAAGGAAATTGACCTCGCCCTGAAGTTCGCGACAATCAATTTTAATTTCAATAATATCTCCGGTGCGTAATTTACCGATGGGGCCTCCCGCCAGCGCTTCCGGCCCGACATGACCGATACACGCACCGGTGGAAACGCCCGAGAAACGCGCATCGGTGATCAGCGAAACATGCTTACCGTAAGACAGATGTTTTAAGGCGCTGGTGACCTGATAGGTCTCCTCCATCCCGGTACCAGAGGGCCCAACACCGATAATGACCAGAATATCGCCCGCTTTAATCTTGTCGTGCTTGATATCATAAATCGCGTTTTTCTCGGACAGATAAACCTTCGCCTCACCTTTGTGGTAGTAGATACCCTGTTCATCAATGACCGAAGAGTCGATAGCGGTAGATTTGATCACCGATCCTTCCGGTGCAATATTGCCCACCGGGAAAGTAATGGTTGAAGTTAAGCCGCGCTCCTGCGCACGCTGCGGCGACATGATCACCTCATCGGCATCAACCTGCTCTTGTTCGCGCAGAAGCTGTTTGAATCGCAGTCGGCGTTCGGAGTGCTCCCACCAATCCAGGTTTTCCTTCAGTGTGCTGCCGGTTACGGTCATCACGTCTTCATGCAGCAATCCAAGGTTGCGCAGATGTAACATTACTTCCGGCACCCCGCCTGCCATGAAGGCATTAACCGTCGGATGATAAACCGGACCATTGGGTAGCACGCTCACCAGTCTCGGCACCCGCTTATTAATGCGGATCCAGTCATCAACGGTCGGGATATGACAACCGGCCTGGTGAGCAATTGCCGGGATGTGCAACAGCAGGTTGGTTGAACCGCCAAACGCCGCATGGACCGTCATCGCATTCTCAATCGCTTTATCGGTGAGAATTTCCCGGGTAGTGATGCCTTTTTTACACAGGTTCAGCGCCGCTCGTGCGGAAGCTCTGGCGATCTCCTGCCACACTGGCTCGCCGGAAGGCGCCAGCGCAGAGTGCGGGATCGCCAGCCCCAGTCCTTCCGCTACCACCTGCGATGTCCCGGCAGTACCCAGAAATTGACAGCCGCCGCCAGAGGAAGCACAAGCCTTGCAACCTGCACGGCGTGCGTCCTGTAACGACAGCTCGCCATTGGCGAATCGCGCGCCGATGGTCTGCACCTTGCCGTTGTCTTCTCCGTCTTTTGCGGGCAGCGTCGCGCCACCGGGCACCAGCACGGTCGCGATATCGTGCTGTGCGGCAAGCGCCATCATGGTGGCCGGAAGCCCCTTGTCACAACTCGCCACCCCAATAACGGCTTTCGCATCGGGCAGAGAGCGGATCAGGCGGCGCATCACCATTGAGGCGTCATTACGATACGGTAGCGAATCAAACATACCCGTCGTGCCCTGAGTACGTCCGTCACAAGGATCGGAAACATACACGGCATAGGGCAGTGCGCGGTTTGCCTTAATAACTTCAGCCGCCGCTTTCATCTGGATATCCAGCTCGTAGTGCCCCTGGTGCAGTGCCAGCGCAACGGGCTTACCGTCTTTACCGCGTAAGCCGCCCAGCGTGCTGAGCAGTAAAATACCGTCCCGATCCAGTTCATTCGGCGCCCAGCCCATGCCGGCATTCATTGTCATACCGAACAAATCCCCACTTGGGCGATTAATCAGCATCTCCGGCGTTAACGGCAGTTCCCCTTCAGGACCATCGGCATGTGTTCTGACCGTATAAATATCAGGACTTTCGTCAACAAAAATATTACCAACAGACATGATCTTCTCCTCAAACCGGTAGAATGCCCTGCTCGACCAGCAGCGAGTGGACTTTATCTTTGGCCTCTTCTGACACCTCAAGAATCGGCGGCAGACACCAGGTTTCCACCGGTAATCCCACGCACTGCATGCCATATTTGATCAACGAGACGAACGGCGTTTCCAGAGCGTAAATCGATGGCAGTTGCAGTAGGTTTTTGTTCAGGGTCGCGGCGGTTGCCAGATCGCCCTCGCGCCATGCGCGATAGATACCCACGGAGAGTTCCGGAGCAAAGTTAGCGCTGGCCGATATAGCGCCATCCCCGCCCAGCAGCAAAGTGTTGAGCAAATGATCGTCATAACCACAAAATACCGAGAATGCCGGACGTACCGACTTGACGGTGTTAATCATCGTGCGCAAATGGCTGACGCTGTCGATCGTGTCTTTGATACCAATGATGTTGTCATTTTGCAGGACCAGACGCTTCACTATCTCCGGGGTTAAGTCCTGCCCCGTCAGGTCCGGGAAGTTATACAGGATCACGGGTAACTTCACGCTACGGGCGATCTGCTGGTAATAGTCGTCAAGATTTCGCGACGCAACCTTCCAGTAATAGGGATTGATAGCGACAACACCATCAGCGCCGCAGGCTTCCGCATGCCGCGCCAGTTTGACCGCCTCATCCGTAGAGGGCGAACCAACGCCAATCAATACCGGAACCCGCCCGCCGACGATAGCCACAGCCTCTTCGGTGAACGCCATACGCTGGTCGGTATTCATCTGGCTGAATTCACCACCTGTGCCCAGGTAAAACAATCCATCAACACCTTTATTAATCAAGAAGTCGGCAACGGCGCGCATTGCCGTTTTATCAATGGTTCCGTCACGGTGAAACGTGCTGGATACGGGTGGAATAATACCGCTGAACTTTTTCATTACCTCAGTTTCCTTTTCGTAAATGCTCATTTTCATTTCTGTATCCCAGACCATATGATATTTGCCCGGCGCATTTGCGGAGCAATTCCAGATAGCCATCGATCTTATTTCCTGAATAGACCACCGGATCGCCAGAAAGCGAGATCGCATAGTTAACCCGGTTATACATATTGAATACCGGCATACTTAAACATACCGCACCATAGGTCGATTCCTCGTTATCTATGGCCCATCCCCGAAGCCGTGTTTTTTGCAGCTCCTCCAGAAATAACTTCTTATCGGTAAACGTATTTTTGGTGTGCGATGTCAGAGTGAGCGCGTCTAAAAAATAATCCAGTTCTTCCCGCGTTTTCCATGCTAATAAGGCCTTACCTAACGCGGTAATATGTAATTCAAGTTTTTTGCCTATCCAGCTTTTGTTCGTCGGCACTGAATCCGGACTTTCAATCTTATCAAGATAGATAGCTGAATAGCTCTCCATGGCGCCCAGGTGGCAGACCAGACCACTTTTCAGCGACAGTTCCTGCATTGGCCGCTTTGTCACCTCAAAGATATTCTGGCGGTGCAGCGCCTGACAGCCCAGCTCATAATTTTTGATGCCCAGCGCATAGTGGCCATTTTTATTTTTAATTAAGAAACCACACTCCACCATTATATTTAATAAATTGAGCAAACTGCTTTTGGGATACTGGAATTCTTTTAATAATTCCATATAACTCGCCACGCCTACCCATGCAATATGGGTTAATATTTTCTCGGCACGAATTAATGAATTACACCCTTTGCGAACCATAATCGTATCCTTTTACTATTGGAATAAATGATATCGACAATGAACAGTAGAAAATACGCCTTGTTCAACATGCTGAACCGTAATTCGGTGATTAAATGTGATCCTGTACGCAGTTTGAATCGTGGGATTATTATACCCAGATCCGGAATGCAATAAGGACACCAGCGAATGTTGTATCGATTATGCATTCGACATACTTCGAAAGAAATATAATCCGCTATTTGACTATATATACCCGTGATCATTGAAGATGCTTGATTTTTCAGTAACAGGAGATCATGCTGTCCCCATGAAAATCTTCATCACTGACCAACAAAAAGCGGAACTTGAGCGTCTTCATGACTCCAGTCGTGACGG